>DAOUAT010000375.1:0-12318 GCA_034433275.1 Anaerolineae bacterium
CCCGCCCACCCCCACGCCTGCCGCGTCCCTCCGTCTCTCCGGCCTGACCCACGCCTGGCAGACCTGGAACAACTGCGGCCCCGCCACCCTGGCCATGCACCTGAGCTACTTCGGGCTGAGGGTTGACCAGGGAGTCATCGGCGCGGCGCTGCGGCCGTTCCGGGACGACAAGAACGTGAACCCGGAGGAGCTGGCCGCGTATGCGCGGGCGCAAGGGCTGGCCGCGACCGCGCGCGTCAACGGCGACGTCGAACGATTACGTCAACTGCTGGGAGCAGGCGTGCCGGTGCTAATCGAAACCTGGTATGAGCCGAAGCCCAACGACGGCATGGGCCACTACCGGCTGCTGGTGGGCTACGACGACGCGGCCGGCGACTGGATCGCCTACGACTCCTACGACTCGCGCGGCGTCGTCAAGGGCCAGCCCTACGAAGGCATCCGCCTGCCCTACGCCGAGGTGGAGGCGCTGTGGGCCGTGTTCAACCGGGCCTCCGTGGTGATCTACGACGGGGGCCGGACGGCCGCGGTCGAAGCGATCCTCGGCCCGGATCTAGATGACGCACTGATGTGGGCGCGCAGCCTGGAACGTGCCCAGGCCGCGGTCGCGGCCAACGACGCCGACCCCTTCGCCTGGTTCAACCTGGGCAGCAGCCTGGCCGCGCTGGGCGACTACGGCCCGGCTGCGGACGCCTTCGACCGGGCGCGGCGCATCGGGCTGCCGTGGCGCATGTTGTGGTATCAGTTCGCACCCTTCCGGGCCTATTTCGAGACCGGTCGCTACCAGGAGGTGATCGCCTTGGCCGACGCCACGTTGCGCAGCGCCAAGGACACCATCGAGGAGGTCTACTTCTGGAAGGGTATGGCGCAACGCGCGGCCGGCGATCCCACCAGCGCCCGCGCCTCGTGGCAGCGCGCGCTGGAACTGAACCCGAACTATGGGGAGGCCAGGGTTGCGTTGGAGGGTATGCCAGAGTGAAGGCGGCCCATCCAGCTCAACTTCTCATGTGATGCCCACTGCCAGGAAATCTCAACCAGGACGCGGACAACGCGGATACCGCGGACGACGCGGATGAATCCAAAATTGTATCCGCGTTGCCCGCGTCGTCAGCGTCGTCCGCGTCCCAATTTCAGATGCGTATGCTCCGCTCATCAGCTGTAGCATTGGAACCGTTGCACCATGTCAGAAGTCACCACCCGCCACCGCCACATCGCCCGCAACGTGCTCGTCGTTGCCGGGTGCTTCGGGCTGGCCGCGGCCGCGGGGCTGTTCCGCAACATGGTCATCGGCCGGATCTTCGGCATCGGGGCCGAGCTGGACGCGTACTACGCCGCGTTCAAGCTGCCCGACCTGCTGTTCACGGTCGTCGCGGGCGGCGCGCTGGCGACCGCGTTCATCCCGATCTTTGCCGAGTTTGTGGCCGCGGATGACCGGCCGGCCGCGTGGCGGCTGGCCAGCGCGGTGCTCAACTGGGTGGGGTTGATCGTGGCAGCCGCGGCGCTGGTCGCGGGACTGGCCGCGCCGTGGCTGGTCCGGACGCTCATCGCGCCCGGCTTCGCGCCCGCGGCGCAGGCCGAGACCGCGGCCGTGATGCGCATCGTGCTGCTCTCCACCGTGGTCTTCGGGGCCAGCGCGGTGCTGGGCAGCGCGCTGAACGGTTTCAAGCACTTTCTGCTGCCCGCGCTCGCGCCCGCCGTCTACCCGCTGGGGGTGGCCGCGGGCGCGCTGTGGCTGGCCCCGGCCTGGGGCACGCGGGGGCTGGCATGGGGCGCGGTGGCCGGCGCGGCGCTGCACCTGGCGATCAAGCTCCCCGGCCTGCTCCGCTACGGCTTCCGCTGGTCGCCGGTGCTCCGGGCCGGGGACGGCGCGGTGCGTCGCGTGGCCCTGCTCATGGGGCCGCGCGTGCTCGACCTGGGCGTGTTCCACCTGACGCTGCTGGCGACCACCAACCTGGCCTCGCGGCTGGGCGCGGGGAGCGTCAGCGCGCTGGAGTGGGGCTGGGATGCCGTGCAGCTCCCGGAGACCATCGTCGGCACCGCGTTCGGGCTGGTCGCGTTCCCCACCCTGGCCGAGCTGGCCGCGCGCGGGGATCGCGCGGGCCTGCGCCGGACGCTGGGCGAGTCGCTGCGCACGGTGCTGGCGCTGGCCGTGCCCGCCGCGGCCGGGTTGATCCTGCTGGGCCGGCCGCTGCTGGCGCTGCTCTACCAGCGGGGCGCGTTCGACGCGGCCGCGACCGAGGCGGTGTACGTCGCGCTGCGTTTCTACGCGCTGGGGCTGGCCGGCCACGCGTGCCTGGAGCTGGCCGCGCGCGCGTTCTTCGCCCTGAAAGACACGGTGACGCCGCTGCTGCTGGCCGCAGGCTCGGCCGCGTTGAACATCGCCCTGGCTCTGGCGCTGATGGGCCCATTGGGCCACGGCGGCCTGGCGCTGGCGAACTCGGTCGCGATCACGCTGGAGGTGCTGGCGCTGCTCTGGCTGCTACGCCGGCGGCTGGGGGGCGTGGAGGGGCGGGAGACGCTGATCGCGCTGGCGCGCATCGCGGCCGCAACGCTGGTGATGTGCGGGGTTGTGCTGGCCGCGCTGCCCCTGGCGGGCAACAGCGCGCTGACGCAGGTGGCCGTCGCCGCGCCGATTGGTGCGGTCGTTTACCTGGCTGCGGCGCGGCTCTTCGGCGTGCGGCAGATCGAGCGGTTCGTCCTTGCCGTGCTGGGGCGCTAAAGAAACTGAGGCCTGAGCTGACCAGCGCGCCATCGCCGGCCGGCAGCATGAACCCCACGTCCTGATCAGCGCATGGCACGCCCCCCGTCGTGACGCGCCATGCGCTTAACTCGGAACAACGCAGCATTGACAAGATGCTTGAGCGTCGTTCAATTCCCCTATTGTTTGCCGGGCATGATGATCACGCCACCGTTGACCGGCCACATAGTACCATACGGCGACTCCTCGGAAGGATCCGCCGGCTCCAACCAATGCGCACTTTTGATCAGGTAGCCGCTGAGGGCGCCATAACCCTTACCTTCCATCTTTGATATCGGTTGGTACCAGTCGAATCCGGTGCCGATCTTGGTGAGATTACCTTCCCAGTACCCGTCAATCCCATCTGGCTGGATACGCCATCCTCCCTGGAATCGCTCCCGCCAAAACCATCCCCAGGGGTCCGGCCAACCCAGGTTATCGGTGTCGAACCAGAACTCCATCGTCCCGCTGACCAGCGGGTTTGTGGTGGAGTAGATCTGGACCTTGTACCATTGCCCCGGGCAGTGGGCGGCTACACCCGTAACACGCAGATCGCAGCCGACACCATCAAGGAAGTAGCCCCATCTGAAGTAGAAATTTGCCTTGGGCGGGTCCGCTGCGGCCGAACCCGCGAGGCAGAGCGTGGCGACCATCGCCAGCACGACCATGAACATGAGTCTCCTGGCTTTCATCGTTCCACCTCCTGGAACACCGCGATAGAGGAACTTTGGCACCACAACGTTACGATCACCCCCATCTGCTGAACCAGTGGCGGGCCTGGCACGCGCGCGATAGGAGGTGACCGGGTGTCGCGAGAAGATAGCTGGTGGAACGAGGGGCAGCAGAAGTGGAGCAGCAATGCTCGCCACGCCAACACGGTCAAGTCAATTGGGCCTGACTTCGCGACAAAGTATAGCACGGACACGACCGGATGTCAATAGGCAGAAAACCCGTCCACCTTGTATTGACGAAAAAATTGGTCGTGTTGGCACGGTCAGCCATCCGAACACGATCGGGGACCGCGGCAAAATTGATTTTGGGCCAGGATTGCGCTATACTTATGTTTTGTCTGAGCATAATACACATCTGATTTCTGACAGAGCCGAACCAACCTTATGCCTATCAACGTACTCAACCCGCTGGTCGTGCAGAGCGACCGGTCGGTGTTGCTCGAAGTAAACAACCCGCACTACGCCGAGGCGCGCGACGCGCTGGCGCGCTTCGCCGAGCTGGAAAAGAGCCCGGAGCACATCCACACCTACCGGCTGTCGCCCCTGTCGCTGTGGAACGCGGCCGCCAGCGGCCTGAACGCCGATGGCATCCTGACCGCGCTGGCCCGCTACAGCAAATACGACGTCCCCGGCAACATCCAGGCCGATGTGCGCGACTACGTCAGCCGCTTCGGCCGGTTGAAGCTGCACCGCGCGCCCGACGGCGGCCTGCTGCTCTCCACCGACGACCCGCTGCTGATGCTGGAAGTGAGCCGGCAGCGCAAGGTGCGTCAGTTCATCCTGGAAGAGATTGACAGCCGCACGGTGCGGGTCAACCCGGCCATGCGCGGCCACATCAAAAAGGCGCTGGTGGACATCGGCTTCCCGGCCGAGGACCTGGCCGGCTACGTGACCGGCGCCGCGCTGCCCATCCGCCTGCGGCAATTCATGCAGCGCGATGACCGGCCGTTCGCCCTGCGCCACTACCAGAGCGATGCGATTGACGTCTTCCACGCCGAGGGCTCCGCGCGCGGCGGCTCCGGCGTGATCGTGCTGCCGTGCGGCGCGGGCAAGACCATGGTCGGCATGGGCGCCATGGAGAAGCTGCAAACCAACACCCTGGTGCTCACCACCAACACCGTGGCGGTGCGCCAGTGGATTGACGAGCTGCTGGACAAAACCAGCCTCGACGCGGCCGAGATCGGCGAGTACACCGGCCTCGCCAAAGAGATCCGGCCCGTCACCATCACCACCTACCAGATCCTCACCTATCACAAACGCAAGAAGCGGGCCGGCGAGGATGAAGACCTGTTCGACGATTTCGGGAACGGCCAGCCGGAGCCCCTCACCGTGGAGGACTTCCCCCACTTCCAGCTCTTCAACGAGCGCGACTGGGGCCTGATCATCTACGACGAGGTCCACCTGCTGCCAGCACCCATGTTCCGCATGACCGCGGAGCTGCAGGGCCGCCGCCGCCTGGGGCTGACCGCCACCCTGGTGCGCGAGGATGGCAAGGAAGACCATGTCTTCGCGCTCATCGGCCCCAAAAAATACGATGTGCCCTGGAAAGACCTGGAGCGCCAGGGGTGGATCGCCACCGCGCACTGCCACGAGATCCGCATGGACATGGCCCCGGAGCGCCGGCTGGAGTACGCGCTGGCCGACAGCAAGGCCCAGTTCGTCGTCGCGGCCACCGATCCGGCCAAGTTCCCCGTGGTCGAACAGATCATCGCGAAACACCCGGACGACCAGATCCTGGTCATCGGCACCTACCTGGAGCAGTTGGAACAGATGGCGACCCGGTTGGGCGCGCCGTTGCTGACCGGCAAGACGCCGGTGCGTGAGCGCCAACAGCTCTACCGACAGATCCGCGAGGGCGAGCTGCGCTGCCTGGTGGTCTCCAAGGTCGCCAACTTCGCCATTGACCTGCCCGATGTCAGCGTCGCCATCGAGATCAGCGGCACCTTCGGCTCGCGGCAGGAGGAGGCGCAGCGCCTGGGCCGGATCCTGCGCCCCAAGAAGGATGGCCGGCCCGCGCACTTCTACGCCCTGGTGATGCGCGACACCCGAGACCAGATGTTCGGCGCCAATCGCCAGATGTTCCTGACCGAGCAGGGCTACAAATACGAGATCCTCTACCGGGATGATCTGCCCGACTACACGCCCGATGCCGACCGGGCAGCATGGTGAGACCACATGCCCCCCACCTTCACCCCTGAAGGGCGGCAACAACTGCTGGCCCAATTGCACCAGGCGCTCGAGGCGCACACCATCCAGACCTTGCGCGGGGCCGCCCGGCAGTGGGGCTGGCCGTTGCGCGGCACCGCCAAATCGGACATCGTGGGCCAGATGGCGGGTTACCTCAGCGACCGGACGCGGATGACGGACGACATCATGACTCTGCCGGAAGAAACGCGCGAGCTTCTCGGCTGGATCAACGCCCTGAACCCGGCCGGCGACCCGAAGAAGCTGCTGCAGCAGGTGTTGGCGCAGGCCAGCAACCGCCAAATGACCCAGAAGGCCGTGGCCGAGCAGATCCAGAACTTGCAGGAACGTAGCCTGGTCTTCGTGGATGGCGCCAACCGCTATTTTACGCCGGACATCTTCCTGGAGTGGCTACCGCCCCTGGCCACTGCAGCTTTGCGCTACAGTGACCGCCCGCCGACCATCCCACAGTTCACCCTGGCCGCCTTCAACCAGCACGTCCAGCATCTGCTGAACAGCATTGACCTGGACCGGCCGGCGTTGGCGGCCGGGGCCTCAGGCCCGGCCGCGCCCTACTCGCCCATGGATCGCCTCAGCGCGGCGGCCTCCCCGCGGCCGGGGCTGATCGGCCCGGAGATGCTAGCGCACTGGGATTACACGACCGCCGACGAGCGCGCCCTGGCCGGCTTCCTGTTGGAACAGTTGCGCAGCGCAGGGTTGTGCTACACGGACATGTCAACAGGCGTCCAGCGCGTGCAGTTGGCGCAGACGGCGAACGAGGCATGGGAGGCGCTGCTGCCGGTAGAACGTCTCGTGCGGCTGCGGCAGGCCTGGCTGACCGTTGACCCGCAGCGCAACGTGGGCCTCAATAGCACCTGGAATGAGCTGGACCTGGCGCTGCGCAACACCAAAGTGTTCACCCTGCGCTCGTCCTACTATTGGAACACGCCCGATCCGCTGTACGCCAGCATTGCACTGGTGCGCACGTGGTTGATCAGGCTCCTGCAAGGCCTGGCGCCGGAAGCCTGGCACACCCTGCCCGGTCTGAGCCGCCTGGTCTACCAGCTCCGCCGGGATCTGTTTGCCCAGGGCACGGGGCCCGCCATCTGGCGCTGGCACAGCGACAAGACCGCCCTGGACCCCAACCAGATGGACTTTGAGACCTGGCAAGCGACCTACGGGCAGGTCATCGAAGCGTGTCTCACTGGGCCGGCGAGCTGGCTGCTGCTCGTGCAGGTCGGCTACGATAAGGGCCGGCCGGTGGCTTTCCGCAGGATCGAGCAGCTCCCTACGGGCGACGCCTTCACGATGCCGGCCGACGCGCTCAAGTTTCACTCGGACACGGTGGGGGTGCTGCGCAATATCTGGCAGACCGGTGGGCTGCGCCGGCTCCTGCGCCGCATCGCGGTCGAGACAGCGCGCAGCCGCGAAGCCACCACGTACCGGGTGGATGTGGCGACGTTTCGGAACACGCTGCAATCTGGCATTGACACAGGACGGCTTGCGGCCGACTTTGCGGAGACTGGCTTCCCCCTGCCCCCGGCCACCCGATCCCTGCTGCAAAGCTGGCAAGAGCGAGCAGGCCGCCATCAACTGTACGATCAGGTCGGCGTGATCGAATTCGGTGATGACATGGGGCCGGAGGAAGCGCGGGCCATTGCCGGCCTGGGCATCGGCCAGTTCTACCGGGCGTCGCCGCGCTGCCTGGTCATCCTGAACCCCGACGCCGTGCCGCGCATCATAGACGAGTTGCGCCGCCGGGGGTACACGCCACAGGTGACACCATTGTGAGCCGCCCCAACTTAGCCGCCGCCATAGACATGTTCAACGCCAACGACCTGGTGACCATGCTGCGCACGGCCGGCGTCCGTGACGTCCCCAAGACCAAGGAAGGCAAGACCAGGCTGTGGCGCCAGCAAATGACCGACCCGACCCGGATCCGGGGCGTTTTGACCAAGTTGCGGCCGCGTCTTCGGGAGGCGCTGCAAGTTCTGCAAGCCATCGAGGGCGCCGAGCTGCGCACCGGCCGCTACCGCGGCCTGCTGGAACGCGCCGGCGTCACCAAGGAGGCGCGGCCGCAGGCGAACGTCTGGCCGCCCGCCCGGCCAGAGAACGCCGCCGACCCGACCACTTTCGAAGAGGTGCTGGCCCACCTGCTGCTGCACGGGCTGGTGTGGGCCCACACGCTGCCCGAAGGTTCGCCGGCGACCGCGCGCATCAGCTTCGACGGTGGGCTTTATGTCTACATCCCGGAGGAGGTGGCGGCTCATCTGCCGCCCGCGCCGCCGAAGGAACTAGCTCGGCTCAAAGTGACACACGTAGTCAGCGCGTCCGCGCGCACTTGCCAGCGTGACCTGTACCTGCTGTGGAGCGCAGCGCGCGAGGAGGCGTTCGCCCTGGTGGCCGCGGGCTTGCTGCGCATGGGCGACCTGCGCCGGGTCGCCAAGCAGCTCCTGATCCCTGAAGCCATCAACTCGGGCACCAAGGAGAGCGATTACCGCCGCCTCTTCTTCCTGCGCCGCCTGCTCACGGCAGTAGATCTGCTCGAATACCAGCCTGCGGCCGAGCGGCTGGTGGCGCAGCCCAACCCGGCGTTCCTGGTGGCCTCACCCACCGAACGGGTCAAGGCCAGCTTCAGGAGCTGGCGGGACGGCAGTTGGTGGAACGAGCTCTGGGCCACCTATGTGCAGGGCCAGACGCGCGCCAGCGGCACGGCCGCCAGTTTCGCCCCCGCACAGATCGGCCAGGCGCGGCGCAAGGTGCTCGAAACCCTGGTCGCCCTGAGCCACAAGCACGGAAAACAACTCGAGGCATCCGAAGCGTGGATCACGGTGGATGAGCTGTCGGACACCCTGCACGACCGGGACGAAGAGTTCCTGATTGACCGCAAGACCGCCGAGTATCAGGCGCGCGCCTACGGCTACTCGCGTTATTCCGCCTACACCTTCTCCCCTTACCTGTACAACCAGATGACGTGGCAATGGGAGAACTTCGCCAAGAACGAAGAGGATGGCTGGAACGGGGTCGAGCGCGTCTTCATCGAGGCGGTGCTGAGCGAGGGCCTCTACTGGTTGGGGCTGGCCGACCTGGGTTACACGGGGCCGGCCACATCGGAGGGCGGCAAGGCGCCGGCGGGCGTGGCGGCTGTGCGGCTGACCGACATGGGCCGCTGGCTGCTGTTAGGCGAGGATGAGCCGCAGATCCCCGAAGAGACTGGCCGCGTAGTGTTGCAGCCCAACTTCCGCATCTTTGCGTTCGACCCCATCTCCGACAGCGTGCTGGCGCGGCTGGACAGCTTCGCCAACCGGCTGAACGCGGAGCGGGCCATCGAATACGATCTCAGCCGCGAATCGGTCTACCGGGCGCAACTGGCCGGCCAGTCCGCCCCGGCGATCGCGGCCTGGCTGGAGCAGGTGACCGGGACGCCGCTGCCGCAGAACGTGGCGCGCACCCTGGCGGAATGGCAAGCCGCGTTCGAGCGCATCGTCGTCCGGTCGCAGGTGGGTTGGGTTGAGGCTGCAACCCCGGAGTTAGTTGACTCACTGCTGGCCGATCCGCGGGTGCAGGCCGCCATCGTGAAACGCGCCTCCCCCACCGGCTTGATCGTGCGCAGCGGCAAGATGGAGGCGGTGGAGCGCGCGCTGCTGGCGGCCAGCGAGTTGCCCAGGCGCAATGCCCGCGCCGACGCCGCGCAGCCGGGCAGCATCATCATGACCGAAGATGGCGTCGTGCGGCCTGCCCAGCCCGCGCCCAGCCTCTACGTCCACGGCGCGCTGCAGCCGTTCACCGAGCCGACCAAAGGCTGTTGGCGCATCACCCCGGCCAGTGTCTCCCGCGCGGCAGCCAACGGCACAGACGCGGCCGCGATCCTGACGCAGTTGGCGAGCATGGCGGCCGGCCCCGTCCCGGCCGAGCTGCAAAGCCAGATCAAGGCGTGGAGCAAGCACTACGGCAGCGCCAGCATCGCCACCGTGACCCTGGCGCAGTTCCGCGATCAAGACACCGTGGATGAGCTGCTGCGTGACCCGGAGCTGGCGCGCGTGCTCAAACCCTTCATCCCTGCGGCCAAACTCGGCCTGGCCAGCATCGCGCCTGATAAGCTTGAGCAGGCGCGGGCCTTGCTGACCGCGCGCGGTGTGGAAGTGCTGGGTTAGCGGGAGCTACAGGTACAGCGGCCCCATCTGCCGCCAGTAGCGCGCCTTGTGGGCGCGGCCCTCCCAGATGAACAGCTCGTGGGGGATGTCCTTTTGCCAGAGGACGTCGCTGAGCTCGATATTGGCGCCGATGAACGGGTCGGCATCGCCGATCACCAGCGTGATCTCCAACCGGCGCAGTTGCTCCAGGATTTCCTCGTCCTCCAGGTTGGGGATGAAATGGAGCGGGGTGTTGAAGTAGACATCCTCATCGTAGTGGCCATCCAGGAGATCGCGGAAATCCTCCAGCGGCCGGGTCAGGTCGTAGCGGCCGCTGAACGCGACCACTTTGGTCACCAGCTCGGGGTGGCGAAACGCGAAGTTGACCGCGTGGAACGCGCCCATACTGCACCCGTGAACGATCAGCGGCGAGTCGGGGTTGTGCTCCTCGGAGAACGGCAGCACCTCCTCCAACAAATAAGCCTCGTACTGCAGGTGCCTGTGAATGCGCTCTTCGGGGCTGCACGTCTCACAGTAGAGGCTCTCGGCGTCCACGCTATCCACGCAGTAGAGCTGGATCCATCCTTCTTCGATCTTGTCGCGCACCGACTCCACCAGGCCCCAGTCCTCATAATCATAGAAGCGGCCCCCGCGCGTCGGAAACACCAGCACGCGCGAGCCCGTCTCGCCGAAGACGAGCAGCTCCATCTCGTGCCCCAGGTTGGGGCTGTGCCACAGGTAATATTCTCGATTCATGGTGAACATCACTCACGCGAACTTGCGCCGTTCGGCGTTCAACACCTGGGCCCACAGGCGATACCCTGCGGGGCTGAGGTGCAGGCCATCGGCCAGGAAGAACTCAGCCCGCGGCCGGCCATCAGGGCCGAGCATGGCGCGATGGACATCAATATAGGCGGCGGCCGGCCAGCCGGTCAGCTCGGCCTGCACCAGCCGGTTGGCCGCCTCGATGCGGTCGCGGATGTGCGCCCGCGCAGGGCTGGGCTTGATCGAGATAAACGTGAACCGGACGGCCGGCAGGTGGCGCCGCACCTTGTCGCGCAGCGCCCGGAAGGAACTGGCCACATCCTCCGGCCGGCGGCCATCCCCCAGGTCGTTGTCGCCGGCGTAGAGCACGATGGAGGCCGGGGAGCACGGCAGCACCAGGCGCTCGAAGAAGTGGGCGCACGCAGCCAACGTCGCACCGCCGAACCCCAGGTTCACCACGCTCAGCCCCGGAAAGTCGGCCGCCAGGGTGGTCCACAGGCGGATGGAGGAGCTACCGTAGAACGCGACCACGCCCTGCAGCGGCTGAGCAGCACGCAGGGTCGCCTCCAAGACCCGCACATCGGGCTCGTACCAATCCATGGCTATGCCACCGCTCGCGCCACGTGTTGAGAGGATGCCGGAACAAGGCTCCGGGGTGCGCCGCGGGCGTGCTTCAACAAGCTCAGCATGCCTGCCCCGCTTGCTCGAGACCCGAATGTTGAAGGCGTCTATCTGCCAGCAGGGCCATGGCATCGGCCACACTGCCGCGCCAGGGGCCGGGCTGCTCCTGCTTGAGGGTGGTCACCGCGCCGGCCCACGCGCACGCCTCGGCCGGGGAAGCCGACAGGCGTTTGGTGAGATAGGTGGCTAAGCAGGTGTCCCCGCGGCCGGTGCGGCCCGCCAGCGAACGCGGGGTGAAGGGCGCAAAGTGCGCCTCGCCATCCGCGTACACCGTCACCCCGGCCGACTGGGTGAGCACGATCTCGCGCGGGCCATAGGCGGCCAGGGTGCGCGCTGCGGCCGCGAGATCGGTCTCGCCCGTGATCGCCTCTGCCTCGGCGCGGTCCACCTTCAGGTAGGTGACGTGGCGCAGCCCTTCGGCCATCTCTGGCCAGGGGCGAAACAGCAACTCGTCGCCCACGCGCACGCGCACGAAGCCCTGCACGTCCAGCGCCACCGGCCCGCGCGCCGCCAGCGCCTTCAGCAGCGGCAAATCCACCTCACCCGCGATGATGGGGGTGATGGCGTAGATGCGGGCGGCCCCCTGGAACAAACCAGGTTTCTCGGAGAAACCCTTCGGTGTGCTCAGGGCAGGCTCTGGTTTGTTCCAGGGCAGATCTTCACTTTGAATCGGCCCGGCGAACCCCAGCGGCACGCAGACGCGGCGCTCCATGTCGGCGGAGTTGTAGTAGTTGGCGATGCCGGACGTCTCGGCCGCAGGCGCAGCAAAGACCTCGATGCCCTCGGCCCGTAGATCCTCCAGCCGCGGGAAATCGGCCTCCCGCAGCCGGGTCACCACGCCGACGCGCGCGCCTAACCGCGCCGCCGCGATGGCGCCGTAGTACACGCCGCCGCCAGAGACGGTTTCGGATGCGCCATCAACGATGATACGGTCAACAGCGAAGTGGCCGAAAAAGAGAAGATCGAAGTCAATACTCACTTCGGCAACACATACAAACAATCTTCCAAAAACCGCAGCCCGACCGCCTGCCCCTCGGGGTGCAGCGTCATCCGCCGCGGGTCGCGCTCGACTACAGCCAACACTTGGCCG
>DAOUAT010000376.1:0-2480 GCA_034433275.1 Anaerolineae bacterium
TTGACGCGGAAGCGCTGCAGCGGGCTGAAGAGGCGCGGGTAGAAGCGAACGGCCTCCAGGTTACAGTCCAGCAGCGGCCCGCGCGCCCAGCCGACCTGGGTCAGCCGGCCGCGGGGGTCGAGCAGGGGTGAAGGGGTTGTGATCTCGTGTTGGATGGGTGTGGACATCGTTGGCCTCGCTGGGGAAACGCGTCATACGAGAACATGGAAAGGAATCGAGGCTTCAGCCGGTCTGACCCGCCTAAGGCTCGATTTCATGGTCCGAATCCTGTCTGTGCTCTCAAGCTCTCAGGGGGTCTGCGACCCCCGTCTTTGCGCCAATAGCGGCCTTTTTTGGGACCGACGACGCCGGTCACAGACCGGCTGGGAGCCTCCCTTGCGTAAGTCTTGATCACAGCGGACGTGCCAGGCGCTTTATCCGTGCCTGGCACGTGAAAACCTTCCGCCAAGCTGTCAGTCAGTAAAAGTCTGCACGGCTTTCGGCAGCGGCTTCTTCAGCAGGAGCAGCATGGCCGTGGTGACCGCGGTGCCCACCAGGATGGCGATGACGTAGCCGCCCAGGTTATTGACCGCGTTGGGGATGGGCAGCACGAAGATGCCGCCGTGGGGCACCCGCAGCCCGCATTTGAAGATCATGGAGAGCGCGCCGGCCACCGCCGACCCAACCATCAAGCTGGGCAGCGTGCGCAACGGATCGCGTGCGGCGAAGGGGATCGCGCCTTCTGTGATGAAGGAGATGCCCAACACCGCGGCCGCGCTGCCGGCTTCCTGCTCGTCGGCCGTGAAGCGGTTCTTGGCGATGAAGGTCGCAATCGCCAGGCCCAGCGGGGGCGTCATGCCGGCAGCCATCACGGCCGCCATGGGCTCGAACACCTGGCTGGAGAGCAGCCCGACCGAGAACGCATAGGCCGCTTTGTTGACCGGGCCGCCCATGTCGAAGGCCATCATGGCGCCCAGGATCAGGCCGAGCGCGACTGCGCTGCCGGTCTGCATGTTCCTCAGGAAGTTCGTCATCGCGTCGTTGACCACTTTCATCGGCGGGCCGATGAGGTAGACCATGGCCAGGCCGACGATCAACGTGGAGAGCAGCGGCAGCACCAGGACGGGCATCAGGCCCTGCAGGTTCTTCGGCAGCTTGATGTAGGTGTTGAGCGCCAGGGTCACGTAGCCGGCCAGGAACCCGGCCAGCAGGCCGCCCAAGAAGCCGGAGCCGACGGTGGTTGCCAGCAGGCCGCCGATGATGCCGGGCGCGATGCCAGGGCGGTCGGCGATGGAGTACGAGATGTAGGCGGCCAGGACGGGGACGAACAGAGAAAACGCAGTGGAACCGCCGATCAGCATCAAGGCCCACGCCAGTGAGCCCTCAGGGTAGCCCTCGGTGGTGATGCCGCCGAACGCGAAGGCCAGAGCGATCAGGATGCCGCCGGCCACGACGATGGGCAGCATGTAGGACACGCCGGTCATCAGGTGTTTGTAGGGGCCGGTCACTTTGGCCGCGCGGGCCTTCTTCATTTCTTTGGCCATGTCGGCCAGGTCTTTGCCGCCCGGTTCCGGCAAGGCCAGCGCTTTCTTGATGGCCTCTTGCCCCGCGTGTAGGGCCTCTTTGGTCCCGGTCTCGTAGAGCCGCTTGCCGGCAAACCGAGTCTTGTCCACGAAGGCGTCAGCGGCGATGATGACCGCATCGGCCCGGCCGATCTCCTCGAAGCTGAGGGTGTTCTGCGCACCCACGGAGCCTTGGGTCTCGACCTTCATCTCATAGCCCAGGGCCGCGGCCGCTTTCTTCAAGCCCTCGGCCGCCATGAAGGTGTGCGCGATGCCGGTGGGGCAGGAGGTGACGCCCACCAGGAACTTCGATGCGCCAGCCTCGACCGGTGGCGGGGGCGCGGCAACCACTGGGGCAACCGGCGCGGAGGCGGCTTCGGTTTTTGCCGCCTCCGCCTCAGCCAGCGCTTCCTCGATCACGGCGCGGGTCTTGCGGATGGCCTCGCTGGTGGAAACCGCATAGACGGGCTTGCCGCTGAAGCGGTCCATGGCGATGTGGATGTCCGTGGCGATGATAACGGCATCCGCCTCTTTGATTTCTTGCGCGGTGAGGACGTTTTTCGCGCCTACCGAGCCTTGCATTTCCGCACGGAGGGTGTGCCCCATGACTTTGGCGGTGCGCTCCAGCGCCTCCGCCGCCATCACCGTGTGGGCGATCCCCGTGGGGCAGGCCATGACTGCGACGATTTTGGCCACGAGTTTGCTCCTTTTCGAAATGATTGGGCCGGTTTAAGGCTCCCGGACAGTGACTTTGTCTTTGGCTGATTGTACAGCTTCGACCGAGGGCAGGCCATGCCCCAGGTGGCTGATCGCGGTGGCAGAGAACCCGGTCGCCAGGCGGGCGCATTCGGCCAGGGAGAGCCCCTGGATCTTGCTGGCGACGATGCCGGCAACCATCGCATCGCCGGCCCCCACCGTGCTCTTAACCTCGACGGTCGG
>DAOUAT010000377.1:0-31088 GCA_034433275.1 Anaerolineae bacterium
CCGCAGTGTACGGTCGCGGAGGTGGAAGAAGCGGTGGCCGCGGCCGCGGCCGCGTTCCCGGCGTGGGCCGACACCCCGGCCTCGCGCCGCGTCCAGGTGTTGTTCCGCATGAAGGCGCTGCTGGATCAGCACCTGGACGAGCTGACCCACCTGGTGGCGCAGGAGCACGGCAAGGTGTGGGACGAGGCGATGGGCGACGTGCTCAAGGTCACCGAGGTGGTCGAGTTCGCGTGCGGCGTGCCCCATCTGTTGAAGGGGCCGGCGCTGATGAACTGCACGCCCGGCTACGACACCACGCAGTACATGGAACCGCTGGGCGTCTTTGCGGGCATCGCGCCCTGGAACTTCCCGGCCATGATCCCCATGGGCTGGATGGCGCCGCTGTGCATCGCCACCGGCAACACCATGGTAATCAAAGCGGCCAGCTTCACCCCGCAAAGCTCGCTGCGCATCGCCGAGCTGTGGACCGAGGCCGGCCTGCCCCAGGGCGTCATCAACGTCGTCACCTGTTCGCGGCACGAGGCCGAGATCCTGCTGCGCCACCCTGACATCAAGGGGGTCTCGTTCGTAGGCTCTACCTCGGTCGGTCTGCACATCTACTCGACCGCGGCCGCGGCGGGCAAGCGGGTGCAGGCGCTCACCGAGGCGAAGAACCACGCGCTGGTGCTGCGCGACGCGGCGCTGGAACGTTCGGCGCGGGGCATCATCAACTCCGCGTGCGGCTGCGCGGGCGAGCGCTGCATGGCGCTGCCCGTGGTCGTTGCCGAAGAGGCCATCGCCGATGAGTTGGTGGCCACCCTGGTGCGGCTGATGCAGGAACTGAAGATCGGCCCGGCCTACGATAAGACGAGCCAGCTCGGCCCGCTGGTCAACGATGAGCACCGGCAGTCGGTGATCAAGTGGATCGAGAAAGGCGTGGAGGAAGGCGCGACCCTGGCGCTGGATGGCCGGCAGGCGCCAGGCGTGCCGGGCTTCGAGAACGGCTTCTACCTGGGGCCGACGCTGTTCGACCACGTGACGCCGGAAATGAGCATCGGCAACCGCGAGATCTTCGGGCCAGTGCTGTGCATCAAGCGGGTGAAGGACTTCGAGGAGGGGCTGGTGATCATGAACGCCAGCGAGTTCGCCAACGGCTCGGTGATCTACACCCAGAGCGGCTACTATGCGCGCGAGTTCGCCCGGCGCACGCACGGCGGCATGGTGGGCGTTAACGTGGGCATCCCGGTGCCGCTGGGCATCTTCGGCTTCACCGGGCACAAGAACTCGTTCTTCGGCGACCTGCACACCATGGGGACAGACGGTGTGCGCTTCTTCACCGAGCTGAAGAGCGTGACGACTCGCTGGTTCTCGGAGGAAGAGGCGCGCGAGGGGCGCGTGTTGAACTCGTGGGATGGCATGATCTCGATGCCGAACCAGTAGACTCTCATTGTCATGCTGAGCGGGTTAACGAGCCGAGGTGCGTTACGGCAAGACACCAGCGAAGCAGCTCTTCCGGGGCACGAGATTCTTCGCTGGATAGATCTCGCAACGCACGGTTAGGGATCGACCCGCTCAGAATGACAATATCAGAAACTTGATACAAAGGAAACTCGGAGGACTCATGGCTCACATCCATATCGGCAACGCCCCGTGCAGTTGGGGCGTGTTGGAATTCGACTTCGAAGGCGAAGTCGCGGGCTATGCCCAGGTCTTGGACGAAATGGCCGAGCTGGGCTACGTCGGCACCGAGCTGGGCGACTGGGGCTTCGTGCCCACCGACCCCGACGCGCTGGCCGCTGAGTTGACCGCGCGCGGGCTGACCATGCTGGGCGCGTTCGTGCCCGTGGCGCTGAAGGACCCGGCCGCGCACGCGCCGGGCGTCGCGGAAGCGCTGAAGGTGGCCCGCCTGCTACGCGCCGCGGCCGACCGCACCACCGGCTACCTGCCCTTCCTGGTGCTGGCCGACAACAACGGCACGGTCCCGGAGCGCACGCAGAACGCGGGCCGCGTGACCCCGGAGATGGGACTGACGGACGCCGAGTGGGAGGTCTTTGCCGCGGGCGCGCAAAAGGTGGCGCGGGCCGTTTACGACGAGACCGGGCTGCGCACCGTGTTCCACCATCACTGCGCGGGCTACGTGGAGACCCCGGACGAGATCGCCCGCCTGCTCAGCATGACCGACCCGAACATCTTGGGGCTGGTCTTCGACACCGGCCACTACGCCTTCGCCGCGGGCGACTGCGCGGCCGTGGCCGACGGGCTGCGGCGCTTCGCCGACCGCATCTGGTACATCCACTTCAAGGACTGCCAGCCTGAGGTGGCCGCGCGCTCGCGGGTCGAGGGCTGGGACTACTTCCAGTCGCTGCGCCACGGCATCTTCTGCGAGCTGGGCCAGGGCGGCGTGGACTTCGCCGCCGTGACGGCATGGCTGGAAACGCGGCCCGACATCACCTGGGGCATTGTGGAACAGGACGTACTGCCCGGCATGGGCGCGCCGAAGGAATGCGCGCGGCGGAACCGCGAGTATTTGCGGAGCATCGGATTGTAAAAGACCGGCGGTTGGAAACCGCAGCAACCTGTGCAAAGCCGACCTGCGTCGGCTTGCGGTTAGTCTGCGCAGGCAGACTTCGCAATGGTAGCTGCGACTTCCAGTCGCCGAGCAACACACGCAAAGGAGAACATCACTCATGTCCAACCTACTCAACATCGGCGTCATCGGCGCGGGGCGCATCGGCAAGGTGCATGCAGCCACCGTCGCGTATCGGATCCCATCTGCGCGTGTCGCAGCCATTGCGGACGTCAACCTGGCGGCCGCGCAGCAGGTCGCGGCGCAGTTCGGCGTCCCCGTCGCGGCGGACGACCCCGCGGCGATCTTCGAGAACAAAGACATCCAGGCGGTCTTCATCTGCTCGTCCACCGACACCCATGCCCGGTTCATCGAGGCCGCGGCCGCCGGCGGCAAGCACATCTTTTGCGAGAAACCCATCGCGCTGGACCTGGCCGTGATTGACCGCGCGCTGGCGGCCGTCGCAAAGGCCGACGTGAAGCTGCAGATCGGCTTCAACCGCCGCTTCGACGCCAACTTCGGCCGCGTGCGCCAGGCCATCGTCTCCGGCGAGATCGGCGTGCCCGCGCTGCTGCACATCATCAGCCGCGACCCCGGCCCGCCACCCATCGCATACGTCAAGGTCTCCGGCGGCATGTTCATGGACATGACCATCCACGACTTCGACATGGCCCGCTTCCTGATCGGCGCGGAGGTGGAAGAAGTCTACACCCAGGCCGGCGTCACCGTGGACCCGGCTATCGGCGCTGCGGGGGATGTGGACACGGCGGTAATTATGCTAAAATATGCCAACGGCGTCATCGGCACCATTGACAACTGCCGCCGCGCGTCCTACGGCTACGACCAGCGCGTTGAGGTGTTGGGCAGCAAAGGCGCCATCGCCACCGCCAACAACTATCCCAACGCCGCGACGATCAGCGACGGCGCCAGTGTGCGCCGCGACCTGCCGCTGAACTTCTTCATGGATCGCTACACCGAGAGCTTCGCGACCGAGGTGGCGGCGTTCGTGGATGCGGTGGTGAACGACAAGCCCACGCCCGTGACCGGCCACGATGGCCGCGTGCCGGTGGTGATGGGGCTGGCCGCGCTGAAATCGCACCGCGAGGGGCGGCCGGTGAAGTTGAGTGAGATTGGTTAGAGGTTAGAGGTTGGAGGTTGGACGTTGGAGGTTGGACGTTGGAGGCCGAAGATGACTCCAACTTCCAACCTCCAACATCCAGCTTCCAGCATCCAGCGTCAGGAGCAACGAATATGTCAAACATCCGCTTCGGCATGGCCGGCCTGGGCCGGCTGGGCTATCGGCACGCGGAAAACATCGCGTTCAAGACGCCGGGCGCAGAGCTGGCCGCGGTGTGCAGCGTCGTGCCGCAGGAGTTGGAACGGGCCGCAGGGAGCTTCCCCAACGCCGCCCGCTATGCGGACTACGACGAGATGCTGAAACACAAGGGGCTGGACGCGATCTTCCTCTGCACGCCGTCGGCCCTACACGTAGCGCAGATCGAGGCCGGGTTGAAGGCGGGCTACCATGTCTTCAGCGAGAAGCCGCTGGGCGTCACCGTAGAGGAGTGCGAGCACGCAGAGCGCGTGGTCGCCGCGCATCCGAACCAGGTGTTCATGTTGGGCTTCATGCGGCGCTACGATCCGCCCTACGCCTATGCCCGGAAACTAATTGACGAAGGCCGCATCGGCAGGCCGTTCATGGTGCGCGCCTACGGCCTCGACCCGGAGGCGCTGGTGGCGGGCGCGATCCGCTACGCGCCCCACAGCGGCGGCATCTTCCTGGACATGGCCGTCCACGACATTGACCTGGCCAACTGGTATCTCGGCGGCGTGCCGGAGAGCGTGTGGGCTATCGGCGGCGCGTTCGTACACCCGGAGTTCGGCGCCATCGGCGACTGCGACAACGCTTGCGCCATGTTCCAGTACCAGGACGGCGGCATGGCCTTTCTCTACGTGGGCCGCACCGCCCCCCACGGCTACCACATCGAAACCGAAATCATCGGCACTCAGGGCACGCTGCGGATCAGCCCTGTGCCGCAGAAGAACCTGGTGCAGATCTTCAACAGCGACGGCGTGCTGCAAGAGTGCGTCGGCGGCTTCCTGGAACGCTTCGATGTCGCCTACCTGGCCGAGCTGCACGAATTTGTCGCCTGCATCCGTGAAGGCCGCCAGCCGGACGTCCGGGCTGAGGATGGCACCGCGGCCACCCGCATCGCCTTCGCGGCGACCGAATCTTACCGGGAAAGGAGGATCGTCACATTCTGAATCGCTATTGGATCGTACGTCAACCTCGAATTACAGTCCCTAACTCAACAACCAAGTAAGGAGAGCGTCACAATGTCTGCAAGGAAAGTCCTACTCGTTGTGATGGCCCTGGTCGTCAGTGTCTCGCTGATCGCGGGATGTGGCGGGCAGCAGGCCGCGACACCGGCGGCGCCGGCCGCACAACCCGCCGCGGGCCAGAAGACCATCAAGATCGGTGTCAGCATGTTGTTCGACGACCTGTGGCTGACCACCCTGCGGGATGCCATGACCGCCTACGCCAAGACCCAGTCGGGCGTGGAATTGGTCATGGTGGACTCCAAGGAAGACCCCTCGGTCCAGTTGGGCCAGGTGGAGAACTTCGTTGCCCAGAAGATGGACGCCATCGTCATCATCCCGGCCAACACCGACGCGGTGGAGCCGATGACCAAGGCTGCGCTGGATGCCAAGATCCCGCTGGTCTACGTGAACCGCTTGCCGGCCAACCTGCCGGCGGGCGTGGCCTACGTCGGCTCCGACTCCATCCAGGCCGGCATCCTGCAGATGGAATGGATCGCCGAAAAGCTGGGCGGCAAGGGCAACGTCGTGATCATGATGGGCAACCTGAGCCAGGAAGCCGCACAGAAGCGCACCGAGGGCGTCAAGCAGGTGGCTGCCAAGTACCCCAATATCAAGCTCACCAAAGAGCAGACCGCAGTCTGGGACCGCGCTAAGGGCCTGGCCCTGATGGAGAACTGGCTGGCCACCGGCGACCAGATTGACGCCGTCGCCTCCAACAACGACGAGATGGCCATCGGCGCCCTCTCCGCCATCGAGGCCGCAGGCAAACTCGGCCAGATCATCGTCGGCGGTGTGGACGCCTCGCCCGACGCCCTGGTCGAGATGGACCGGGGCCGGCTCAACGTCACCGTGTTCCAGAACGCCAAGGGCCAGGGTGCAGGTGGCATCAAGGCGGCCATCGCCCTCGCCCGCGGCCAACAGGTCGAGTCGCCGGTCTGGATCCCTTACGAGCTCGTGACCCCCGAAAACTACAAGCAGTACATGGGCAAGTAATACACGGACCGCACCGTGGGATCCGGCGTATATTGTCTCGGTGCTCAAGGGGTCTGTGACCCCGGCCGCCGGACAGTGCGCAGCCTCCCTTTGGGACAGACCGGCTGGAAGCACGCAATCTGGCTCTGTTCGATGTGATCCGGAGCCGGAAGGCACAGTGCTGAAAGTATCAGGCTCCTGCAAGGAGTGTTCCTTGCAGGAGCCCCCAAAGCGGTTGGAGGAGGTATGGACCAGGAATACATCCTCGAGATGGACGACATCTCAAAATCGTTCCCTGGCGTCAAAGCGCTGAGCGAGGTCGGACTCAAAGTGCGCCCGGGGACCGTTCACGCGTTGATGGGCGAGAACGGCGCAGGGAAATCTACCCTGATGAAAGTCCTCATCGGGATCTACAACGCGGACAGCGGCAGCATCACCTTCAAGGGCCAGAAGGTCACCATTGACAAGCCCGAGACCGCCCTCAACATGGGCGTCTCCATGATCCACCAGGAGTTGTCGCCGATACCCTACATGACCGTGGCCGAGAACATCTTTCTGGGGCGCGAGCCGTTGGGCAAGGCCGGGCTGATTGACAAGCGGCGGATGAACGCGAACACTCGGGAACTCTTGGGGAAGCTGGAAATCAGTCTCAACCCTTCCGCCTTGATGCGAGATCTCAGTGTTGCCAACACCCAGATGATCGAAATTGCTAAAGCCATCTCTTATGACTCCAACCTGATCATCATGGACGAGCCGACCTCTGCGATCACCGACCGCGAAGTCGCTCAACTGTTCAAGATGATCGCCGCGCTTAAGGCAAGAGGGGTCGCAATTATCTACATCACCCACAAGATGGACGAAGTCTTCAAGATCGCGGACGAGATCACCGTTTTCCGTGATGGCCGGCACATCGCGACCGTACCAGCGGCCGAGACCAGCCGGGACAAACTGATCGCCATGATGGTGGGTCGCGAGCTCACCAACATCTTCCCGAAAGAGGATGCGTCCATCGGCGAAGTCGTGCTCTCGGTGCGCAATCTGACCCGCAAGGGCCTTGTACATGATGTCAGCTTCGACCTGCGCCGGGGGGAGATCCTGGGGCTGGCAGGGCTGATGGGCGCCGGGCGCACCGAAGTCATCGAGGGCATCTTCGGGATCCGCAAGATTGATGCGGGCGAGGTCGCGATCAAAGGCAAGCCGGTCCGCATCAAGTCGCCGGGGGATGCCATCAAGCACGGGATGGCGCTCCTCACCGAGGATCGCAAGCGCACCGGCATTATGGGGGTGCTCCCCGTGCGCGACAACATGATGATCGCCAGCCTGAGCAACTATACGATCCTGGGCGGGATCCTGAACCAACGGTTGATCAACGAAACCTGTAATCGGGAGAAGTCGCGCCTGGAGATCAAGACGCCCAACATGACGCAACTGATCAAGCTGCTATCCGGCGGCAACCAGCAAAAGGTGCTGGTATCGCGCTGGCTCCTGACCGCGCCCGACATCCTCATCCTGGACGAGCCGACCCGTGGCATTGACGTCGGCGCCAAGTCAGAGATCCACCGACTGATGTCTAAGCTGGCTCAGGAAGGTAAGGCGATCATCATGATCTCCTCGGAGCTGCCTGAGATCCTGGGCATGAGCGACCGGGTGTTGGTGATGCACGAGGGCCGAGTCGGCGGCGAGTTCGACCGCAAGGACGCCACCCAGGAAAACATCATGCGCGCCGCCACGGGCAACGCTGTGGCCGCCTGAAAACGAGAGGAGAGCGAAGATGCAAACCAGCAATGTCGGAGAGGCCGAAGCCAGGAGGCAGAACCGCGAATGGCTGAACGCCTTCCTGAAGAAGTACGCCATCGTGTTGATCTTCCTGGGGATGTTCATCGCTTTGTCCCTGCTATCCCCTGCGTTCCTGCAACCCAGGAACCTGGTCAACGTCGTCCGGCAGATCTCGGTGGTGGGCTTGATCGCCATCGGCGTCACTATGGTCATCATCACCATGGGCATTGACCTGTCCTCTGGCTCCGTCTTGGCCCTGGCAGCAGTCCTGGCCGCCAGCCTGGCGCAGCGATCGGATTGGGCCAAGCCCATGTATCCTGGACTGTCAGTGCCTATCATCGTGCCCGTCCTGGCCGCGCTGGGGATCGGCGCGTTCTGCGGGACGGTCAGCGGCACATTGATCGCCAAGTTCCGCATCCCACCCTTTATCTCGACCCTGGGTATGATGACGATCGCGCGCGGCTTTGCGCTGATCTACAGCGATCGGCCCGTGAGCGGCCTGACGGATTCGTATAACTTCATCGGCCAGGGCGAGCTCCTGAAGGTCATCCCGGTCGCGGGCCAGCCCCCCATGGGCATCCCGGTGCCCGTGCTGATCCTGGCTTTCGTCGCGGTCGCGGCTCACATCATGCTGACCAACACCCGGTTTGGCCGCTACATCTATGCCCTGGCGGCAACGAGCAAGCCGCGCGCATCTCCGGCTTGAATGTTGATTGGATCAAGATCAGGGTTTACATGATCGCGGGGCTGCTTTCGGGACTGGCCGGCCTGGTGCTCTCGTCTCGCATCGGCTCGGGCCAACCGGGCCTGGGCATCAGCTACGAGCTCGACGCGATCGCGGCCACGGTCATCGGCGGCACCAGCCTGTCCGGCGGCATCGGCACCATCTGGGGCACCATCGTCGGCGCGCTGATCATCGGCGTGCTGAACAACGGCCTGGACCTGTTGAACGTGTCGGCCTACTGGCAGACCATCGTCAAAGGCTCGATCATCGTGATCGCGGTCATCATTGACGAGCGGAAGAACCGCTAAGAAGCCCGGCGACTGTACGTCGCGGCAACCGCTGCAAAGTCGGCCTGCACCGACTGGCATCCAGTCTCCCATGTCACCCTGAGCGGGTTAACTGCGCAACTGTCGCGACAGCTCAACACCAGCGAAGGGTCTCGACCTGGGCAGGAGATCACCTATGACGACATCGCGCGCGCGCGTGATGGCCGCGGTGAACCATCGCGAGCCGGATCGGATACCCGTTGACCTGGGTGGGCACCGCTCATCGGGCGTCATGGCCATCGCCTACAACAAGCTCAAGCGCCACTTGGGCATCACGACGGGCGACATCTACGTGTACGACTTCGTGCAGCAGTTGGCCATCATCGAGCCCGAAGTGTTGGACCGCTTCGGCGTGGATACGATCGAACTCGGCCGCGGCTTCGCGCTGGAGCATGAGGACTGGCAGGATTGGGCGCTACCCGACGGCACGCCCTGCAAGATCCCGGCGTTCCTCCGGCCGGTCAAGGTCGGCGCGGACTGGTGCGTCTATCACGAGGACGGGACGCTGATCGCGATCCAGAAGGAGGGCTGTCTCTACCTGGAACAAACCCACTGGCCCTACCTGGAGGCCAGCGACGCCGACTTCACCGATCTCACTGTGGCCTTTGACCACATGATGTGGTTGAAAGTCGGCGCGCCGCCGGCGCCCATCGGCTATGACCCGGCCGGGCTGGTCCAGCTAGAGGCCGGCGCCAGGGCGCTGCGCGCGTCCACCGACCGGGCCATCATCGGCCTGTTCGGCGGCAGCCTGTTCGAGGGTGGGCAGCAGCTCTTCCGGATTGACACCTTCCTGGCCATGCTGGCCGGCGAAAAAGCGCGGGCGCACCGCTTCCTGGACCAACTGGTGGCATACTACCTGGCGAACCTGCGCAAGTTCCTGTCCGTGGTCGGCCCCTACATTGACATCGTGTTGTTCAGCGATGACTTCGGCATGCAGACCGGGCCCCAGATCTCGCCCCGCACCTATCGCGAGTTCTTCCAGCCGCGCCAGAAGATCTTGTGGACTGAATCCAAGCGGCTGGCCGACGTCAAGATCATGCTGCATTCGTGCGGCGGCATCTACCCGTTCCTGCCGGGCCTGATTGACGCCGGGCTGGACATCCTGCAGCCGGTGCAGACGACGTGCCGAGACATGGAGCCTGAGCGCCTGAAGCGCGAATTCGGCAAAGACTTGTGTTTCTGGGGCGGCGGCAGCAACACCCGCGACATCCTGGGGCAAGCCAGCCCCGCCGAGGTCGCGGCCGACGTCCGCCAGCGCATGGCGCAGTTCACGGCCGGCGGCGGGTACGTTTTTCAACAGATTCACAACATCATGGCCGATGTTCCGCCCGAGAACGTCGTCGCCATGCTGGATGCGGTCAATACAGGAGGGTAACATGAGTGAACCCTGGCAAACACGCTCCTCAGAATTTCATCCTTACATGGCTGAAACCCTGGATGAACTCCCGGAGAGCCTCCGTGATGCGGCCCAGACCGCCCTCCCGGTGGACGACAGCTTCGTCCGCGCGCTGGTCGTGCCGGCCGAATATCGCTCCAAAGGCGGAGAAGAGTCCCGCCCGGTGCCGGAACAGGCGCTCATCTACACCCGCGGCGGTGTGCTGCACGTCCAGGCAGGCCTGGAGCATGTGGTGCAGCTGGCGTTCACCTACCTCACCCCCAAGTCGCTGCTGCTGTTACGCTCCAGCCATATCCTGCTGCACGGCCGGCTGAAGCTGCTGGGCGCGATCCAGGGCCAGTTAACGCACCTGGAGCTGGAGTTCAACGCCATCGGTTGGCGCTTGATGGACGCTGAATGGCGAGACCTGGTTGCCAAAGCCATCGGCCTGCCCACACAAGCGGCGGAACAGGCAGCGGAAAGCGCGCAGACCCAGGCCATGCCCCAGGCGCTGCCGACCAAATTCGCCGAAGGCTTGCGCAAATATGGCCTCTACACCGGTGAGACCCTGTTGGGAACCGTGTACCAACCAGGTGTCTGGACACAGTCCTTGTCGTTCTTTAACCAGCAGCTCACCCCCAACACGCTGCTGGCGCTGACCAATGCATCGGTATTGATCCTGGCCGAAGATCTGGCGCTGGTGCGCAAGAGCGAACAATACGGCTTGATCGTCACCCGCATCCCGCGGCCGGCCGTCGCGGCGATGCAGTCGGTGACCAGAGACTCACTGCAGAACATCACCTTTTTCCTGTCCCGCGGCGGCGTCACAACGGAGCGGGAACTTCTGCTGGAGGCCGGCGCGGCGCGGCAGTGGCTGGAGCTGTGGTCGAAACACGCAACGCAATAGGAGACCCGTATGAACTCACGAGAACGCGTCCATGCCGCACTCTGCCATCAAGAAGCTGACCGCGTGCCCCTGGACCTGGGCGGCTGCAACGTGACCAGCATGAACGCCAGCATGGTCTACAAGCTGCGCCAGGCGTTGGGCCTGGATGCGCCCGGCACGCCGGTCAAGGTCATTGAGCCCTATCAGATGCTGGGCGAAACCGCGGACGATCTGCTGGATGCGCTGGGTGCAGATGTGGTTCCCCTGCGCGCCCGCAAGACCATGTTCGGCTTCACGAACGAGAACTGGAAGCCGTGGACCATGTTTGATGGCACGCCGGTGTTGGCGCCGGCGGGCTTCAACACCGAGCCGGAACCGAACGGCGACCTGCTGATGTACCCCGAAGGGGACAAGACGGCGCTGCCCTCCGGGCGGATGCCCAAGGACGGCTTCTACTTCGACGCCATCATCCGCCAGTATCCCATCGAGGAAGACAAGCTCAATTTCGAGGATAACGTCGAGGAATTCACCGATGTCACTGCCGATGATCTGGCGTTCTATCGCGCCGAGGCCGAGCGGCTCTACACCCATACCGACCGCGCGATCTTCGGCGACTTCGGCGGCACCAGCTTCGGCGACGTGGCCATGGTCCCGGCCGCGTGGATGCGCCAGCACCCCAAAGGCATCCGCGACATCGAAGAATGGTACATGAGCACGGTCGCGCGTCCCACCTACGTCTACAAGGTGTTCGAGCGCCAGTGCGAGATCGGCCTGCGCAACCTGCAGAAGATTTACGAGGCCGTGGGCAATCGGCTCTCGGTGGTGTTCATCACGGGCGCCGATTTCGGCATGCAGAACGGGCCGCTGATCTCGCCGCGCACCTATCGCAAGCTCTACCAGCCGTTCCACAAAATCATCAACGAGTGGGTGCATGCCCATACCACCTGGAAGACCTTCATCCACTCCTGTGGCTCGGTGATCAACCTGTACGAGGACTTCATCGCCGCGGGCTTCGACATCGTCAACCCGGTGCAGACCTCGGCAACCGGCATGGACCCACAGGAGCTCAAGCGCCGTTTCGGCGATCGCGTCACCTTCTGGGGCGGCGGCATTGAGACTCAATCCACCCTGCCCTACGGCACGCCGGACGAGGTGCGCGCCCAGGTGCGCCAGCGGCTGGCAATCTTCGGCCCCGGCGGGGGGTTCGTGTTCAACACCATCCACAACGTGCAGCCCAAGACGCCCATCGAAAATGTGTTGGCGCTGTACGAAACCGTGCGCGAGTATGGGCGGTATCCGTTCTAGGGACGGATTTCCCCGCACCAACGGGGAATCTGCCGCCATCACACTGCTGCCGAGTAAGGCGAGTTTGCGTTAACCAGGCAAAACCCGCCCCTACTTTGGATGCACCTGATCATTTTTACAACAGACAAGGGGGACAACAATGCAACTGGGATTTCACGGGGCAACCACCATGACCAGCGACCTCGAGACCGATGTCGCAGTGACCAGGGCCGCGGGCTTTGGTGCGTTGGAGCTGTGGGCCGCCAAACTGGACCGCTACCTGGCCGCTCACTCAGTCGCGGAGCTCAAGGCGCTGTTGGACGATAACGGCGTCGCGCCCATGAGCATCAACTCCATCGAGTTCATCGCGTTTCGCAGCGCGGAAGACTACGCCGGGATCCGGGCGCGTTGCCAGCAGTTGTGCGAGCTGTCGGAACAGATCGGCAACCCGTGCCTGGTGGTGGTGCCCAGCCCAACACCCGACCGCAACCTGCCGTGGGCGGATGTGGTGGCCGAGTACGTGGCCGTGCTGCGCGACCTGGCCGATATCGCCGCGCCGCACGGCGTCAAGCTGTCGTTCGAGTTCCTGGGCTTCGGCTGGTGTACCGTCCGCACCCCGCGCGCCGCGCTGGAGATCGTGCGGCAAGTGGATCGGCCCAACGTCGGCATGACGGTGGACTGCGCGCACTTCTTCGGCGGCGGCGGGCTGATGCGCGAGCTGGACAGGCTCGACCCGGCGCGCATCTATGCGTTCCACCTGGACGACCTGGAGGACGCGCCCAAGGAGGCGATCAGCGACGCCACGCGGCTGTTCCCCGGCCTGGGCGTCATCCCGCTGGACGAGATCTGCCGGCGACTGAGCGGCATCGGCTACGATGGCGTCTGCTCCATCGAGCTGTTCCGTCCGGAGTATTGGGACTGGGACCCGGTGGTAGTGGCCAAACAGGCGCGGGAAGCCGCGCTGAAGATCCTGACACCACACTTCACGGTGGAGTGAACGTTCAGTGAGAGACCCGATTTCTTGCTTCGGGTTATTGACAGCCAATGCTGGGTCAGACTATAATCGCACCACCATCAAGCGTAATCTATGATGTGAGGAGCATTTCATGGCGAAACGTCGGCCTCGGCAGCGCGATTGGCGGGTGATCCTGTTTCTGGTGTTATCGTTGTTGATCGTGCTCAGCATGATCCTGGCCATGTTCCTGCCCGGCATCCAAACGCCGGGTTGAGCAAATGACCCCAACAGGCGAAGGGGGCGTTGCACCACCGGCGGCCGCGCGGTCAGGCGTGCTGCTGGCCGCGCTGGCGGTGGTGATGTTCTCCACCAGCCCTGTGCTGGTGCTGTGGGCTGCACCGCTCAGCCCGTTCGAGATCACCCTGGGCCGCCTGGCGGTGGCCGCGGCCGTGGCGGCCCTGCTGGCGCGGCTCAACCGCCAGCCGCCCTGGCCGGCGCGGGCCGACCTGCCGCGCTTCATCGGCTTCGGGTTCATCACCGCGCTCCATTTCCTCAGTTACATCGCCTCGCTCAACTTCACCACCATCGCGCACTCGCTGGCGATCGTGTACAGCGCGCCGCTGTTCGTCACTCTGTTTTCGAGTTGGTTCCTGCACGAGCCGATCGCCCGGCGCAAGTGGCTGGGGGTGGGGGTGACGGTGGCCGGGATCGCGATCCTCGCCGGGTTCGAGCCGCGGCTCGACGGCCGGATGATCCTGGGCGACCTGCTGGCGTTGGTGTCGGCGATCACGTTCGGGCTCTATTCGGTGGCGGGGCGGTCGCAGCGTGAGCGCTACGGGCTGTTCACCTACGCGGGTGCGGTGTATGGCCTGGCCGCGCTGTGGACGCTGCCCGCCGCGGCCTTGAGCTTCACGCCCGCGGGTTACAACGCACGTTCCTTGCTGGCCTTGCTCGGCGCGGGGCTGATCCCGCTGGGCACGGGGCACACGCTGTACAACGCCGCGCTGCGCCGAACGCACGCGACCACGGTGAATCTGATCACGACGCAAGAGGTGACAGGGGGCGTGTTGCTGGGCGCGCTGTTCCTCAGCCAGATCCCGCAAGTCAACGAGGTCGTCGGCGCGGGGGTGGCGTTGACGGGGATCGCGCTGGTGTTGAGGTGGTAGGTTGGTAGGTTGGTAAGTTGGTAAGGGGGGTGCTGTGGCGAAACCGGTGGATTGTCCGTATTTTTTCGGCGACTATCATCGCGGGCGCGATATCGAGAAGTGCCGGCTGATCGAACGCAACCGGGAGAACCGGCGACCGTGGCGCCGGCCGCTGTGCGACTCGTGCCCGGCGCCCGGCATCTTGCGCCAGACAACGTGCAAGCACCTGGCGCTGGAGGCGTCGGTGGTGCGCAAATGGGGCCTGCTCGACCGGGTGGCGGTCTATGCGGTGTGTACCGAGCACATCACCGAACTGCCCGATCCCACGCGTTGCCCGCAGTGCGAGGTGGCAGATGGCGGATAGCGGATAGTAGATGGCGGATAGCTTATGGCGGCCATCTGCCATCTGCCACCAGCCACCGGCCATCAGCCATCAGCTATCAGCCACCAGCCATCAGCCATCAGCCACCAGCCATCAGCCATCAGCCAACCAGGTAATCCTCCACCTGAGCCAGCGCTTCCTGGAAGCTGGTGCGGCCCAGGCCCACACGGAAATGGTTCCCCGCGTAATCAAAGACGGTCCCCGGTAGGATCATCACATCTTTTGCGTTCAAAACATCAGCGCAGAAGCGTTCTATCGCGTGATCTGCGCGGAGGGCTGGGAACGCTACCGAGCCGGCGCGGGGCGGCAACCAGGTGAAGCGGTCGCCGTGCCGGTCGCAAAAGGCCGAGAAGGCTGCCAGGTTAGCGCGGATGATGCTCAGATTGCGGGCGAGGATCGGCGCACGCGCCCGCAACGCCGCCAGCCCCAAGATCTCCGAAGGCGCGCTGCTGCAGATGGTGGTGTAGTCATGGAAGGCGAGGCACCGGGCGAGCAGGTCGCGATCTCGCAGGGCCAGCCAGCCGATGCGTAAACCCGGCAGCGCAAAGGTCTTCGACAGGCCCGCCAGCGCGATCCCCCGTTCGTACAGGTCGGCCACCGAGGGCAGCCGCTCGGCCTCGTGGTATTCCAGCAGCCGATACATCTCGTCGGAAAACACATAGAGCCCGTGCTGCGCGGTGAGCGCCAGGATTTGGCGCTGCTCGTCGCGCGAGGGCAGATAGCCGGTGGGGTTATGGGGGAAGTTGATCACCAGCAGCCGCGTGTTCGGGCGGATGCTCTGCGCCAGGCGCTCCAGGTCGAGCTGCCAGCCGGCGGAGCTGGGCGTTAGCGGCCAGGGCGTGACCGTGCAACCGAGTGCGATGGCGATCTCGTAGAGCGACTGGTAGCCCGGAAAAGTCACGATGACATGGTCGCCCGACCGCAGCAGCGCGTTCATGGCGATGAAGATCAGCTCCTCCGGCGCGGCGACCAGGATTTGCTCCGGGCCGACCTGCGTGAAGAGCCGGGCGATCTCGGCGCGCAGCAGGGGATGGCCCTGCGACTCGGTGTAGCCGAGCTTCAGGTCGTGCCAGAGGGTTGATGTCGCCTCATCCGCCAGGCCGAGGAGCTCAGACAGCGTCAGGGCTTCGCAATCCGATGCACTGAGCAGGTGACGGACCTTGAACTCGTGCGCGGCAAAGTAACGTTCCAGCTTGAAAGGGGTGATATTCACAGTCACCGCAGGCGAGAAAGGCGTTGCACTCAAGGCTTCAGCCGGTTCATCTGGGTGATCAGCGCAACCGGCTGAAGCCTCAAATCCCAAGGATGGTTTGGATATCGGTAGATCAGTTGTTTGCGGCCAGCAAGCTCTCGATCTTCTTCGCGAAGTCCTGGTATGGCAGCGCGCCGGTAACGCGCTCACCTTCGCCTTGGGGCTGACCCTGCGGGTCAACCTTTTGCAGGACGAACGAGGGGGTGCTGCGGATGCCCAGGCGTGCGGCCTCGTCCATGTCTCGTTGGATGGCAGCCTGGGTCTTTGCATCGGTCAGGCAAGCGTCGTAGCGGGCGGCATCGGCGCCCAGCGCCAATGCCTGCTGGCGGAACAGATCGGCCGCGCCGGCCGCGCTGCCCCATGTGGTTTGTTGCGCGAACAGCCAGTCGTGCAGGGCCCAGAACAGCTTCGGGTCCTGTTGCCCGGCGCAGTAGGAAGCCTTGGCTGCCGGCATGGCGTTGGGATGGATCCCCTCCAGCGGCAGATGGCGGAAAATGGTGACGACCTTCCCAGTGGCGACGTACGCTTCATCCAGAAGCGGGCCCGTCTGCACAGCATGACGGGCGCAGAACGGTCACTGGTAGTCCGAGAAATCCACCAGCCGGATGGGCGCGGCCGGATCCCCGCGGTAGAAGTTGCCCTCGCCATCAACGCCCACCGGCAGGCTGGCCAGCTTCTCCGCCGAGATGGGGCCCTCAGGGTTCGGTATCGCCGCTTGGGGCTTGAGCAGGTCATCAATCGTTTGCTGGAGCACGTCCAGGGTTTGCACGCCTGGGAACCCCTTGACATCCTCCACCTGCCCCGGCGCCGACAGCTTGATCAGCAGGAACGAGGGGGTGACGGGCACGCCGATCTGCTTTCGGCCGAACAACAACGCGTTATCTATCGCGGCGCGCGTTCCAGCGTCAGCCACGCAAGTATCGAACCCGGCGCGATCCAGGCCCAGGCTCTCGGCATAGCGGGTCAGCGCGGCCGCATCACCCTCTTGCCACTCGGCCTGTTTCTCGTACAGCAAGCTGCGGAACGGCCAGAATTTGCCCTGTTTGGCCGCGCACACTGCGCCCACAGCCGCCTGCGGCGCGCTGTCGGGGAAGAATGCCACCACCAGGCGCAGTTGGTTAGTGTCCACGTACTTTGACTTCAACGTCGGTTCTACTGTCGCCGAGTGTTGGGCGGCGGCGGCGCTCTTGAAGTCCTCGAAGCTGACCAGGATCAGACCGGCGTCTGGCGAACCGAGCGTTGGGCTGCCGTCATAGGTGAACCCAGGCCGCGCGGGATCCGAGTCGAAGAATTCGACCCCGGCCGGGAGCGGGGTCGGCGTGGGCGGCGGGCGTAGCCCCTGCGTCGCCCGGGCGATCTTGTCCTGGAATTCAGTGAGCGGGAACGCGCCTTCAATGAACCAATCGTTGACAAAGAAGGCGGGTGTCCCTTGCACGCCCAAAGCAGCACCTTCCGCCACATCGCGCTGGATGCGCGCCTCGGTGGCCGGATCCGCTACACAAGTGTCATATTGACCCCCGGCCGCGCCGAGTGCGACAGCCTGGGAACGAAACTGGTTGGGCGCGTCCTGCGCTTGAGCCCAGGTCTGTTGATTCGCAAAGACCCAGTCGTGCAGCTTCCAGAACAACTCCGGCGCCTGCTGCCCGGCGCAATAGGTCGCTTTCGCGGCCGCGAGTGCGTGCGTGTGTCCCAGCTGCGGGATCGGAAAGTGCCGGAAGACGTGAAGGACCTGACCAGTGGCAACGTACGCTTCATCCAGAAGCGGGCCCGTCTGCACAGCATGACGGGCGCAGAACGGTCACTGGAAATCCGAGAATTCCACCAGCTTCACCGCCGCGTTCGGGTTGCCGCGGTAGAAGTTGCCATCGGCATCCACACCTGCCTGGATGCCCGATGCGCTGGTGGCCGGGGGCGCCGATGTTGCCGTGGGCGCTGTGACGGTTGACAACGGCGGAACTGGCGTGCCGGGCATACACGCCGCGGCCAATAGGCCCAGGGCGAGTAAGCCCACGCTGAGCCAGGCCAGCCGGCTACTGCGAAACGAGAGATGCATAGAGCCTCCTGTCACTGGATGCGAGCTCAATAGATGAACTCGCGGATTTCGTATCGCGCGCGTTGCGGTGGACAACCCGGATCGAAAGGCCGTAGCCCCGCGCAGATCGCAGCCTCCTGGATCATGATCTCGGTGTCGGACAAGGGCGCCAGCCCCGCTTCCGCCGCTGCCCGCCCGTATTCCGAGCCGGAATGGGCCACAAACGGCGAGAAGTAGATGATATCGCCCTGGCCGAGCGGCATAGCGTTCAGCGCGGAAATTGTGTGATCCACATGGCCGGCTGCGTAAAACTGGCCGCCGATGCCGGTCATGATGATGACGCTGGCCGCAATTCCGGCGCTCTTCAGCAACCGCACGGCTTCGATCACGTCGCTGGCCGTGCCGGGCTTGCGCAGCCAGTGCAGCAACGCATCGTCCCCGCTCTCCATGCCGATGTAGACCCGGCGCAGGCCCCGCTGCGCCAGCTCGGCCCACTCGGCGGCCGATTTGCGGTGGACGTCGAACGCATCCATGAACGAGTAGATGCCCTTGGCCGGCAAGCCGTGCGTTTCGGCGATCACGTCCAGCCAGCCGCGCAGCCGCGGCATGGGCGCCACCAGCGCGTTGGCGTCGGCCAGGAACAGCGATTTGCGCAGCCCAATGGCCGGGCCGAAGAACGCGCGCACCGCTGCGATGTGCGCCCTTAGCTCGTCTGGCCCTTTGACCCGGAACGGCCGATCCCGGTAGAAATCGCAGAAGGTGCAGCGGTTGTACGAGCACCCCTCGGTGGCCTGGATCACCAGCGCCAGGTATTGGTCGGGCGGCAGGATGCTCACCGGCCGGTAGACCTGGGCGAACTGGGCCGCATCGGCCGCCAGCCGGGCCGCGTCCCAGCCGCGCAGCACGGCCAGGCGTGGATCGGCGATGGCGTCGGCCGCCTGTTCGGCCAGGCGGTAGGCCCCGGCCAGGAAGGCCGCCGCCTCTTCCCCGGTCAGCCAGCGCCGCTGCCGCACGCCGTCGGCCTCGCGCCACTTGCGCAGCACCCGGTTATCCAGCCCGCGGCGGTAGTTGACCCCGCCCACGAACGCGCCGATCAGCCGGCCGGCCAGGTCGAACGAGTAGCTCGGCGCCTCGTCGCCCACCAGGAGGTTGATCGCCTCCCGGCGGATGCGCACGGTCACGGCCCCGAAGCCGGGCAAGTCACAACGCAGGATTGCTACCGGCATCTCCGCCCCGACCTTCCCTGGAAATGGGCCGGTGCCGCAATCCGCTGGATTGCGCTTGGCGGTGCGGCCACAATCCAGCGGATTGTGCTACATTCCCATACGCACTGGCGCCACGGCCGGTATGAAAAATTTTCCTGAGAGCGATTCGCGACGTCTTGGTTCATACTTCGTGTGCAAGATGCCAAAGTGGACAGATTATAAATGAGGATCAGCCTTTTGCCTAGTACGCCGGCTTACGCGAAACGTAGAATCCCGGTTTCTCTGAGAAACCGGGATTCTTTCGCACATTGTACATCCAACTTCCAGTTTCCAGCTTCCAGTATTATAATGTGGCCTGTTTGGAGCAAACTGCTATATGTCTCTCTTGATTGCAACCGGGCTTAGCAAAGCCTTCGGCGCGTTGGATGTTTTTTCCGGTGTGGATCTGCGCATCGAGGCGGGGGATCGCATCGGGTTTGTCGGCGCGAACGGCGCGGGCAAGACCACGCTGCTGCGCATCCTGGCCGGGGCGGAGGCGTCCACGGCCGGCGATGTGGCGCGCAAACGGGGCCTGACCGTAGGCTATCTGCCCCAAGACCCGCCGCCCGCGGCCGAGCACACGCTGCACGAGGCGATGCTGGAGGTGTTCGCCGGCCTACGCGCCCAGGGCGCGGCGCTGGCCGAGCTGGAGCACCGGCTGGCTGACGTGGCCGCGGCCGGCGCGTCCGATTACGCCGAGCTGCTGGCGGCCTACGGCCAGGCGCAGACCACGTTCGAGGTGGCCGGCGGCTACGACTACGAGACGCGCATCCGCCAGGTGTTGGGCGGCCTGGGCTTCAACGAGGACGAGCACGACAAGCCGCTGGCACACCTCAGCGGCGGCGAGCGCACCCGCGCGCTGCTGGCGCAACTGCTGCTGGCCGAGCCCGATCTGCTGCTGCTGGATGAGCCGACCAACCACCTCGACCTGGAAGCGGTGGAGTGGCTGGAGGAGCTGCTGCTGCGGTGGCGGGGCGCGCTGGTGGCCGTGGCCCACGACCGCTATTTCCTGGACAAGGTTACCACCCGCATCTGGGACATGAACGACGGCCGGCTGGAGGCGTATCGCGGCAACTACAGCGCGTTTCACCTGCAACGGGAGATGCGCCGTGAGCGCCAGCGCCGTGAGTGGGAGACGCAGCAAGAGTTCGTCGCCAAGACCGAGGATTTCATCCGCCGCAACTTGGCCGGCCAGCGCACGCGCGAGGCTCAGGGCCGGCGCACCCGGCTGGAGCGCTTCCTGCGCGACGACGCCATCGAGCGGCCGCAGGATCAGCGGCAGATCCGCCTGGGCCTGACGACCCAGATCCGCTCCGGCGACCTGGTGCTGGCGACGAAAGACCTGGCTGTGGGTTACGAGCGGCCTCTGTTTTACTGCCCCGACACCGAGGTCCGCCGCGGGGATCGCGTCGCACTGATCGGGCCCAACGGCGCGGGCAAAACGACGTTGCTCAAGACGGTCCTGGACATGATCCCGCCGCTGCACGGCCGCGTGCGGTTCGGCGCCAGTGTGCAGGCCGGCTACCTGGCCCAGGCGCAGGCCGGGCTGGATCCCGAAGAGACGGTGCTGGACGCTATCCTCGATGTGCAAAACCTGCCGCTGGCGCAGGCGAGGAACTTCTTGGGCCAGTTCCTGTTCAGCGGCGACGACGTGTTTCGGACCATCGGCACCCTCAGCGGCGGGCAGCGCTCGCGCGTGGCCCTGGCCCGGCTGACCTTACAAGGATCGAACTTCCTGCTGCTAGACGAGCCGACGAACCACCTGGACCTGGACACGCAGGAGATACTGGAAGAAGTGCTGAAGCAGTTCCCCGGCACCGTGCTGCTCGTCACCCACGACCGCTGGCTGGTGCAGTCGGTGGCCACGCACATCTGGCGGGTGGACGGTGACGAGTTACGCGTTTACAAGGGGAACTACGACGAGTACCTGAAGCTGCGGGCGGCCGAGGCTGAGGTTAAGGTTGAGGCTAAGGCTGAGGTTGAGGCTGAGCGGCCGGGCGTGACCGAATATGACCGGGATCGGGCGCGGGAGGAGCGCCGTCAGCGCAAGGCCGCCGAGAAGCGCGCCGAAGCGGCTGCCGCGGTCGAGGCGCAGATCCACGACCTGGAGGCCCGGCTGCACGCGCTCGGCGCTCAGCTCGAAGCCGCCAGCCTGGCCGGCGACGTGGGCAAGGTGCAGCGCCTGGGCGTGGCGTATCAGGAGACGGATGCGGCGTTGCACGCGTTGATGGCGGAATGGGCGGAAATGGCGTGAAACCACTCGTCATCGGCCTGACCGGGGGCATCGGCAGCGGGAAGAGCCACGTGCGCAACGTGCTGGTCTCGCTGGGCGCCGAGGGCATTGATGCGGACCGCGTGGCGCACGAGGTGATGGCGCCCGGCGGCCCCGCGTTCGAGCCCGTGCTGGCCGCGTTCGGTCGCGATCTGCTGGGGGCGGACGGACTGATCGATCGGCGGCTGCTGGGTGCGCGCGCTTTTGCTGATCCCACCTCGCTGGCCCGGCTGGAGGCCATCGCCCATCCCGCCGTGGGGCAGGCCGTCGCGCTGCGGGTGGCGGCGTCGCAGGCGCCGCTGGTGGTCATCGAGGCGATCAAGCTGTTGGAATCGGGCATCAGCCGGGCGCTGTGCGATCAGGTGTGGGTGACGACGTGCAGCCGCCGGGCGCAGTTCGCCCGATTGAAGAAGAGCCGGGGCATGGACGCCGCGGCGGTGCGCCGCCGCCTGGCCAACCAGATGCCCCCCGCGCAGATGATCGCCCAGGCGCAGCGCGTGATCCACACCGATGGGCCGATGGCCGAGACCGCGCAGGCGGTGCTGGCCGCGTGGGTCGAGTTGGGCCTCCCGCTGCCGCCGCCGGTCATCCGCCGCGGGGCCCTGGCCGACGCCGAAGGGATCGCGGGTGTGCTGAACGCCGCGGTGCGCGAGGGCGGACGCACCATCACCGGCCGCACGTTCACGCCGGCCCAGGAACGCGCCTTCCTGCGCTCCATGCCGGTACGGTCACTGCTGAATCTCGCGCTGCTGGGGCAGGTGGTGGCGGGCTTTCAAGAGGTCATGCCCTACGCCACCTTCACCCACACCATGGATCACGTCGGCAGCGCGGGGACGTTTATCCTGGCGGCTGTGCGCGGCCGCGGCCTGGGCCGCGCGCTCAGCGCGATCACCTGGGCCGAGGCGCGGGCGGCCGGTTACACCAAGCTGGTGATCACCGTGCGCGCGGACAACCCAGAGGCGCAGGCGTTCTACACCGGCCTGGGCTTTCAGCCGTGCGGCCGCCTGGCCCGCCAGGCGTATGTGGATGGAAAGTACGTGGATGAGTTGTTGTATGAATTGTTTCTTGAATGACGGTCAAACAGTCCAGGCTTAGCGGAGCATCCTGAGCGGAGTGGCGGTGTTGTTCCCGCCACGTAGTCGAAGGATGCGGAGCGGCCATGAATGGAGGCAAAATGACACAACTTCGCAAACTCTGGGACGAACACCCCAACCTGGTCTCCTGGCTCGTGCTGGCGGTCGGCATGGTGATCATCGTCGTCATCGCTGCGCGGCACGTCGGCTTTCAGGCCGGGCAATGGGCCGCGCTGATTGGCGCGACCATCGCCCTGGCCGGGCTGTGCGTGTGGATCATCAGTTGGGAAGATGGGGATGACGCGCACAGTGCAGAAGCGACTAAGAACAAAGGATGAAATACCGTGTACTGTGAATCCCGAAAAAGCGCGCAACGCAACACGCAATAAAAGTTGGGCCGTCACGTCACGACAATCGTGAAACATGCTGAAATCCGAATAGGGAGTGCAATTAAGAGGAGATTCTACATGTTTAGTCACATCAGGCCAATCATTAGGATTCTATTCATGTTGCTGATTGTTTGTTCACTGACGAGCGTATTCGTCCCAGATTTGCCTGTAAACGCCCAAGTCCCATCAATAGCATAGGTGCTTACCATGCACTATAGATCTGTGAACGGCAAAGGGTACTGGGGCGTTGAAGCTGATATGACGACCGCAAATCCTGTGATACCAGTTGGTGCATGGAGTGCTGCTCCGGTTGCGCTATCGAACCTTGTTGATACCTTCATCGAATCTGGCCCTATAAAGGCATGTGATATTGACTGCGGATTGTATCCATACAGCACCTGGAAGAAATCCGGGGGAAACGTCGGGCGGTTTGTTGATACAACAGCGAATCTATTCCCCGGTGGTAACTATGGGTACAAGAGTTACTTTTTTGGGAGCAACCAATGGCAGTCCCAATTCTGTAGTGCTTATGGCTGTCGGGGATTGGCATCACCAGATTTGGGCACGGATAATCTCCCATATGTTGGTGCGGGAGGCGAATCTATGCCAGGCTCTATACGTTGGGGAGTCTATAGAGTCTCTGCAGCCAAATCCAAAGCATACAATGAAACAAGTTGGGAGTACTGGTGCTACACACAATTCTACATTAACGTAGTTGATGGCAGAGTCTCTACATGCGTGAATAGCAGTTGGACGCTAATCTACGCTTATGAAGTCTTCATGCCCCTGGTATTGAAGGATTACTCAAGCTAATGGATTGGAGGGAACATGTTACGCTCCGTGAAATCAGTTATAGAATTTTCTTTTTTGGTGTTGGTGTTCGTGATACTAGGCAGTCTGGCACTTACGGCTGTCGGCGTATTACGTTCTACTGCCACGACGGGCGCCACGCCGACTCGTGAGACGCTTATCGTCTCCCCACTTGCAACACGGAGCACCTTGGCATCGCCTCTTCCAACGCCAACACGGTCTAGGTCATTTGATGTGAGTCAAGCGGCGCTGGAATACACCGGTCTTCATTTTCCAAGCGATAAAACGCCCGTGGAGATAGTATTGACACGCAGTGTCACGATAAAGGAATTACCAGAACTGGGCTTAACGCCTGTTCAGTTTACTAATGAGCCGCCCCCACTCGCACTTGTAGTGGTCAGGGGGAGCTTCGATACCAGCTTTTTGGAAAAACCACGGACGCAAACAAGCTCAGTAAGGGCCAGCTATATCGCGTATATCTTTGATTTGAACAAGCAAGCGCCGGTGCTGATTGAAACTTCGCGCTGGGGAGGCAGTTTTCGTAGACTGCTTAATAATCCGACACTTCCGGACGACAATACGCCTTAAGTAAACATGTTTACATCTTGATAACATCCATGCGAAAGAAGGTGTTCGGGCCGCCCAGTTCGCCGTCATGGGTCAGGGAGCTCGTTTTGCCGGTCTGATACCTGGGCGGTGCCTAACACGGCGTCAAGCTGACGGCTGCGCCGGCAGGGCTCGCGCGATTGTGGGTGCGTGAGGCGCAGCCGCAGCTTACGGGGGTCGTTAGACTAACGAGTAACAAGTAATGAGTAAACGCGATTACTACGAGGTTCTCGGCATCCCGCGGGACGCGGACGAGAACGCGATCAAGAGCGCCTATCGCCGGTTGGCGCGACAGTATCACCCGGACGTCAATAAGTCCGAGGACGCCGAGGAACGCTTCAAGGAGATCAACGAAGCGTACGAGGTGCTGAGCGACGCCAACAAGCGGGCAACCTATGACCGCTTCGGCCACGCGGCCGCGCAGGGCGGCTTCGGCGCGGGCGGGCCGGGCGCGGGGTTCCCCGGGTTCGGCGACATCTTCGAGGAGTTCTTCGGCGGCTTCGGCGGGATGCGCGGCGCACAACGCGGGCCGGCGCGGGGCAACGACCTCCGCTACGACATGGAGATCAGTTTCGAAGAAGCGGTCTTCGGCGTTGAGAAAGAGATCGAGATCCCGCGGCAGGAGACCTGCTCGCAGTGCCAGGGTTCGGGCGCGGAGCCGGGCACCAAGCCGATCCGCTGCCCGCAGTGCAACGGCTCGGGCGAGGTGCGCCGCGCGCAGCAGACCATCCTGGGCCAGTTCGTCAGCGTCACCACCTGTCCACGCTGCAACGGCGAGCGCGAGATCGCCACGACGCCCTGCACCCAGTGCCGCGGCCAGCGCCGCGTGCGCGTCACTCGGAAGCTGGCGGTCAGCATCCCGGCCGGGGTGGACGACGGCATGCGCATCCGCCTGGCCGGCGAGGGCGAGCCTGGGGAGCGGGGCGGCCCGCCCGGCAGCCTGTTCGTGGTGCTGGCCGTCAAGCCCCATCCCCTGTTCCAGCGCCAGGAAAACGACATCGTGCTGGAGTTGCCGGTCAACATCGTGCAGGCCGCCCTGGGCGCGGAGATTGGCGTGCCCACGCTGGATGGCCCCACGAAGCTGACCATCCCGGCCGGCACGCAGCACGGCGCGGTCTTCAAGCTGCGGGGTAAGGGCGTGCCCATCCTGCGCAGCAGCCGCCGCGGGGATCAGCTCATCGTGGCCCACGTGGTCGTGCCCGAAAAGCTCAACGACAAGCAGCGCAAGCTGCTCAAGGAACTGGGCGAGTCGCTGGGGAAGGATAACCGTAACCTGTTTGAGAAGCTGATTGATGCAGTGGGCAATGCATTGGGGTGATTGACGAAGGACGAAAGACGAAGGACCGGGGCATGGTAAGTTTCTGTCATCCGTCATCCGTCGTTCGTCCTTCGTCTCAGATTGAGGCAGTATGAACTGGATCGAAATCAGCGTCCGGGCCGACGGCGAAGCGGCCGAGGCGGTCAGTGAGCTCTTCAATCGGCTGAACAGCCGGCCCGACGGCCAGGGCGGCGCGGTCACCGAAGTGGCCGGGTTCGACCCGGTGGGTGACGACCATCACCCGTTCGTGGTCGTGAAGACCTACCTGCCCGCGGGCGAGGCTGACACCCCCGACCGCCAGCGCGGGATCGAAGAAGGGCTGTGGTATCTGGGGCGCATCTACCCCCTGGGCGAGACCGTCGTGCGGCCGCTGGCCGAGGCCGACTGGGCTAACGCGTGGAAGGCCAGCTACCACCCCCTGCGCGTCGGCCGCCGCTTCTTTATCGTCCCCGCATGGGAGGTGGACGCGCTGCCGCCTGAGCCGGGCGTGCTGCCCATCGTGCTCGACCCCGGCATGGCGTTCGGCACCGGCCTGCACCCCTCCACCCAGCTCTGCCTGTGCCTGATGGAGGACGTGGTGGCGCCCGGCCAGCGCGTGCTGGATGCAGGCTGCGGCTCCGGCATCCTCAGCATCGCGGCCGCCCGGCTGGGCGCGGCCCGCGTGGACGCGTTCGACATTGACCCCATCGCGGTGACGGCGACGCGCGAGAACGCGGCCCTGAACGACCTGCCGCTCCCGATCCGTGCGGTGGTCAGCGCGGGGCCGGACCTCACCCCCAACCCCCTCTCCTCCGAGGCGAGGGGGCAATCCGCTTCTCCGACGCTTTTCGCGCCGGATGACAGCGGCGCGCGGCCGGCGTGGGACGTCATCCTGGTCAATATCCTGCCGCACGTCATCGAGGCGCTGCTGGACGCTGGCCTGCACCGCTACCTGGCCCCCGGCGGCCGCATGATCCTGGCGGGGATCATCGAGGAGCGGGAGGAGGACGTGCGCGCGGCGCTGGCCCGGCATGAGTTGGGCGTGGTCAACCGGCTGGTTCAGGGGGACTGGGTGGGGCTGGTGGCGCAACTGAATGGATGAAAGACTCATGGACGATTTGTCCTCCGCCTATCCCATCCTGGAACACGATCCGAGTCGCGCGGCGATCCTGGAACCGGCGAAGCTGGTCAAACCCATTGATGCGCCTGAGCACTGCGTGATCTGCTTCTTCCAGGGCGTGATCGACAAAGTGGTTGCCGACTACGGCGCGCAACGCATCGCGACGCAACGCAGCGAAATGGGCGAACATCCGCTGTATGAGATCGCGGTGGGCGGCCGACGGCTGGCCTTTTTCCACCCCGGCGTGGGCGCGCCCTTGGCTGCCGGCCTGTTAGAAGAGATGATCGCGCGCGGCTGCCGGAAGTTCATCGCTTGCGGCGGTGCGGGCGTGTTGAACCGGGAGATCGCGGTCGGCCATATCGTCGTGCCGATCAGCGCGGTGCGCGACGAGGGGACGTCCTATCACTACCTTCCCCCGGGCCGCGAGGTCGCGCCCAGCCCCGCAGGCATCGCGACCATCGAACAGGTCTTGACTGACCGCCGCGTGCCTTACGTGAAGGGCAAAACCTGGACGACCGATGCCATCTATCGCGAGACGCCAGCCAAGGTGCAACGCCGCCGCGCCGAGGGCTGCCTGACGGTGGAGATGGAGGCCGCCGCCTTTTTCGCCGTGGCGCAGTTCCGCGGCGTGATCTTCGCCCAGCTGCTCTACGGCGGCGATGACGTCAGCGGGATCGAATGGAACTCACGTGAATGGTTGAGTCGCGCCAGCGTACGCGAACAACTCTTCTGGCTCGCCGCCGAAGCGTGCCTGCTGCTATAACCGCGGCCCACCAACCAGTTCCGGTATTTCCTTTAGTTCCGTTATTTCCTTGTTTCCTTGTCTACCTGCCGATGCACCGTTTCTTCGTCCCCCCCGACGCGCTGCGAGCGCAACCCGTCATCCTGACCGGCGACCAGGCCCATCAGGTGCGCCGGGTGCTGCGCCTGCGCCTGGGCGACCGGGTGACGCTGCTCGACGGGGAGGGCTGGGCCTACGACGCCAAGCTGATCGCCCTGGGAGAGACGGACGCGCGCTTCCAGACCGTGCAGCGCTGGCAGGCCGCGGGCGAGCCGGCCGTGGCGATCACCCTGTTCCAGGCCATGCTGAAAGGGGAGCGCTTCGGCTGGGCGCTGCAAAAGGGCACCGAGATCGGCATCAGCGGGTTCGTGCCGTTGGTGTGTGAGCGCAACGTGATTGATGACCTGGACGCGATTGACTCGGCCAACAAGCGCGAGCGGTGGGAGCGCATCATCCAGGAGGCGGCAGAACAGAGCGGCCGCGGCCGGCTGCCCGAGTTGCTGCCGGCCCAGCTCTTTGCCCAGGCGGTGGCCCCTCATGCCATCCCCCCTGCCGCAGCGGAACCCTCGTCCGTCATCCCTCCTGCCGCAGCGGGGGGGACCGAGGGGGGGCGACTACTCCGCCTCATCCCCTGGGAAGGGGAGCGGGTGATGCGGCTGCGCGACGCGTTGGCAGGGTGTAACCTGGCCGCGGGCGCGCGCATCGAAGTATTTGTTGGCCCGGAAGGTGGGTTCACCGAAGAAGAGATCGCGCTGGCGCGGCGCTACGGCGTGCGGCCGGTGACGTTGGGGCCACGCATCTTGCGGGCCGAGACCGCCGGGGTGATAGCCGCGGCGTTGATTTTGTACCAGGCGGGAGAGATTTAGTGATGTTAGATTTCAACCTTAACTTAGCCAGCAGCGAGACAACTGAGGCCGAGGCGCGCAGTGAAGCTGGCCCTCGTCCTGAGATCGAAAACGTGATCATCATCGGCAGCGGCCCGGCGGGCTGGGCGGCCGCGATTTACACCGCGCGGGCGGATATGCGGCCGCTGCTGATCTCCGGCAACGAACTGGGCGGCCAGATCGCGCTGACCACCGAGGTCGAGAACTTCCCCGGCTTCGAGCAGATCCAGGGGCCCGAGCTGGTGGAGCGCATGCAGCGGCAGGCCGAGCGATTCGGCGCGGAGATGCTGGTTGACTATGTCACCGAGCTGGAGATTGACGGCCCGCCCTTCACGGTACACACCGCGGGCGGCCAGGTCTTTAGGGCCAAGTCCGTGATCGCGGCCACCGGCGCGTCGCCGCGGCGGCTGGGCGTGCCCAACGAAGAACGGCTCACCGGCCGCGGGGTCAGCTATTGCGCGACCTGCGATGGCTTCTTCTTCCGCGGCAAGGACATCGTGGTCGTGGGCGGCGGCGACAGCGCGCTACAAGAAGCGCTGTTCCTGACCAAGTTCGCGTCCAAGGTGCGCATCGTCCATCGCCGCGACTCGCTGCGCGCCGGCGCCACCTTACAGCGCCGCGCCACCGAAAATCCCAAAATCGAGTTCGTCTGGAATTCGGTCGTCGAGCGCATCAACGGCGCGGAGAAGGTGGAGAGCGTCACGCTCAAAAACCTCGTCACCGGTGAAACATATGACACGCCCACCGATGGCGTTTTCGTTTACATCGGCCACCTGCCCAACAACCAGCTCTTTGTGGACAAGCTGGCGCTGGACGACGAGGGCTACCTGGTCACCGACCGGCTGATGCGCACCAGCGTGCCTGGCATCTTCGCCGCGGGCGAGATCCAGGACCACCGCTTCAAGCAGGCGGCCACGTCGGCCGGCCAGGGGGTGGCGGCCGCGTTGGAAGCCGAGAAGTTTGTCGCCGATCTGGAAGACCGGACCTATCCGGGGCGGAAGTAGGACGGGGAGACGGGGAGATGGGGAGATGGGGAGATGGGGAGATGGGGAGACACGGGGACTGGGAGTAAAGAGCAAACACTTGCACCGGCGACGCTCCAGGCTTATATGCGCGCGGCGGCGGTTTTGACCCACGATACGGTCGAGTTGCCGCCGTTCGCGCTGTTCTTCAACCCCAACGATCCGCTGCGGTATTACAACTACGCCATCCCGCGGGAGTCGGTGCGCGATCTGGCGCCGAAGACCCTCGCTACGCTGCGCGCGGCCTTTGCCGCACGGGAGCGGCTGCTGCGGTTCGAGTTCATCCAAGAATACGCGCCTGACCTGGGGCCGGCCCTGCTGGCCGCCGGGCTGGTCGAAGAGGGCCGCAACCCGCTGCTGGTGTGTACGGCAGAAACTTTCCGGCCCGCGGCGGCCGTGCCCGGCCTGGCGATCCGCCGCCTCACGCCCGATTCCCCGCGCGCCGACCTGGCCGCGTTCATTAGCGTGCAGGGGCGCAGCTTTGGCGAAGATGAGCGCGTCGAACCCACCGATGCGCAGGTGGCGGACTTACGCCGCCGCGCCGGGCTGGAGGGGGGCAGCTTCCTGGGCCTGCTGAACGGCGCGCCGGTCGCCACGGCCGCGCACACGGCGCCGCTGGACGGGTTCATTGAGTTGGTGGGGATCGCGACCCTGGCCGACTATCGCCGCCGCGGGATCGCGGGCACGCTGGTGGCGGCCATGGCCCAGGCCGCATTCGAGGCGGGCATCCGGGTTGCGTTTCTGTCGGCCGCGGACGAGCGTGCGGGGCGGGTGTATGAGCGGGTGGGGTTCAGGCCATACGCGACCGCGTTGGCGTATTGCGAGGGATGAACTCAGAGGCGCAGGTTATTGCTGGAGTCGAGGCTTTCGCCGGTTATCCCCGGCATGTGAAAAACCGGCTGACCCTAAAGGGGGCTGGCGCACAGCCTCGACTCCGGATCTCCCAGAATTACCAAAACATCGGCCCCATCTCCCGCCAGGCCACCAACGCTCGCATCTCCTCATCTGAAGGCGGCCGCTCGAACCGGCTGGCCGCATCCAGGGCCTTCGGCAGCACGTGGATGTCGCCGGGTGTGTTCAAAAAGACCTCGGACCGGCCCAGCACGTACCAGACAGCCAGGTCAACGTCGGCTTGCTCCTCCAACGGTTCATACCAGGTGGCGCGGGTCGGCGGCTGATCGCCCCAGCGCCGGCGGGTGATCCCTTTGATGGTCTGCACCGCGACGTTCCGCGCCTGACAGACTTGCATCAGTGCCTCGAAATCGGCCGCGTAACGCTCGTTCTGCATCAGCAAGTAGTTGTGGGGCAGCAGCACCGAGTCGAAATCGAAGCGAGCCAGGCTTTTCAGGTGTACGGCCGGCGCGGCGATCTCATGGCCGGTAACGCCGATGAAGCGGGTCAGCCCCTGGTCGCGCGCCTCGATTGCTGCTTCCAGCGCGCCGCCCGGCCCCATGGCCACTTCCCACTCCGCCGGATCGATCAAAAAGTGTAGTTGCAGCAGGTCCACGTGGTCGGTCTGCAACCGGTCCAGCGATTCGTGGATCTGCTGCCTGGCCGCGGTGTAGATGCGCTCCTGGGTTTTGGTGGCCAGGAAGAAGTCCTTGCGATGCCCTC
>DAOUAT010000378.1:0-9451 GCA_034433275.1 Anaerolineae bacterium
GACGACCGCGACGCCGACCCGCGCGCCGGCCCGCGCAGCCCCGGCCACATCCACCAGGGCCTCAGCCAGCCCGACGTTGACCCGGCCCCCGGCCACGGTCGCGCCGACCGCGACCCGCCTGGCGCCGACTTGGACCGCAACGGCCACGCGGACAAGGACTGCGACCGCCACCGCGACCCGCGCGCCTGCCACCGCCACACCGCAGCCGCAGGCCACGGCCACGCCGCCGCGCGTCCCACCGACCAACACGCCTGTACCGGAGCCAACCAATACACCCGTACCGTAATTTCTCACATGAGCCGGCCACTTCATCAGGTGAATACCATGTTCAAGCACATCTTCTCACGGGGGCATAGAACGATAGTGGTTGTCAGCGCCCTGGCATTTGCGCTGATACCCGTTATCGCCATGGCGCAGGTGAATACGAGCGGCCTTAGTCGCGCCGCCGCCCAGGACGTAGGTACGCCGGCCCTATTGAGCCCAAGTGGCGCCGTGCAGCATGACATCAACCAATCGCTCGTTCTACGCCAGGAAAAGCCCAGCCTGCTCGCGCCGGTGGCAGCCATCATGAGCGAAAACTTCGAGAGCACCTGGCCTAAAGCCGGCTGGAGTCTGGTGGATCAAAGCACGAACGATGGAGGGGAATTCCTGTTGGGCAAGCGCAACTGCTATCCTCGCACCGGCGCTTACGGCGGTTGGACGGTGGGCGGCGGCGCGCAAGGCGGTGCGCTGGGCTGCGCGGCCAGCTACCCCAACAACGCCGACACATGGGCCGAGTACGGGCCTTTCGACCTGAGCCAGGCTACCAGCGCTACACTCACCTACTATTTCCGAGGTGAGACTGAGCCGGGTTCAGACGGGTGCAATTACGATGCTCTGTTCGTGGGTGACTCGATTAATGGGAGCAATTACGACCACGGCGTCGCGTATTGCGGCAATTGGACCAGTGGCAGCGAAGGGAACGGCTACTACCGTCGCACACTCGATTTGAGCAACCGGCTGGGCCAGTCCCAGGTTTGGATAGCCTTCGCGTTCATAAGTGACGTCAGCATCACTTACAGTGGCATGACCGTGGATGACATCACCCTGGACGTGGTGGGGCAAGTCACAAACACGCCTACGCCGACCTCCACACGCACATTCACCCCAACACCAACCCGCACCGCCACGCCAACCTCGACAAGGACGCCGACAGCCACGCCCACTCGTACGTCGTCCCCCGGCCCAACGCTGACGCCGACCCGGACCCCCACCCCAACCGCGACGCGGCCTCCGGGCACATTGACGCCGGCAGCCTATCTGCCGCTGATCCTCTGCGCGCCGCCGCTGTTGTGTCCTGACGACCCATACGAACCTAACGGGACCTTTGGCGAGGCGTGGGGCCCACTGCCGCTGAACCAGGACTTCCTGGGCTACTTTAACTGTGCGGCCGACACCGACCGCGATTTCTACTACTTTGACTGGCCGACAAAGCGGCGCGTGGTGATCACGCTGGGCGATATCCCGCCTGGCTCTGACTACGACCTGACACTCTACAACTGCGCATCGAGTAGTTGTCTCGTCAAGCATTCCGGCAACACCGGTAACGCGGGCGAGGTCATTGACATCGAGATCAACGCCGGCCGCCACTACGTGCGCATCACGCGCGGCAGCTCTCCGTTGACGAGCCAACCCTACCGCCTGCGCGTCGCCGCCCCATGACCAGAACAGGAGCACCCGACCATGCCCACCCAGCCTGCACCGAAGATGCCCCCTCGAACCGCCCGGCCGGCCGGCAACCGGCTCAGGTTGCGCATCGCCCAGCTCACCGACGTGGGCCGGGCGCGTGACCATCAGGAGGATGCCATCGGCGTGTTCACGCCGTCCGATCCGGCCCTGTTGGCGCGCAAGGGGCAACTGCTGATCGTCGCCGACGGCATGGGCGGGCACAACGCCGGCGAGGTCGCCAGCCAGGCCGCGGTGGCCGAGATCCAGCGCGCCTACTTCGCCGCGACCACGGACGACATCCCCACCAGTCTGCGCCAGGCTTTCCAGACGGCCAACCAGGCCATCCGCCAGCACGCCCTGGGCGACGCCGGGCGGCAGGGCATGGGGACCACGGCCGCGGTGGCCGTCGTGCGCGAGCGCGAGGTGCAGATCGCCAACGTGGGTGACAGCCGGGTCTATCTGCTGCGCGAGGGCGCGATCAGCCAGATCACGCAAGATCACTCGTGGGTGGAAGAACAGGTGCGCGCAGGCGTGCTCACCCCTGAGCAAGCACAGAGCCATCCTCAACGCAACATCATCACCCGGGCCCTGGGCACCGCTGCTGCGGTGGATCCGGATCTGTTCAGCGGTGTGCTGCAAGAAGGTGACGTGCTGCTGCTCTGCTCGGACGGCCTGAGCAACCTGGTGACCAACGCCGAACTACTGGAGATCGCGGGCCAAGCGCCGCCGGAGCAAACCGCGCGGCGGCTGGTGGACCTGGCCAACGAGCGCGGGGGCGGCGACAACATCAGCGTCATCGTGGCGCGCGCGGAAGGGCCGCAAAGCGCTGCGGCGGCGCCCGTTGCGGCTCGCCGGCGTCTGCCCATCGCGCTGCTGGGTGTGGTCGCGTTGGTGCTGATCGCCGCGGGCGTGGTGGCAGGCATCTTGCTGGCGCGTGGCGGGCAGGCCGGGGCGCGCACCCCCACCCTGGAGGCCTCGGTCACTCCGCCGGTTGGCGCGGTCGTGACCGCGGTGACAGCGACCGAAACAATGCTGGCAGCCACGAAGATGGCGACCGCCGCGGCCGTGCCTGTCACCGCCATCGCTCCCACAACCGGGACTGTGGAACCCACAGCGACGTTACGGCCCTCAGACACGCCGCGGCCCTCCCCTACGCCGAGGCCGACGACTCAGGCGCCGACCGCCACCCGCACCCCCAGGGTTACGCTGACGCTCACTGTGCCGGGGAGCAATCTGCCTGCACCGCAGCTGTCGAAACCTGAGGATGGGTTCACGGCTTACCAGGCTCAGATACAGGAATTCTCATGGCGTTGGACCGGGGCCCTGAACCCAACCTATCGCTTCCAAATCTTCATGCGCAAGCGTGGCAATGAAGACTGGCAGCCGATGGGAAGCGCTGTTGCTTTGGGTGTGAACGGCAGCGGCAGCCAGCCCTTGATCATCAGCACCTTGTCGGTAGTGACTACTGGTGGCCCCGGCGATTACGAGTGGACGGTGGCCGTGGTGAATCTGGCCGGTGCGCGACTGAGCGATTATGCTCCGCTGAGATCTCTGGTTTATCGGTCGGGCGGCGGGCCCCCGGCGACCCCCATTCCGCCGCCAACGACAGTCGCACCGCCTAGCAAGACACCTGTGCCGCCTACGGACACACCTGTGCCGCCGACGGACACACCGGTACCGCCAACGAACACACCATCGCCGACAGACGTGCCGACAGAGACACCCACGCTCGAGCCGACACCAAAATGAGTTGAGGTGTCAAGCACTATTGAGCGGTGAGAGAGCAGCGACCTGAAAGACATGATGCAAGAGATGAGAAGAAGCACGCGCATGAGTCTATGTAGAGTCCACTACAGGTACAGGGCGGTTGTTACGGTAGCGGTGGTGATGTGCGCCGTCGGCCTGACAGCGATCGCTGTACCGGTGATGTCCTCTGGCCAGCCTGTCTTGCCACAAGACGTCAGCTGGACTACAACAAGACAACTCCCTGATCCTCTCGATAGTGCTTCGTCGGTAGCGGTTGGGAACTGGTTATATGTGATCGGAGGCCGTGATAATCAAGGGGCGCCCACCAACCAAATACATCGGGCGCCCATTTTGACCGGCGGAATACTGGACGAATGGCAGGCCACTACCTGGTCCAAAACGCTGTACGGTCATACGGCCGTCGCGACAGGCAATCGCATCTACGTTGTTGGAGGCTACAGCGGCGCCTACGAAAGCGCCGCCTACGTAGCTGCAGTAGACGCTGACGGCACGTTAAGATAATGGCAGCCGATCGCTGGACTGCCCGAAGGTGAGCGACGGGCGACCCATGCTATGGTAGTCGCAAATGGCTATCTTTATGTGTTGGGTGGACTGCGCATTTCTGACGTCCTTGACACCGTATACCGTGCCAGAATACGCGCCGATGGCACACTGGACCCCTGGACACTCACAGAGGCATTGCACACTCCCCTCTACCGTCACACTGCCGTCGTCCACAACGGCGCGATCTACGTCATCGGCGGCCGGCCCACGACGACCTCGGTCTCGCGCAAGGTTTATCGCTCGGTCATTCGGAGCGATGGCTCTGGCTCTCTGGGCGAATGGACTGAGGTCGGCACTGACCTGTTGCCCGAGGACCGCGCCGACCATGCCAGCTTCGTGGCCGGTGACAAGCTGTACGTGGCCGGCGGCACGGATGGCAACGCGGCCCAAGCGACTGTCTACGTGTTTCAGCTGGGTGCCACGGTCACACGCTTGACGCCGGACGGCTTGTTGCCCAGATCCCGCTACCGCGCAGCCGCGGCGCTGAGCCCGCTAGGCTATGCCTACATCGCTGGCGGCCTGGATGAGGCCAATCAGCGGCAGGACAGCGTATATTTCACACAGCTAATCGTCTTCGACCACCAGCTCTTCTTGCCGCTGACCCTCAAGGACTACGCGCCGTCCACGCCGTCGGGAACCGCGACCCCGACCCGGACGGCATCACCGACGACCACGTTGACGCGCACACCCACGGCAACGCTGACGCCGACCGGCACCGGAACCGCGACGCAGACGCGAACTCCCACCGCTACCGGGTCAACCACGCCGACGTTGACGGAAACTGCGACCAGGACACCGACGGTGACCGCAACCCCGACCAAGACGCCGACGCCGACCAGCACCCAAACAGCGACCACCACGGCTACTGCCACTGGCACTCCCATGGCAGACCTGGAAGTGCGCAAGTCGGCCAGTCCCACAACCGTCAGCCGCGGCAGCGAGTTGGCGTTCGAGATTCGAGTGCGTAACAAAGGCCAGGCGACCGCGTTGAATGTCGTCGTTGATGACACCTTGCCGGATGGCGTAACTTACTTGAATGCCGTCGGCAACGGTTTTCTATGCGGCGTGAAGCCCAACTTCCATGTCATTTGCACTCGCGCCATACTGCTGGGAACCGGCGCTGGTGGCGGTGACTGGCAAACCATCACCATCAACACTGTCGTGGATGCCGCGGCAGGCAATAGCCTGGTCAATAAAGTTGATGTGAGCAGTAGCACGACCGATGCCGACACGAGCGATAACCATGCTGAAGTCACAGTCACAGTTGCGCCGATACAGCAGCTTCTCTTACTGGTGCCTACCCTTGCCATACCGATGCCAGCCTTGCCCACCGTAACCTGGCCCAGGTTCACCTTGCCGGCCATCGTTCTGCCGCCGATCGATCTCCTGCCCGACATCCGTCGTTAACGGTGCATCATGCCACCTATCGCCGCACCACCGCCCGCCACCCCATCCCCCATCCTCCTGGGCAAGTACGAACTCCAGGAGGAGATCGGTCGCGGGGGCATGGGGATCGTGTACCGCGGGTACGACACGCAACTCAAGCGACCGGTGGCGATCAAGGTATTGGCGCCGGAGCTCAGCGTCGATCCCCGGTTCATCCAGCGGTTTCGCAAGGAGGCCATCGCCGCGGCCAGCCTGGATCACCCCAACATCGTGGCCATCTACGATGTGGGGCAGGAAGGCAGCGTACACTTCATCGTCATGGAGCTGGTGGCCGGCAGGCCCCTCAGCCGCTGGGTGCAACGCCGCGGCCCGCTGTCCCCCGCGCAGGCCAACGGCATCATCAAACAGGTCGCCAGCGCGCTGGACTATGCACACCAGCGCGGCATGGTACACTGCGACGTCAAGCCCGCCAACATCATGGTCCGCGCTGGCAGAGGCGGCCACGCCACGTTGATGGACTTCGGCCTGGTGCGAGCCAGGGAGGGCGCCGAGGGCGCCGAAAGCGGGCAAAGCGACAGTGGCAGCAGCGGATTGACGACCGCGGGAACACCCGAATACATGGCCCCTGAGCAGGTATTAGGCAGGCCGGTGGATCCCCGCACCGACGTCTATGCTTGCGGCGTGGTGCTCTACTACCTGCTGACCGGCCAAGAGCCCTTCGAGCGGTCCGAGCCCGCAGCCGTGGCCTACGCCCAGGTGAACGAACCGCCGCCCGCCCTGCGCAAGCTGCGCCCCAAGCTGCCCAGGCCGGTGGAAGCGGTGGTGCTGAAGGCGTTGGCCAAATCGCCGGCCGAGCGCTACCCGTCCGCGGGCGCGCTGGCCGCCGATTTCGCCGTAGCGCTCACCAACCGGACGCCGCCGGGCCTGAAAAAGGCTCCCACGCTCAGCACGCTGCTGTCTCGAGGGTCGCCGGCCCTGCCCGCACCGGCGGACGGAGCAGCCAAAGCCTCGCGTATCCTGACGCCGCAGGAGGCAGAAGCTGGCGCAACGCCGGCGTCATCGCGCCCGTTCCCAACGCCGGTGATCGCGGCCATCCTGGTGCTGCTGATCGCCGTCGTGGCCGGGCTGGCCTGGACATTGGCCCAGCGCGCCGACGTCCAGCCCACGCCGACAGCCGAGGTCGTAGTGTCATTTTCCCCGACCCCTACTGCCCGGCCGCCGACCCGTCCGCCAGCGGCCACGGCGACGCAGGCGATCAGCGTGCCACCGGCAACGCCCACCGTCGTGCGTCCGACCGCCACCCTGGCCGCAGGCGAGACAGCGACCCCGACGCCGGCCGCGACGCGCGTGACCTTGACGCCAACGTTCACGCCCACGCCACTGGCGGCCCCGCGGCTGGTCGCGCCCGCAGACGATGCCTCTGTCAGCAGCGAAGCCATCTTCCAGTGGGAATGGAACGGTGCCCTGGCGCCGGGCCTGGCCTTCGAGATCCGGCTGTGGAAGGATGGCAGCGGGGAACATCTCGGCGCCTATGAACTGGTGATGCCAGAGGCCAGCGGCCGTATGCAACAGCGCGTCGTCGTGAGCGGAGCACCGGCCGTGAAAGCGGGAGGGAACGGCGTGTATTGGTGGACCGTGGCCGTGGTGCGCGCCAAACCGTATGATCCCATCGGACCGGAAGCGGCGCCGCGGCGGCTGTACTACAACGGCGACAGATAAGGAGCAACGATCCTCTGATGGATGAGCAGGCGCAAACCAGGATTCCTAATCATGTAGCAGCCGCCCCCTCGGCCAGCAACCCGATCCTGCGCGTGGCCTACCTGTCCGACCTCGGCCGCGTCCGGGATCATCAGGAAGACGCGGTGGGTGTGTTCATGCCCGACGGTCCGGCGGTGCTGGCGCGTAAGGGGCAGTTGCTGATGGTGGCCGATGGTATGGGTGGGCACCAGGCCGGCGAAGTGGCCAGCGGGCTGGCCGTGGCCGAGGTTTCACGAGCGTACTACGCCGATCCCGGCGACGACCCGGCGGCCAGCCTGGCCCGTGCGTTCCAGGCGGCCAACCAGGCCATCTACTGCCACGCGCAGACGGCGCACAGCGAGCAGGGCATGGGCACCACGGTTGCCGCGGCCGTGATCCGCGGCCGTCAGGTGCAACTGGCCAGCATCGGCGACAGCCGCATCTACTTGCTGCGGGGCCGGACCATCACCCAGGTGACGCAGGATCACTCCTGGGTGGCGGAGCAGTTGCTCGCTGGCATCCTGACCCCGGAACAGGCGGCCAGCCATCCGCAGCGCAACCTGATCGTGCGCGCCCTGGGCAAACACGAAGCGGCCCAGCCTGACTTTTTCTCCGGCGAACTGGGGATCGGCGACGTGCTGCTGATCTGCTCCGACGGCCTCACCGGGCATGTGCGCGATGAAGAACTGGCGGAGGTCGCCGGGGGCAGCCCGCCCGACGTGGCGGTCCGCCGCCTGGTGGACCTGGCCAACAGCCGCGGGGGCAGCGACAACATCAGCGTCATCGTGGCGCGGCTGGAAGGGCCCGAATCCGTTGCGCCCGCGGCCACACCCGCCGCGGCCCCCAAGACCGTCCGCCTGCCCCCGCGCACCATCGTGATCGCCGTTGCCGCGCTGGCCCTGCTGGCGTTGATCGCCTTCCTGCTGGCGCTGCTGCTGGAACGCGAGCCGGCCGGCGAAGGGCCGGAGCCTGGCGAAAGCCAGCCCGGCGCCACGACCGCGCTCACCCCTGTGCTTACTGTTGCTGATGTCACGTCTGCGCCACCCACCGTCACCCTGGCGCCCACGGCTGGCGCGGCTTCCACGGCTGCTACAGGCCTGTTGCCGGCGCCCACCAACCTGGTGATCGTCAACGCGTCCGGCGCAAACCTCATCAACGCCGAGCAGGTTCAGTTCGCCTGGCGTTGGGACGGCCAGTTGCCGGCCGGCCACGCCTTCGAGGTGCGGATCTGGAAGGGGGACAGTGACCCCCATCTGGGCGTGGCCGAACCGGCGCGGGAGCGGCGGGACAGCGGCTGGACGCAGACCATCAACGTGGCCCTGGCGCCCGCCGTGCGACAAGGGGGAGAGGGCACGTATCAATGGACGGTGGCGGTGGTGCGCACCGCGCCATATCAGCAGGTCGGCGCGGAAGCAGCGCCGGGGCTGTTTGAGTACCGCAGCAGCCAGCATCCGGCCGGGGCCAACCCGGTGCAAACGCTCTTACCATCGTTGCCTGGGCTGCCGACGCCGCCCATCCGTCGGCCTTGAGCAATATATCGTGGAACCAGGAGGGAATACATGAAGGCGCCCGGTTTTCTTCTGCGCCAGTTGTACGTCAAGGGCAGCCTGCGGGCCACGGAGACCGGTTTCGCTTTCCAGGTGGCGAACAAGTTGGGCTCGGGCAACGCCCATGCCATGAAACCGGTGACCCTGGACGGCGCGCCCTTGCCCATGGACAAAACCTTCTTTCAAAAGGGCGACGGCAAGCCGATGGCCTTCACCGCGGTGTCGGAGGCCCAACCGTTCACCCTGGGCATGGGGCAAAGCCTGACTATCTCCGTCGAAGGTGCGCCGCTGTCGCGCGGCCGGCACAAGGTGGGCCTGGGGTTCGTCGTCAAAGGCGTCGGTGAGCTGAGCTTCGACATAACCGACGATGTGGCGTGAGCGCTGGCTCGGTAAGGAGTGCTTGCCATGTACCAACAGCTTTGTCTGACGCAGAGCCATCCGCTGGGAGGACGTGCTACCCTGGCCTTTGCCGGCGCGGGACAACCGGCCGCGCCGCGACCCCTCCCCCAGGGCGGCGCAGCTGGCTCGGCCCCAGCCTTGACCCTGCGCGGGGAGCAAGGGCCGCTGGCGGGTCGCCAGATCCCGGTTGCGACCTCGCCCTTTGTCGTGGGCCGCAACCCCGATTGCAACCTGGCCCTGCCCGACAGCCAGGCCTCCCGCCGTCATGCCCGGCTGGAGCTGCGCGAAGGGCGATGGTGGCTGCAAGACCTGGACTCGGCCAACGGCACTTTCGTGAACCGGCAGCGGCTGGCCCCCGCCCAACC
>DAOUAT010000379.1:0-2054 GCA_034433275.1 Anaerolineae bacterium
GTGTCCACGCCCAACAAGAACCCGACCGTCACGATCAGGTCCAGCTTTTCGCTGACGAACTGCTGCAAGTTCTTGGTGTAGTCTGCCTGCTGTTGTGACTCCAGATACTTGCCAGTGACGCCCAACTGCTTCTCGGCATCCTGGATGCCCTTCCAAGAGGTCTGATTGAAGCTCTTGTCATCAATGCCGCCCATGTCCGTCACCTGACCGACGGTGATGCCGGCCGGCTTAGTTTCCGGGGCTGCTGTTGGCGCGGCCGGGGCTGCGGTCGGCGCAGCCGGGACTGCGGTCGGTTGTGGCGCGGGGGTTGGGGTGGCCTTGGTCCCGCACGCGGTCAAGGCCATGCTGAACACAACAAGGATGCTCAGGATCACGAATAGTCTGTTGCGCATAATGGGAATCTCCTCCTGTGGAATTGGATAGACAAAACGCTCAAGCGTTAACGGAAAGGGGAATCGTTTGGCAAGGAGCAACCCTGCTCGCTTAGCACTGGGAGAAAGCGTGGGGAAGTCCCTGCCATCACACCGGGTGATCACCTCCCTTCAGTGAGACAACGGTGCAACGCCATGTTGATCTTGGGGCGTCGTTTTCCAGCTCGTCATCAGATTGGGCAAGGGCGCCTGCCAAAAAGCGCTCACGGCAGGTTTGTTTCGGAAGTACAACTTCGCACCGCCGAACATGTGCCCGACGGGCTAACGAACCGGCCATATTATACCGAAGTCCTAACCGCGCCGCAAATCAGGCGACGCGCTAAACGGAACGCGCCTTACAATTTACCCCTTGTAGGCCGCGATAGCGGCCTGATAGACGTGCAGTAAGGGCGCATCTGCGGCCTGTGCCGCGCGGCGGCAGTCTTCGTATTCCGGCGCGGCCTTTTCGCCGCCCGCCCAACGCGCCACCTTGACCCGGATCTCGCCGTAGGGCGTCTGCGCAATCTTGATCGCCCGCGGCAGGCAGTGCCGCACGACTTCGGTCGTCCGCACGCCCAGGGTGGTGGTCTCCGCAAACAGGAGGCCGCGCAGATCTTCCGCATCGGCCGGGGCGCACAGCACGCTGAGCACCACCCCGGGCCGGCCCTTTTTCATCAAGACTGGCGTCAGGTAGGCGTCCAGCGCGCCGGCCGCCAGCAGCCGTTCCATCACATAACCGTGGGCCTCGGGCGACATGTCGTCCACGTTGGTTTCCAACAGCACCAACGTTTCAAGGGTGGCGCCAGCAGGTTCGGCCTCGCCCAGCAGCACGCGCAGCAGGTTGGGCTCGGGCGTGGTGCGGCTGCCCGCGCCGTAACCGACCGCGGTCAGCGTCATCGGCGGGATGGGGCCGAAGCTTTCGGCCAGCTCGGCCAGCAGCGCGGCCGCGGTGGGCGTCACCGTCTCCACCGCATGATCCACCCCACGCACTTTGGCCCCGCGCAACAGCGCGACCGAGGCCGGCGCGGGCAGCGGAAAGACGCCGTGGGCGCCGCGCGCGGTCCCCCGGCCCAGCGGCACGGGCGACGCGACCACGCGGCCGACCCCCAGCCGCTCCAACGCCAGCAGCGCGCCCGTCACATCCACGATGGTGTCCACCGCGCCCAGCTCGTGGAAGTGGATCGCCTCTACGGGCACACCGTGGATCCCCGCCTCGGCCTCGGCCATGCGCCGGAAGATGCGCAGCGCACGCGCCTGGATGGGTTCGGGTAGCCGCGAGGCCGTGATGATCTGCCCGATCTCGACCAGGCCGCGGCTGTGCGCGGTGTCGGCCGTGCGGACGTCCACCTTGGTGGCCGAGAACGCGCCGCGCATCACCCGGGTCGCGGTCAGCGCGAACTCGGGCAGGCCGAGCAGGCCCAACGCGTCGCGCAACTCGGCGATCGGTAGCCGGCGTCCACCAGCGCGCCCAGGATCATGTCGCCGCTGGCGCCGGCGATGAGGTCGAAGTAAGCGAGTTTCATCACCTCACCCCCTGGCCCCATCTCCTGCGAGGAGAGGGGAAGCTTGCGTCGCCCCTTCCCTGGCGAGACCGAAGCCGGCGCGTTTCATCACCTCACCCCCTGGCCCCCTCTCCTGCGAGGA
>DAOUAT010000380.1:0-7519 GCA_034433275.1 Anaerolineae bacterium
TGGAGACAGACATCGAGGCGCACCTGGCCGGCCGCGGCCTGCCGTTCATCAACGAGTGGCACGGGCCAAACACGCGGCTGAGCGCCTGGGCGGACGCGGCCACGAATCACACGAATTTCACGAAAGAGGATGTGGGGATCGGGTTTGCGCTGTCAGGGGGTGGACTGTTAGGGCTGCAAGCCTTCTCCGGCTCGACCGCGGCCGTGCCGGCCGCGAACGCAGTGACGCCCGTCACGCTCGCCTGGCAGGCCGACGCCTCGCCGCCCGTGCTGGCCGTCAGCGTGCGCCTGACCGATGACCTGGGCCAGATCTGGGCGCAGCACGACTATGAACCACTGGGCGGCGCTGCCGCGGGTGCCCCGAACGACAGGGATGTCAGGTGGAGGGCCACCGACCGCCTGGGCCTGCTGATCCCAGCCGGGACGCCGCCGGGGCGCTACCGGGTCGAGCTGGTGCTGCGGCCCAAGGGTGCCGAACGGCCTCTCGACGCCATCGGCGCAGATGGCCGCGTGCTCGGCGCCGCGGCCCGGCTCTACGAACTCGAGGTGCTCCCCGCCGACCGGCCGCTGACCGCCGACCGGTTGCCCATCGCCGTGCGCCGGCCCAGCGACCTGGGCGACAGCCTGCGCTTCCTCGGTTTCAGCGCCGACACGACTCCCCTGACGCCCGGCGAGTTGCGCAAGGTGAGCCTCTTCTGGCAAGCTGTCGGCCAACCCACCGCTGATTATGTCGCCTTCGTCCAACTCCTGCCCCGCGGCGGCAGCGCGATCCCGGTTTGGGAGGCGCCGCCCGGCGCGGCCCTGCCCACCTCGGCGTGGGCCCCTGGCACGCTGATGCGCACCCAGGCCGCCTTCCGGCCGCCGGCCGGCCTGCCCGACGGCCGCTATCGCCTGATTACGGGGCTGTACCGCCCCGCGGACGGCGGCCGGCTGCGCGGCGCGGATGGCCGAGATTATGTCGTCCTGGGCGAGATCGCAGTACGGGGCCGGCCGCACACCCTGGCGCCGCCCGCGCCCCAGCGTGCCGCGGACGCCACCTTCGGGACGCTGGCGCGGCTGGTGGGCTACGACCTGGCGCCGGCCGAAGGCGGGCTTGTGGCCGGGGGCAGCCTGCCGGTGACGCTGCACTGGCAGGCGCTGGCCGCGGCCGACCGGCCCTACACCGTCTTCGTGCATCTGCTGGATGAGACGGGCGCCGTCCGCGGCTACGGGGACGCCGAACCGGGCGGCGGCCGCTTCCCCACCCCGGGCTGGCTGGCCGGCGAATACCTGGCGGATGCGCACACGGTGACCGTGGCCGCGGATGCGCCGCCGGCGCGCTACCGGCTGGCGGTCGGCTTCTACGATCCGACGACCGGGGAACGCCTGCGGACCCCGGATGGCGCCGACCAGGTGGTGCTAGACGCGGAGATTGCGGTCAGATAGGGGCTCACGTGATTGCGTGATGGGTGTGGGTGAAAAGCTATCAGGGGACAAAAATCGCTCGCTGCACACAACCAAACCGCCTGAAGGCTCGATTCCAGAGCTTGCCATCAGTTTCCTGAGTTCCCCTCAGTTCCCCGATTTCCCAGTACTCCCTGCGCCGTCACCCTTCGTCTTAACTGCCCGCACCCGGCGTCAATATCAATCCCTCGCCGCATACGCACCGTGGCCGGGATGCCGTTGCGCTCCAGGATGGCCTGAAACGCGGCCGCGTCGCCGGCCGTGGAGGGCTGATAGGGCGACTCGGCCACCGGGTTGAGCGGGATGAGGTTCACGTGGCACATGGCCCCGCCGGTCGCGCTGCGCAAGGGCCGCAGCAAGGCTGCCAGCTCGGCTGCCAGCGCCGGCGTGTCGTTGATCCCGGCCATCAGCGCGTACTCGAACGTGACCCGGCGGTGGGTGGCAGCGATGTACTCGCGCACCGCGGCCAGCACCTCGGCGATGGGATAGCGCTGGTTCACGGGCAGCAGGCGCGAGCGCAACGCGTCGTCCGGCGCGTGCAGGCTGACCGCCAGGTTGACCTGGAGCGGCTCCTGGGCCATCTTGCGGATCCCCTGGGGCAGCCCGACGGTGGACACCGTGATGTGCCGCGCGCCCAGGCCGAACGCGTCCCCGTCGGTGAGGGTGCGCAGCGCCTGCCAGGTGCGGTCGTAATTGGCGAACGGCTCGCCCATGCCCATGACGACAATGTTGGTGAGACGAAGGACGGACGACGAAGGACGAAGGACAGAGGGTGTTTCGTCTTTCGTCTTTGGTCCTTCGTCGCTGTGCGCCAACCATCGGCCAGCCGCCAACACCTGCGCCACGATCTCGCCGGCGGTCAGGTTGCGAGCCAGGCCGGCCAGGCCGGTGGCGCAGAACACGCAGCCCATGGCGCAGCCGGCCTGGGTGCTGATGCACACGGTGCGCCGGTCCCGCGCCTGGCCGCTGACGTCGTCGTAGAGCATCAAGACCGTCTCGATGGTCAGGCCATCGGGCAGCCGAAACAGCCACTTGAGGGTCTGGCCGTCGCTGGAGCGCTGCTCGTAGATCTGCGCCAGCGGCGACAGGATCGTTTCGACCCCCAATCGTTCGCGCAGCGCCGCGGGCAGATTCGGCATCTCGGCCGGCGTGATCGCATACTTCTGGTAAATCCACTCCCACACCTGGTCGGCGCGATAACGCGGCTGGCCCCAGCCGGCCAGCAGATCGGCCAGTTGAGGTTTAGTCAGGTCAAGCAGTGAGATCGCTTCCGTCATAACACCTCACGCGCCTTTACGGCCGTGGCAGTGCTTGTATTTCTTGCCGCTGCCGCAAGGACACCGATCGTTGCGGCCCACTTTACTGCCGCCAGGCGCCCCGGACGCGGAGACGCGCGGCTGGCCCGGCGTGCGTATCGAAGGGGCAAATTCGGGGATGATGCCTTGCCGCAGCTCGCGCAGGCTATCGCGGGCAGCCTCCGTGAACTGCCGGCGTTGCACCGCATCCTGCGGACTGCGCGGCGTCACCTCCAGCACCTTCTCCCAATGGCTGATGGCGGCCGGGAAGTCACGCTTCGCCCCCGCCACCTGGGCCAGGCACATCCAGCCCTCAGGGTTGTCCGGCGCCAACTCGACCGCCCGGCGGTACGCCGCCTCCGCCTCATCCCAATGGCCGATGAACTTCAGCACGTTGCCATAGCCGATGTACAGCTCAACCGAATCGGGCTGGCGGAGGATCTCGGCGTCGTAGCGGGCAATCGCTTCCTGCGGGTGCATGGATCCCCAGCGCGTGGTGAATTCCATGGACTGAATCCGCTGATCACGAGGGAAGGGGTTCGGCATGCCGCGCTTGCGCTCCGCCATCAGGTTGAGCGTGACCGACAACTCACTCATGGGTCCCAACTCATATTGATCCACCGCGCCGCACTTGCTGCACGTCACGTGTTGCGGGATGACCACGGGGCTGTACTTCGCCCGCTTCGCATCATCGCGCGCCGTGCCCAGATCGTAGTATACCGTGGGGAAGGTATAAGGCCGTTCCCGGCCGCAGACCTTGCACTTCAGTAACAGGTGCACGCCTGGCTCAGGCCGGTCCAGCGTTAGCTTGCTCAGATCAATCGGCGGCCGCATGCCAAAGTCACGCTCGACATCCTCCAGGTGGATAATCTGTGGGTCAACCCGATCCGCCGCATACGCCCGGCGAATGGCCTCGTAAGCCGATTCCGCCTTCAGATCGCCCAGGTCACCGATCACAAAAGCCGTGACGGTTTCTTCATCGGCGTTCTTGTCGGCGTCCGGCCGCTCCAGGAAGGCAGTCAGGACATCAACGATATCCTGCCGCGCCTCGGGATGCGCCTCCGCGATCGCGGCCATGGCCTGCGACGCGCGAGCCCGCGCCGTCACTTCGTGGCGATCATCCTCCAGAAATCCCTGGAGGATCGGCTGCGCCACCGGGCCGATGGCCGCGTAAAAACGCTCGATCAGGTCATCGGCCCACCCCTCTATATCGGCAAGGCAGACGACGAGCGGGCCAGCAGCCTCCGCCGGCGCCAGGATCGTCAACACCTCCAACGCGTGCAGGGGCGCCCACACGATCGGGTCATTCTCGTCGCGATCATTCAGATCGTCATCGAGCACCATGCGGATCAGGTCGGGCACATGGCCCTGCAGTCGGTCGGCCCACGCCTGATAATCGGGCGCTTCGACCTCGCCCAGGGTTAACAGTCCGGCCAACGGCTCGGGATACCGCGCCAGCGCTGGGTCAACGGCAGGAACCAGATCGGCAGATTCGGGCATGAATAGCACCTCCATACGAACTCGTCTATGCGATGCAACGACCATCACAGTATAACACAGAACGCTCGAATTGCGACGCGCGACTGGAACGCCGCTTCTTTCGCCTTTCATGGGCTGGTGCTATAATCGGATATCGAAAGAAAATCAGACAGGAGCAGGGCAATGGCAGGGCTGGCGTCGCTGCGACACGGGTGGGAGGACGTCGAACGAGTTGAAACAGAACTGCTGCGGGCCATGAGCGTGGAAGAGAGCGTGACGCAATGGCTCCGTTTGCAGCAAGCCTTTGAGTATCAGTTGCAGCAGACCGCCGACCTTTTCGCTGCGGAGCGCCGACAGGCCCTCGCAACCTTACAGGAACGGCTATACAAGCTGGTAGAATGGCAGAACCTTCATGGAGAATCTGTTTCTCTCAGTCCGCGCATTGCAGAACCGGCTGAATGAGGCCGGCATCCCCTCGGTGGTCATCGGCGGGCTGGCCGTGGGCGCCTGGGGGGAACCGCGAGTCACCCGTGATGCCGATCTAAAAATCCTGTTGAACCGCGCAGAGGCCGACCGGTTGCTCGCCATTCTGGCATCTGAGTACATCTCACTGCTGCCAGATCCCGAACGAGCGCTTCGGAAGCAGGCGATGATCTTCATCCAGGATGCTGCCGGCGCCCGGCTTGATCTGCTGTTGGCCGATACGCCCTATGACGCGCTCGCCATTCAGCGCGGGCGTGACGTCGAGGTGCAGCCTGGCCTGGCAGTCAGAGTGTGTACGCCGGAGGATCTGATAATTTACAAGCTCATTTCGACCCGGCCGCGCGATCATGAAGACGCGGCCAGCGTGATTCGACGGCAAGGCGACAAGCTGGATGACGCCTATGTGCTGGACTGGCTGCGTCAGTTCGAGATCGCGCTGGATGATTCCACCCTGGCAGCAGAATATCAACGGCTCAGGAGCAAACGCTGGTTATAACGCCGCCCATCCAGCACCAATTTACCAACCTGCCAACTTATCAATTCACCGATCTACCAACTCCCAGGAGCGACTCTTTGCCAACCCTTCGACCCTATCCCTTCACCGCCATCGTGGGCCAGGACAAAATGAAACGGGCCCTGATCCTGAACGCCATCAGCTCTAGCATCGGCGGCGTGTTGATCCGCGGGGAGCGCGGCACGGCCAAATCCACGGCCGCGCGCGCCCTGGCGGCCCTGCTGCCCGAGATTGAAGTGGTGGCCGACTGCCCCTTTGCCTGCGACCCCAGCGGCCTTGACTCCCTGTGCGACAACTGCCGGGATCGGCTGGCGCGCGGCGAAAAGCTGCCCGTCGCGCCCCGACGCACCCGCTTCGTGGATCTGCCCGTCAGCGCCACGGAAGACCGCGTGGTCGGCACGCTGGACATCGAGAAGGCGATCCAGCAGGGCGAGCGCCACTTCGAGCCGGGCGTGCTCGCCGCGGCCAACCGCGGCCTGCTCTACGTGGACGAGGTCAACCTGCTGGATGACCACGTGGTGGACCTGCTGCTCGACTCGGCCGCGATGGGCGTGAACGTCGTCGAGCGCGAGGGCATCAGTTTCAGCCACCCGGCCCGGTTCATGCTGGTGGGCACCATGAACCCCGAGGAAGGGGACTTGCGGCCGCAGCTGCTGGATCGCTTCGCGCTGTGCGTGGACATGCACGGCATCGCTGACCCACGGCAGCGCGTGGCCATCGTCGAGCGCCGCGTGGCCTACGAGACCGATCCCGACGGCTTCTACCAGGAATGGCTGCCGCACGAGGAACAGCTCTCCGACGAGATCGCCCAGGCCCGCGCAGTGCTGCCCAGCGTCCGCCACACCCAGCGCGACCTGTTCAGCATCGCCTCGCTCACCACGTCGTTCAGGGTGGATGGCCATCGCGCCGACATCGTGATCCTGAAGACCGCGCGCGCCCATGCCGCGTGGCAGGGCCGGCTGGCGATCGCCGAGATTGACATCCTGCTGGCGGCTGAGTTGGCGCTGCCGCACCGGCTGAAGCGCCAACCGTTCGAAGAAGCGTCCATGGACCCGGGCCAGCTCGAGGACCGGCTGAAAAAAGCCCGCGCCGAGGCTCCGCCCGACCAGCGCCCTTCGCCCAGCGGCGACCAACAGCAGCAGTCCGCGCCAAGCGTAAAAAAAGCACTGAGCCGCTGACGGAGCAGGCAGACAATTCCGCCAGCGGCGAGCCAACAGACACGGACACCGGCCAGGCTCCGCCTTCCAGCAAGGGGCCGGAGGCCACGCGCAAGGTCAAGATCGGCGCCGACTTCCAGCCCAAGCGCCTGGACACCCCGCTGGACAAGCTGACGCGCTCTTCGGCCGGCAAACGCAGCACCACGCTGACTGATCGCAAACGCGGCCGCTACATCCGCGCCCGGCCGATGGAGGGCCGGCCCGACGACCTGGCGTTCGACGCCACCATCCGCACGGCCGCGCCGTTCCAGCGCCGCCGCGGCGCTGAACGCGCCACCCGCCGGGTCGCGTTCGTGGTAAAGCGCCAGGACCTGCAGAAGAAGGTGCGCGTGCGCCGGGCCGCTAACCTGGTGCTGTTCGTGGTAGATGCCTCATGGAGCATGGCCGCGGCCGAGCGCATCGAGGCCACCAAGGGCGCGGTGCTCTCGCTGCTGCACGACGCGTATCAGCGCCGCGACCAGGTGGGGCTGATCGTGTTCCAACGCGACGAGGCGCGCATCGTGCTGCCCCCCACCTCCAGCGTCGAGCTGGCCCAGGGCGCGCTGCGCGATATCCCGGTCGGCGGCAAGACCCCGCTGTCGGCCGGGCTGCTGGCCGCGTATCGCGTCTGCACCCTGGCCGTGCGGCGTAGCCCGGAGATCAAGCCGCTGATCATCATCCTCACCGATGGCGCGGGCAACGTCTCTGTCACCGGCATGCCACCGCAGGAAGAGGCGATGCGCATGGCAGGCCTGATCCACGACGAGCACCTGCGCACCATCGTCATCAACATGGAACACCCTGCGTTCGACCGCGGCCTGGCGCAGCAGCTCGCCACTGCGGTCGGCGGGCCGTGCTACACCCTGCCCGAGCTCAAGGCAGACGCCCTGGTCAAGACCGTGCGCAACGAGTTGGGTGCGAAAGTCGGGGAGACGGTCGCGCGGAACAACGCGGGCGACACCGGCGGCAGCCGCCCGCTCAGCTCGGTCAGCAGCGCCAGCGTGGGGTATGCCGGGCTACGGCCAGAGTTAGGGATGTAAGGGACGGCCGAACTGAGCTCACACAACACGCTCAACGCACCACGCAGCACACAACACGTTCCTCGCCAGC
>DAOUAT010000381.1:0-7410 GCA_034433275.1 Anaerolineae bacterium
ATGAAGGCGTGGCCCTGGTCCACGGGGTCCTTGACCGTGCTGGCCCAACTGACCACGCCACTTAAGAGTTCAGCGCCGGTCAGTACGCCGCCCAGAACCTCCACCAGGACCGCCAGGCCGTACCCCTTGTAATCCGCCAGCGGCAACAGCGCGCCTTCCTCTGGAAAGCGACTGGGATCGGTGGTGGGCCGGCCGTCGGCGTCAATCAGCCAGGTGTCGGGCACCGATTTGCCCAACGCCTTTGCCGCGAACACCTTGGTGGCCGCCACACGGCTGGTGGCGATATCCAGGAACACCATCCCTTCTGCGCCGGCCGGCGCGGCCCAGGCAATGGGATTGGTGCCGATCACCTTGCCGGCCGCGCCGGTGACCGTCATCACCGGGTCAACGTTGCACACCGCCAATCCCAGCATATCCTGGGCCGCAGCCAGGCGGGCATAGTAGCCGGCCGCGCCGAAATGGCTGGTGTGCCGCACCCCCGCGTAACCGATGCCGCAGGCCCGCGCCTTGTCCATTGCGCGCTGCACCGCGCGGCAGGCCACCGCTGGCGGCATGGCTTGGTGCGCATCCAAAATCGCCCAGGCCGGGCCCTCCGTCACGACCGTTTCCGCCGCTTTCGGGTCAAGGCGGCCGGCTGTGACGTTGTTGATCAGGCCGCGCAGTTGGCGTGTGCCGTGGGTGAACGTCCCCAGCGTGTCCGTGGTCACCAGTACGTCCGCTGTCAAACGCGCATCTGTCTCATTGATCCCGACCTTGCGCAGCGCCGCGACGCAGAAGGCGGTGAGCGCCTCAACTGTAACGGTGAAACTGGATTTCAATGGGTTCACTTCATTGCTCCTGTACTGGTCAGATTTCAAGCAGGTTCGCCCCGGCGCACGTGCAGCACCTGGTCCATCACCCAGGTCGTCCGCGCGCCGGTTTCGCCGCTGCTGGGGCATGCACCCTGGCCGGTCAGCGCATCCACCACCGTCTGGATCAACGGCTGCTGCACGTGGGCCGGGTTCTCGATGGCGAACGCCTGCACCCCCTCCGCAGTGGTCAAAGTGATCGGCTCGGCGTCGAAGCTGGAGAACGCGATGCGGCCCCGGCTGCCCACGATCTCGGTCACATCTCGGTTGGCGGAGGCGACGAAGCACCACGCGCCCGTGCCCGGCGCCCCCGATGCGAACTCGAACGCGGCCGTGACGGTGTCCTCGGCCGGGTAGAAGCCGCCCAGGTTGGCCGCCTGGCCGCTGACGCGCCGGATGGGTCCCAGCACATAATCCAGGAAATCCAGGGTGTGCGAGCCCATGTCCACGAAGCGGCCGCCTCCAGAGATCTCCGGCAGCACGCGCCAGGGCAGGTGCGCCGGGTCAATGTCCTCGGTCTGGGGCTTCTGTTCAAGCAGCACCGTGACAAAGCGCACTTTGCCGATGGCGCCGGCCTCGATCAGCGCCTTGACCTTGAGGAAGCGGGGCAGGGCGCGGCGGTAGTAGGCCACGAAGAGCGGCACGCCCGCCCTCTGGCACGCCGCGATCATCTCCTGGCACTCCCCAAAGTTCAGCGCCATGGGCTTTTCCACGTAGACCGGCTTGCCGGCCTGCGCGCACGCCAGGGTGTAGGCCCGGTGCGACGATGGCGGGGTCGCGATGTAGACCGCGTCCACCTCGGGATCGGCGATCAGCGCCGCCGCGTCGCTGTACCAGCGCGGTACGCCGTGGCGCCGCGCGTAGTCCTCGGCCAGCGCCGCGTCCCGGCGCATCACCGCCACCAGCGCCGAATCGCGCGCCTTCTGAAAGCCGGGCCCGCTCTTCACCTCGGTCACGTTGCCGCAGCCGATCATGCCCCAGCGGATCGTCTTCATAGCTCCTCCTCACGATAATGTTGCACCAACAGCCTGGACGCCTCCGCCACCGAACTGGCCCGGCCCGTGAAGGCCAACGCCAGCGCCAACAGGCCCAGCAGCGTGTCCTCGGGGGACGGGCTGAGCCGATGCGCGGCCGGCGCTTGCTCCGCACCGAACCGGTCGCAGATCACTTGGCGCAGCACATCCATCTTCAGCGCCAGCCCGCCGGAAAAGACCAGCCGCTCCCACGCGGCCGCGGGCGACAGGCGCAGGGCGCAGGCATGGTAGTTCTCGGCCATGTCCTGGAACGCGGCCCGGAACAGATGGCCGACCGTCAGATTGTCCTCGCGGATGTTGGCGATCTCGCCCCGATCCCCGCGCAGGCTGGCGAAGAAGGCCAGGTTGACGCGCAGGTCGGTAGGGGCGGGGTGACCCCGCCCGTACAGGCCGGAGTCGCCCCGCTCGTGCAGGCCGGTCTCCGCAGCCAGCCGGGCAATCGTGCCCCACGGATCGCGCAGCCGCACCCCTTCGGCCTCGGCCAACTCGGTCAGCAGCGCCACCAGCGTGTTCAGCGCCCGGCCCGCGGGGATGTGGGTGATCAGGTTGAGGTAGCGGCCATCGAAGAAGGGCCGGGTCTGATAGTCGCCGCGCACCAACGCCGGGCTGATCATGCTGGCCTGGGAGCCGGTGGAGATATTGAGCGAGAGCTCCCCTTCTTGCAGCAGCGCGCCGACCATCGCGCACGCCTGGTCGCCCACGGGCGTGTAGCAGGGGACGGCCCGACCGCCGATGTCCAGATGCCCGACGACCTCCCCCGCGCGGCGGACGCGCGGCCAGCGCAAGCGTTCCAGCCCCCAAGCCGCCAGGATGTCCTCCTGCCAGGTCAGCGTCGCCAGATCCAACGGGCCATGCACTGACGCGTTGGTGGCTTCCACTCCCGGCTCGCTATAGATGTGCAGATAATCTTCTGGAATCGAGGCTTTAGCCGGTTGCGCTCGCGACCCAGAAAGACCGGCTGAAGCCTCGATTCCGGATCGGGAAGCCCGAATCTTTATCTGACTCACTATAGTTTCCCGGCACAGGCTGGCGAGCACGAAATCGGGCAGCGAGGCCGGGACGAGGCCGGGGGGCAGTCGCCCTTCCTCGGCCAGCCGGAACAGGGCACAGAACGGCAGGCCAGCGTGCAGCTCTCCCAGCCGCGCCCGCTGCGGGTCGGAGAGGCGCGCGGTCAGCGCGTCGAAGTAGGTCCCGCCGCCGGGCCGCGGGGCCAGTGCGCGCTGGTCCCGCCAGGTGATGCAGTTGGAGACCGGTTGGCCGGCCGCGTCGGTCAGCACCAGCCCTTGCATCTGGCTGGTCATCACCAGGCCCGCGGGTTCCGGCGCGTGCGCCAGCAGGGTGTCAATGAGCTGGCTCGTGGCGGCCAGCACCGCGTCCGGGTCAATCTCGCAGTGCAGCGGCGGCAGGTCGGGCAACGGATCGGGGAAGGGGAGGCGGTGGATGGCCCGCAAACGCAGCGCATCCAGGTCCAGCACCGCGCCTTTGATGAAAGAGGTGCCCAGGTCCAGGGCGAGGAATTGGGCGCCGCTAGAAGAAACCCGGTTTCTCCGAGAAACCGGGTTTCTGAGCGCATCGCTACTCGATGGCATCCCGGACCGCTTTCAGCGCCGCGGCGGGGGCGCTCAGCAGGAAGCGGGCGTCGCTGCCCATCACGACGAACCGGAACCCCTGGCGCACGCGCAGGGCGGCTTGTTCGGGGCTGCCGATGTCTATGCCGGGGATCTTACCCGTGTCCCGGCACGCCTGCACCACGCGTTCCAGGGCGCGGGCGTGCTCGTCGTGCTGACCGGCCTCGCGCGGGTGAAAGCCCATGGAAAGCGCCAGGTCGGCCGGGCCCACCGTGCAGCCGTCAATACCGGGCACGGCCAGGATCGCCTCAGCCTGCGCCACCGCTTCGGCGCTCTCGATCTGCACCGCGACGAAGAGCTGGTCGTTGATCCAGTCCGCGTAATCCGCGCCGTAAGCGACGGCGCGGCCCCAACCGAAGGAGCGCGACCCGACCGGCGGGTAGCGGCACGCATCCGCCACCGCCTGCGCCTCTGCGACGGTGTCCACCATGGGGACGACGATGCCCAGCACCCCGGCGTCCAGCAGTTGGGCCATCAGGTGATACTGGTTGTTCAGCACGCGCGCCATCGGGGTCGCCGGCCCGGCGCAAATGGCTGTGAGGCCGGCGACCAGCAAATCGGGGCCCCAGGAGCCGTGCTGGCTGTCCAGCGAGACGAAGTCGGCGCCGCAATTGCTGAGGAACTCGGCCGCGACCGGCGAGCCGAGCTTGGCGGCGTAGCCCAGGGCCGGCTCGCCCCGGCGCACTTTCTGAAGGGCGGTGTTGATTTTCATTTCAGCACCCCGGCCAGACTCAACTCGGCCGCGCGATGGCAGGCGACATAGTGGTTGGGCAGCAGCTCCGTCAGTCCGGGGGTCTCCTGCTTGCAGCGCTCGACCGCGTAGCGGCAGCGCGGGTGGAAATAGCAGCCGGGCGGCGGGTTGGCGGGATCGGCCACGCTGCCCTCCAGCACGATGCGCTTGGAGCGCAGCCGCGGGTCCGGCTTGGGCACGGCCGAGAGCAGCGCCTCGGTGTAGGGATGCTTGGGTGCGTAAAACAGGTCGTGGGTGGGGGCCATCTCCACCAGCCGGCCCACGTACATCACCGCGATGCGTTCGCTGATGTGCTTGACCACGCTCAGGTCGTGCGCCACGAAGAGGTAGGTCAGCCCCAGCCCCTCTTGAAGTTCCAGCAGCAGGTTCAAGATCTGCGCCTGCACGGAGACATCCAGCGCGGAGACCGGCTCGTCGGCCACCACCAGGCGCGGGCGCAGCGCCAGGGCGCGGGCGATGCCGATGCGCTGCCGCTGGCCGCCGCTGAACGCGTGGGGGAAGCGGCGCATGTACTCTGGCCGCATGCCCACCAGCTTCAGTAACTCGGCCACGCGCTCGGTGCGCTCCGCGCGATCGGTCACGCCATTCACCTGGAGCGGCTCGCCCACGATGTCCAGCAGCGTCATGCGCGGATTGAGGGAGGAGAACGGGTCCTGGAAGATCATCTGCATCTGGCGGCGCAGCGGCTTCATTTCGGTTTGCGACAAGGCCGCCACATCCACCACCTGTCCCCCTTCGCTGCGGAACAGGATCTGGCCCGCGGTGGGGCGGACCGCGCGCAGGATGCAGCGCGAAGTGGTCGTTTTGCCGCAGCCGCTCTCGCCCACCAGCGACAGCGTCTCGCCCTGACGGATGAAGAACGAGACATCATCCACCGCCCGCACCTGGCCCACGACGCGCTGGAGGAACCCCTTGCGGATGGGGAAGAACTTCTGCAGGTTGCGGATTTCGAGAAGAAGGGAGTCTTCTTGCCTCACGATAACTCCATTGATTGGGATTGCTATCAAGCTCCCTCATACAAGAAGCAGCTCACCGATCCGCCATCTCCCAAATCGCGCAGGGCGGGCTCCGACGCCTCGCAGACCCCGCGGATGCGTTCGGGGCAGCGGGGGTGGAAGGGGCAGCCGGCGGGCCGGTTGTAAGGATGCGGGATCGAGCCGCTGATGGTGTGCAACTTGACGCGCGTTGCGCCCTCGATGCTGGGGATGGAGCGCAGTAGCGCGCGGGTGTAGGGATGCTTCGGGTTGTGGAAGATGGCGTCCACCGTGCCCACCTCGACCACGCGACCCAGGTACATCACCACCACATTGTCACACATCTCGGCCACCACGCCCAGGTTATGGGTGATCAGCATGATTGCCATGTCTCGCTGCTGCTGGAGGTCGCGCAGCAGGTCGAGGATCTGGGCCTGGGTGGTGACGTCCAGCGCAGTCGTGGGTTCGTCCGCGATGAGCAGCCGGGGATCGCACGACAGCGCCACCGCGATCATGGCGCGCTGGCGCAGGCCGCCCGATAGCTGGAACGCGTAATCGTCAATGCGCCGCTCCGGCTTGGGGATGCCCACCTGGTTCAACGCATCAATGGCGCGTCGTCGCGCCTCGCGCTTGGAAACGCCCATGTGAAGCTGCACGGTTTCGATGATCTGGTTGCCGACGGTGTGTACCGGGCTGAAGGAGGTCATCGGCTCCTGAAACACCAGGCCGATCTCGCGGCCGCGCAGCCCGCGCATCTCCGGGCCGTCGGGGTGGAGCGTGGTCAGGTCGGTGGCGTCGCCTTGCGCGTCGTGCCACAGGATCCGCCCCGCCACGATCCGCCCCGGCTCCTCGATGATGCGCAAGATCGAGCGCGCGGTGACGCTCTTGCCGCAGCCGGATTCGCCGACGATGCCCAAGGTTTCGCCCTGGGCGATCGCGAACGAAGCGCCGTCCACGGCCTTGACGATGCCTTCATCCGGAAAGAAATAGGTCTTCAGGTCGTGTACATCCAGTAACGGTGTGCGGGTGTCTTGTATAGCCATCGGCAATTATCCATCACACGAATCGGCGGATCAACGGATCATCCATACGGGTCGGCCGCGTCGCGCAGGCCGTCGCCGACGAAGTTGAAGGCCAGCACGGCAAACACCACCGGGATCACCGGAATCAGCAACCACGGCGAGATCGCCAGCGCCTGGATGTTTTGCGCCTGTTCCAGCAGCACGCCCCACGAGATGGCCGGCGGCCGCAGGCCCAGCCCCAGGAAGCTGAGGGATGTCTCGCTGATGATCATCGCCGGGATGGCCAGCGTGGTGGCCGCGATGATGTGGCTGAGGAAAGATGGCACCATGTGACGGAAGATGATGCGCATCCGGCCGCAGCCTGCCAGCTCCGCCGCCGTGATGAAATCTTCCTCGCGCAGGGTGAGAAAGCGGCCGCGCACCACACGCGCCAACTCGGTCCAGCCCAGCAACGAGATGATCAGCGTGATCGCCAGGTAAATCTGTTGTACGGTCCATTCCCGCGGCAGCGCGGCGGCCAGGCCCATCCACAGCGGTATGGTGGGGATCGAGCGCAGGATTTCGATGACGCGCTGGATCACCGTATCTATCGTGCCGCTGAAATAGCCGGAGATGCCGCCCAAGAGCACTCCCAGGAACAGGCTGATCGCAACCGCAGCCAGGCCGATGACCAGCGACATCTGCGTGGCGAATATCAGGCGGGACCACAGGTCGCGACCGTTCAGGTCGGTGCCCAGAATGAACAGGGTTTCCTCCGCCCGGCGGCCTTCCACGCCCAGCAGGTGTACATCCAGGGGGATGAAGCCCAGCAGCTTATAGGAAAAGCCTTTGATGAAGAGGCGGACGCTGTACTGGGTGTTCGGGTCGGTCTTATAGACGCGTTTGAACGTCACCGGGTCGCGCGCGCCCGACACGGCGTAGACGTGCGGGTCGAGCTTACCATCCCTGAACCAGTGGATCGGCTGGGGCGGCATCAGGCCGCGCTGCGCCTCCGAGAGCTCCGGGTCGGCGTAGGCCAGGAAGGGTGCGAAGACGGCGACCAGGTAGAACAGGATCAGGACCACGGCGCTGATCATGGCGAGGCGGTGTTTGCGGAAGCGCCACCACATGAGCTGGCCCGCGGTGGCCACCGAGATGCGCTCCTCCGCCTCGG
>DAOUAT010000382.1:0-2469 GCA_034433275.1 Anaerolineae bacterium
GGGCGGCTGTGCCGCCACCCAGACTCTTTTTGAAGCCGTGGTTGACAAGCGCCCTTGATCGCATACAATGAAGTCAGCAGCCCTGATTCTGCATCGCCGCCAAGCGTCACGCCAACGGAGGAGACCTGCGTCCCAGAGAGGCATGACCCTGTCCTTCGCCGAAAACAAGGCCCTCGGGCGGCGTTAGTTCTCGAACTGAAAAGCGTGAATTCATGGGCCACATCTATGAGGTCCAATGGGGCGCGGTCGGCGCGCTGCTGGACAGGCAGCTCCTGGCGCCGGCCATTCGAGCGGGAACGGCGCGGGCCTTGAAGAAGTTGCGCGCACGCTTCGATGGGGGATGAACGCGGAGGTGAGCGCCATGAAGCGCACTCCCGAAGCCAGGAAAGAACAGCTCAGCGCCGATCTGATTGCAGCGCGCGCCGCGGTGCTCCAGGCGGCCCTGGCGCTGCCGCCGGCCGCCCAGGACATCCCGTTTCTGGGCGTCTGGTCGGCCCACGATATCGTGGCGCACCTGATCGGCTGGGATCTCGCCAACCGGGAGGCAATCGAGGCGATTCGCGGCAAGCGCCTGCCCGCGTTTTACGCTGCCTACGATCCCGATTGGCGCACGTTCAACGCGGGGCTGGTGGCGCGCCACCAGCAGGCGACCCTGGAACAAACCGTCTCGGCCGCCCGCTCATCGCATCACGCGCTGGTTGAGGCGCTGGAAGCCCTTCCCGCTGAAGACCTCGGCCGCGACTACGGCGTCCGCTCGGCCAGGGGTCGCCGTGTGACGATCGCCATGCTGCTCACCGTGGAGGCGCGCGACGAACACAAGCACGCCGAGCAGATCAGGACGTTTGCCGCGCAATGATGAGAATCGGCGATTCGATTAGCCGTCGGCCCATCACTGGCGGATGAAAACGCGCAGCGCAAGATGGCATCTTGCGCTACATTACGGCGCTCGTTTTCAGTGGGGTAACCACGAGCCGGCACATGACACTGGATGAATTCTTCGCCGGGTTCCCGGAAGCGCGACGGCTTATCGATGCGCTGCACCCCGCCGTGGCCGCGCTCGGCGCGGCGGAGCTGCGCGTGACCAGGAGCCAGGTGGCGTTTCGGCGGCGCAAGGCGTTCGCGTGGGCGTGGATACCGGACAGGTATCTGCGCGGGGGACACGCGCCGCTGGTGCTCACCCTGGCGTTCCCCTGGCGCGACGGCTCGTCGCGCTGGAAGCAGATCGTCGAGCCGGCCCCGGGGCGCTTCACTCACCACCTGGAGCTGCGTGCTGTCGCGGAGCTTGACGATGAGGTGGCCGGCTGGCTGCGGCAGGCGTGGGAGGTCGCCGCGTAGCTACGAACACGACAAATTCGTAGCGCATATCTCAACTGATAGGAGAAGACCCTTGCTAAACATTCGCCCGCGGCTTGGCCTGGATTGCGGGAGCTATCGACTCCGGCTGCACCGGGCAGGCAAACCCGCCATCGAAGACCATCCGAACGTCGCGGCGTTGAGTCGTCGTCGTGGTTCTGACCGCGGCCAGAACGTGTTAGCTCTCGGCGCCTATGCTTTGGAGGCCAGCCGTGAGATGCCGCCGGAGGAACTGGAGCTTGTGTGGCCGGTTGCCGGCATGATTCATGACTATATCGCGTGCGAGGCAAGCCTACACTACTATGGCCGCCTAACTGGAATGTCACTTCTCAAACCAATCGTGATTGCCTCGATCGCTGCCGGCAGTTCTGAAGTGGCAAAACGTGCGATGTATGACTGCGCGTTGGCGGGGCTGGGCGCACATCGAGTCTACCTGATCGAGGATCTACTGGCCGTTGCAGCCGGCGTCGGTGTTGCTGAAACAGAGAAGCCGCGGCTGTTGCTGCAGATCGGCGCCGGCGCCACGACGATCGGCGTGGTTGTGGATGGCGGCCTGGCGCACGTCAGGATGTTGCCACTGGCTGGAAATTCCCTGGACATCGCCATCCACCGCCGCCTTTGGGAGCGCCTTGATCGCCGCGTTGACCTGCTCACCTGTCGCGAGCTGAAGCACGCCGTGGGCACATTGGCCGGCGCCAGGCCGCCCGCCGACCCAGGGAACTCCTTGCGCGATTGTGAGGGCGCAGAACTCGACCTCGATCAAGCTGCTCCCGTGGTTAACGAGGCCCTCGAACATGGCTTGACCGCACTGTGGGAGGAGATCCATTGGTTTCTCCGAGAACTGCCCGATGACGTGCGGCGACCTGCGGAACGACATCCTGTGCTCTTGTCAGGCGGCACGGCCAGGCTGCCGGGGCTGGATGCCTGGCTGACCGAACGGCTGGAAACCGATATCGCGTGCCATCCGCGCCCGGATCGCGCCGTGCTCGAGGGCATCCAGCAAATTCTGCCCCAACTTGCCAAGTTTCGGTTCTTGCGATCTGACCCGGATTACCGCCGTGCGCGTTGATGCAGGGATTCACCACTAACGACTCAGGAGGCCCCCGATGTCGTGGC
>DAOUAT010000383.1:0-1529 GCA_034433275.1 Anaerolineae bacterium
GCGGGGCGCGGGACGACGGGGAAGCTGGTTTTGACGACGTAAAGATCGAAGTGTCCGGAGTCGAGGCTTCAGCCGGTGTCTCTCAAAACCACCAGACCGGCTGAAGCCTCGACTCCGGACACTTCGATCTTTACGTCGTCAAAACCAGCTTCCCCGTCGTCCCGCGCCCCGCGAGCGCGCTGTGCGCCTCGGCGGCCTGGGCGAGCGGGTAGACGCCGCCGATGCGCAAAGTGAGCGCGCCGGCCGCAGCCATGTCGAACACCGCGCGGGCGTAAGCCAGGTACTTTGCGCGGTCGGCCACGTACGCGAACACCGCGGGCCGGGTGACGAAGGTCGAGCGCATCCCCCCCAGCCGTTGGATGTCCAGTGGGGCAGGGAAGCCGCTGGACTGGCCGAAGCTGACCAGCATCCCCAACGGGGCCAGGCACTCCAGGCTGCGGTCGAAGGTGTCCTTCCCCACCGAGTCGTAGACCACGTGTACGCCCGCGCCGCCGGTGAGGCGTTTGACCTCATCCAGAAAGTCGGTTTCGGTGTACAGGATCACCTCGTCCGCGCCCGCGGCGCGCGCAAGCGCGGCTTTGTCCGCCGTCGAAGTGGTGCCGATCACGGTCGCGCCGGCCGCTTTCGCCATCTGGCACAGCAGCAGGCCCACGCCGCCCGCGGCCGCATGCACCAGGCAGCGGTCGCCCGGTTTCAGCGGATAAGTGACGTGGCTCAGCACGTAGGCCGTGACCCCCTGCACCATGGCCGCGGCGCCCTGCGCGAAGCTCAGGGCATCGGGCAGCGGCGCCAGCTTGTCGGCCGGGACCGCCGCGTACTCAGCGTAGCAGGCGGACGCGCCGAACCAGGCGACGCGGTCGCCGGGGGCGACCCCGGTCACGCCGGGGCCGACCGCCTCGACCACGCCCGCGCCCTCGCCGCCGGGGATAGCCGGCAGGGGAACCTTGTACCAGCCGAGTCGCTGATAAATGTCAATGAAATTGACGCCCGCGGCCGCGACCTTGACCAGCGCCTGGCCGGGGCCGAGGTTTGGCAGGGGAAGCTCTTCCAGCTTCAGCACTTCGGGGCCGCCGAATTCGTGGTAACGGATCGTTTTCATGCAATAACCTCCTCGTCAGGGGCAGAAACCAGGTTTCTCGGAGAAACCTGGTTTCTATGCTAACAACGCCAACAGCTCACACAGCACCATCGCGGTTGCGCCCCAGATCTTGTGGTGGCCGACCCGGTAGAACGGCACGCGCACGTCCGCTCCCCGGATGGGCCAGACCTCCTCGCCGCGGGTCGCCGGGTCCAGCAGGTGCGCCAGCGAAACCTCCAGCACCTCGGCCACCTCGTCGGGGCTGGGGGCGAAAGCCGGCCGCTCGGCTGTGAACGCGACCACCGGGTAGATGCAGAAGCCGCTGGGTGGGATGTAGAGCGGCGAAAGCTGCCCCAACACCTCGACGCGCGCCGGGTCAACCCCCAGCTCTTCCTGCGCCTCGCGCAGCGCGGTCGCCACCACACCCTCGCCCGGATCCATGCTGCCGCCA
>DAOUAT010000384.1:0-9444 GCA_034433275.1 Anaerolineae bacterium
GCGATCTACGAGAAGCTAGAGTTCGCCGAGGCGCCCGCGACCCCGGCGCTGGGGCCGGACGGCCAGCAGGTGGTCATCTCGGTGGACCTGCCAGGCCGCAAGGTGTTCGCCAAGGTCTGGTGCATTCAGGTGGGCCGCATTCCGATCTATCTGATGGACACCGACCTGGAGCAGAACGCGCCGGCCGATCGCGAGCTGTCGGCCAGGCTCTATGGCGGCGATACGCTGATCCGCATCTCGCAAGAGGTGGTGCTGGGCATCGGCGGCGTGCGCGCGCTGGGCCTGAAGCCGGCGGTGTGGCACATGAACGAAGGACATGCTGCGTTTTTGCAGCTGGAGCGCATCCGGGAGTACGTCCAGGAGGACAAGCTGCCGTTCCAGGCCGCACTGTGGGCGGCGCGCAGCGATGCGCTGTTCACCACGCACACCCCCGTGCCGGCCGGCAACGATTCGTTTGCGTTTGACCTGATGGATCGCTTCTTCGGCGATTTCTGGGGCCGCATGGGGCTGGATCGCGAGCGGTTCCTGGCGTTGGGCCGCTTCGATTACGCCTGGGGGCCGCAGTTCAGCATGACGGTTCTAGCGCTGCGCACGGCCGGCCTGGCCAACGGCGTCAGCCGGCTGCACGGCGAGGTCTCGCGGCGCATGTGGCGCAGCCTCTGGCCCGAGACGCCCGACCCGGAGATCCCCATTGACTACGTCACCAACGGCGTACACACCGACACCTGGGCCCATCCCGGCCTGACCGCGCTGTTGGATCGTTACCTGGGCGCGACCTGGCGCGCTGCGATTGACGACCGCGCGACCTGGGCCAAAGTGGCCGACATCCCCGACGCCGAGCTGTGGGCGCAGCACAACCTCGCCAAGAACGAGATGCTGGCCCTGGTGCGCCAGCGGATCGTGGCCCAGCTCATGCGCATCGGCGCGGGGCCGGCCGAGGTGAACGCAGCCGCCAAAGCGTTCGACCCGGCGGCGTTCACCATCGGCTTCGCCCGGCGCTTTGCCACCTACAAGCGCGCCACCTTGATCTTCCGGGATCAGGAGCGGCTGAAGCGGCTGCTGAACGACCCGGATCGGCCGGTGCAGATCATCTTCTCGGGCAAGGCGCACCCGGCCGACGAGCCGGGCAAGGCGTTCATCCAGCAGGTGTACCAGCTCAGCAAGCAGCCGGGCTTCGCGGGCAAGATCCTGTTTGTGGAGGATTACGACGCCAACATCGCCCGCCACCTGGTCGCGGGCGTGGACATGTGGCTGAACAACCCCCGGCGGCCGTTGGAGGCCAGCGGCACCAGCGGCGAGAAGGCCGGCCTGAACGGTGTGCCCAACTTCAGCGTGTTGGACGGCTGGTGGAGCGAAGGCTACGACGGCAGTAACGGGTGGGCCATCGGCGCGGAGCGGGAGTATGCCAGCGAGGCCAGCCAAGACGAGGCCGACTCTCTCTCTCTCTACGCCACCCTGGAAAACGAGATCGTGCCGCTCTTCTACCGGCGGGACGAGGGCATCCCCCACGGCTGGCTGGCGGTGATGCGCGCGTCCATGGCCACCGTCGCACCCGACTACAGCTTCGACCGCATGTTGAAGGAGTACGTGACCAAGTTCTATCTGCCGGCCGGCGCGTTGGGTCGCCGGGTGGCCGCGGATACCTACGCGCACGCGCAGGCGCTGATGACCTGGGAGGCGCGCGTACAGGCCGGCTGGCCGCAGGTGACCGTGCGCGCCAGCGGCCCGGCGCGGGGCGAGATGGTCATGGGCAACCCCCTGACCGTGCGGGCCACCCTGCAGGCGGGTTCCTTGAACCCCGATGACCTGGCCGTGGAGCTGGTGTGCGGCGCCGAGCGGGACGGCCGCCTGGTGAGCGCCACGGCCCTGCCCATGCGCCGGACCGGCGGCGATGGCGGCGAACACCGCTACGAGGCCGCGTTCGAGGCGCCCGAGAGCGGCGCCTTCGCCTACGGCGTGCGCGTGCGGCCCCATCATGCCGATCTGCCGAACCCGTTCGCCGCGCACCTGGTGAAGTGGGCATCGTGAGTCAGGCTAAGGTTAAGGCTGAGACTTACGGTGAGCGCTCAACCTTAACCTCAACCTTAGCCTTAACCTTAACCTCAACCTTATGGACGATCTCGGCCCCCTGAGCGAGCGTGAGCTGGACGTGTTGAAGCTGGTGGCAACTGGTGCGACCAACCAGCAGATCGCGCGCGCCCTGGTGATCAGCCCCAACACGGTCAAGGTGCATCTCCGCAACATCTTCGAGAAGCTGGAGGTGCAGTCGCGCACCGAGGCGACCATGGTTGCGGTGCGCCGGGGGTGGGTGCCGGTGGCGACGGCGACGCTGCTGCCGCCGGCCGAGCAGGCTGTTGCTGCGGCAACTCCTGCCGTGCCCATCGTGGTGGTGCCGCCTGTCCCGGCGCGGCCGCCGCTGCGCCCCTGGCAATACTTGTACATGGTCGCGGCCCTGCTGATCGCGGTGTTGGCCGCGATCTTGCCGGGCTGGCGCACGGGCCAGCAGGCCGCGGCCTCCCCCACGCTGTTCACCGATGCCAACTTGGCCCAGGTCGCCTCGCCCCCTCGTGCCGAGGTCAACCGTTGGCGGGCTCGCGCACCCCTTTCGGCCGCGCGCAGCCGCCTGGCCCTGGTTTCCGACGGCCGCAAACTGTATGCTATCGGCGGTGAGACGGTGCAGGGCGTGTCGTCCGCACTGGACATCTTCGATCCGCAGAGCAACGGCTGGCTCTCTGGTCCGGACAAGCCAACGGCGGTCGCCAACGTTGCCGCGGCGCTGGTGGGCGATCACATCTACGTGCCCGGCGGATCCACCGCGACCGGTGGCGTGACCAACCTGCTGGAAGCCTACGATCTCCAGGCGGCAGCTTGGGAGGCGCGCGCGCCGTTGCCGGCGCCGATCGCGGGCTATGGGCTGACGGCGTTCGAAGGCAAGCTCTATCTGTTCGGTGGCTGGGATGGCGAGCGTTACCGCGCGGAGGCCTACGTTTACGATCCTGTGGGGGACAGCTGGACTGACCTCACTCCGCTGCCGTCCCCGCGCGCGTTCCTGGCGGCCGGCGCCGTCGAGAAAACACTCTACGTGGCCGGCGGCCATGATGGCCGGCGGGAGCTGGCGGCGGTGCTGGCCTACGATCCGGCCGGGGAGGGTGCGGCGGCCGGCCCATGGACGGAACGCTCACCCATGGGGCAGCCGCGCGCGGGCCTGGGCATGACCGCGATCGGTCGCCGGCTGTACGTGGTCGGGGGCGGCTGGGGGTCGGCGCTGCAATTCAGCGAGCAGTACGACACCCAGTTGGATGCCTGGTCGCGCATCGGCACGCCGTTGGTGGGGGAATGGCGCAACCTGGGCGTGGTTGCGCTGGACAACATGGTGTATGCCGTGGGCGGCTGGTCGGGCGGTTACCTGGCAACCAATGAACAGTACCAGGCCCTCATCCGCCAACTGCTGCCGTTGGGGAGCAGCGGGGGATAGAGGTCACAGCGCGGGGCGCGCGAGCTTCTGGATCTTGGGCAGCGTCTCCCGCCAGGTGATCATGGAGAGGCCCAGTTTCTGCCGGAGCTGATCCGCGGGCATGCCGTTGCGATAGTCGCGCACTGCTGCCGTCCAGCGCAATTGCTCGAACGACACCCCTCCCTTAATGCCGGCCTGGGCTGCGGCATCCTCCAACACGTATTCCAGGTTGCGCGCGGTGCACTCGAACAGGTGCTCCTTGGGCTGATACTCGCGCACGTACTGCCGGTACACGGGGGTGAAGGTGGGTCCCAGGGCCAACTTGCGTTCTTTCAGGGTCTTGCGCGGGTCAGGATAGCGCACGTACAGCACCGGCGCCTGCGGGTTGGAGAGGTCAATGTGCTCCAGTTTGATCTCCATGCACTCGCCCTTTTTGATCCCCGTTTGCAGCACCAGCGTCACCAGCAGATGTGGTCGCGCATCCGGCTTGGGCGCCCACAGCAGATCGCGCGTGGCGCGCTGCAGCGCCGCGACCTGGTCGTCGTATAACAGTTCCGGCAGCGGGGTGGTGGGGTGCTCGTGGATCAGCGGCGCGGCCGGGTCGGTGGGGATGATTTCTGACTCGGCCAGCCAGCCGAAAAACACTTTCAGCGTGGTGAGCCGTCGCGCGTACGATTTCGGACTGCACGGCACGCCACGGTCTGAGCGCATCCAGGCCAGGAATCCCTCCAGGTCGGCCTGGGCCACGCTGCCCAGGCCCCGGTTGGCTGCCATATATTTAGTGAGCAGGCGCAGGTCGGCCTGGAAAGCCTTCACCGTATTATCGGAGAAGCCCTGGCGGATCATGTGACCGTGAAAGGCGGTGAACGCAGCGGTCAGGGATGAATCAGCGGTCAGGTTAACCGGCGCGGACGCCTGCGGTCGTGGCTCTTCGGCTGCGGCCGCGCGGCCGGGACGGCCGTTGGGAAAGAGATCGAGCTGTTCGGGGGTCATGGGCGCCTCCGCATGAAGTCAGGTAGCCGACGCGCTTGACAGAGTGTCTTCGTATAGTGCTATCATTGAGCATACAATATCAGGATCGAGCTGCTTTGTCAAGCAGGAAAATCGGCTCAAACTTTCCTGTGGGAAGGGTGAACGCGTTGTGAGGTGGCATGATGGATCGTGATCGCATGCGTCTGTGGCTCGCCCGCGTGTTGATCGGTCTGGTGTTCGGCTGGAACGTGCAGGCCGCGGTGGCGTTTTTGCTGGCGCCAGCCACTTATGCGTCCGGCTTCGAGTTGAGCGGCGCGCCGGGCGCGGCCATGGTGCGCGGGCTGGGCGTGCTGTTCCTGATGTGGAACGTGCCTTATGCGGTCGCGCTGTGGCATCCGGTCCGCCACCGCGTCTCGCTCTACCAGGCGGTCGCGATGCAGGCCATCGGCTTGATCGGGGAGAGCTTCATCCTGTGGTCGTTGGGCGGCCAGCACCCGGCCGCCGCAGCCAGCGTGACCCGCTTCATCGCGTTCGACGGCGCAGGGCTGGCGGTGTTGGCGCTGGCCTGGGCGATCTCTTCGTAAGTTGAATGAGGCCATGATACCATTTGACCGGATAGGGCTTGAAATGACTCATGGGCGTGCCTTTTCTGCCATACAAGATGTCGCTGTCTCCTACGGTGAACACCACCAGCCCTTGCGCGCGCTGCTGGTATTCGGCAAACAGCTCCGATAAATCCACTTGAGGATAGGCGCGATTACGAGCAATCGCTCAACCCATCTTGCCGAACCAGCCCCGCCGCACCATCCACTTCGCCAGCTCCAACACCGGCATCACCGTGATAGCGACAGCCAAAGCGATCAACCAATCCTCCAACGGCAGATAGTAGGTGCCGAACGCGTCGTGCAGGAACGGCATATAGATGATCAAGCCGAGCAGCAGCAGCTCCCAGACGATAGCCAGGTTCAACCACTTATTGGCAAAGGGCCGATCGAACACCGAATTGTGATCGGAACGATAATTGAACGCCTTGAAGAATTGGATGAGCACGAGCGAGACGAAAGTCATCGTCATGGCCTCCGCAAGGCTGCGCCCCGAGCTCGATGCCCAAGCAAACAGGCTCAGGTTGGCGATGGCCGACCATAGCCCGCCCGTAGCCATCAGCGTCACCACTGACCGGGTGAAGATGCCCTTACGCGGGTCGCGCGGATTGCGGCGCATCAGATCCTTCTCCGGCGGGTCTACCGAGAGCGCCAAAGCGGGCAGGCCGTCGGTGGCAAGATTGACATAGAGGATCTGCACGGCCGTCAACGGTAAGGGCAGGCCGATTAGGGTGGCGCCGGCCATCAGGCCGATCTCGCCGATGTTCGACGACAGCAGATACATCAGGTACTTCTTGATGTTGCCGAATATGCCGCGCCCCTCTTCCACCGCCGCGACGATGGAGGCGAAGTTGTCGTCGGTGAGGGTCATGGCTGCAGCTTCCTTGCTGACGTCCGTCCCGGTGATCCCCATCGCGATGCCGACGTCCGCCTTCTTAAGCGCCGGCGCATCGTTCACCCCGTCGCCGGTCATGGCGACGATGTGCCCATGCTCCTGCAAGGCGGTCACCACGCGTAGCTTATGGGCGGGCGAAACGCGCGCGTACACTTCGATATCTTGCACCTGGCGCTTGAATTCGGCGTCGCTCAGGGCCTCCAGTTCCGCGCCGGTCACGCTGCGGCCGGTCTTGAGCAAGCCCAACTCCTGGGCCACCGCCTGCGCGGTCAGCGGATGGTCCCCGGTGATCATCGCGACCTTGATGCCGGCCGACTCGCACGTCTGAATGGCCGCCTTCGCCTCGGCGCGGGGCGGGTCAATCATCCCCACCAGGCCCAGGAAGGTCATCTCGCGCTCGGCATTTTCCATGGACGCGCCCGGCTTGGTGGCGATGCCCAACACGCGCAACGCCTGGCTGGCCATCTGCCGCCCCTGTTCCAGGATCATCTCGCGGGTCGTCGAATCCAGCAGGCGGGCGCCGTCCGCGGTCAACCAGTGCGTACACCCGTCGAGGATGACCTCGGCCGCGCCCTTGGTATAGGCCACCGCGCCGTTGCCGGACGCGTGCAAGGTCGTCATCCGTTTGGTCTCGGAGGTGAAGGGGATTTCGTTCACCCGGGGGAATTGCGCCTCAAGCTCAGCTCGCTGCAACCCGGCCTTGGCCGCAGCCACCACCAGCGCGCCCTCGGTCGGATCGCCCTTGATATCCCAGTGACCATCCTTTGCGATCAGTCGGGCATCAGAATCCAGGGCCGCCCCGCGCAGCAGCTCAAGCAGCGGCCCGGCCGGGGTGATAGGCGCCCCATTTTGAACGAACGAACCTTCCGGCGCATAGCCCGCGCCGGAAACCTCCACTCGCTGCCCGGCGACAAAAATCTGGCGGACGGTCATCTCATCCCGCGTCAACGTACCGGTCTTGTCAGAGCAGATCACCGAGGTGCTGCCCAGGGCCTCCACGAACGGCAGACGGCGCACCAGGGCATGGCGCTTCACCATGCGCTGGACGCCCAGAGCCAGCGAAATGGTCACCACGGCCGGCAGCGCCTCCGGGACGACGGCAACGGCCAGCGCGATGCCGAAGATAAACATCTCGATGAAGGGCTGGCCGCGCACCAGGCCCAGCACGACGATCAGCGCGACGATGACCAGCGCGGCTTTGGCCAGCGTCTTGCCCATGCGGTGGAGGTTCTCTTGCAGCGGCGTCTGGCCGGTCTCAACCGACTGCAACATGCCGGTGATCTTGCCGAACTCGGTGTTCATGCCGGTGGCGACCACCACCCCCAGGCCGCGGCCATAGGTGGCCACCGTGCCGGAGTAGACCAGGTTCTTGCGGTCGCCCAGCGCCAATTGCCCGTTGGTCAGCGACGTCGTGTGCTTCTCCACCGGGACCGATTCTCCGGTGAGCGCGGCCTCCTCGACTTGCAGGTTGACTGCTTCCACCAGGCGCGCATCTGCCGGCACCACGTCGCCCGCGCGCAGGAGGATGATATCGCCCGGCGCCAGATCACGCGCGGGGATCTCCATCTCCTCGCCATCGCGGATCACGGTTGCGGTCAGCGCAGCCATTCTCCGCAACGCTTCGATGGCCCGCTCGGCGCGGTATTCCTGCACAAAGCCCAACAACACGGCCAGCAGCACGATGACGGCGATCGCAATGGCCTCGACACCGTGACCGAGAACGGCCGAGAGCGCCGTGGCGATGAGCAAAATCACGATCAGGATATTCTTGAACTGGCTGAGCAGCACGGCCCACGGCGAAACGCGACCGCTTGCTTGCAGCTCGTTGGGACCGTATTCGGCCAGCCGTCGCGCTGCTTCTGCGCCGGTCAACCCGGTCGGGCCGGCATTCAGTTGAGCGAAAACCTGTTCAGATGAAAGGACATGCCAGGCGGATTGTGGATGCATGCATTTACTCCTTTAGGACCAGTGATGATGGGTTGTCCTGGGCGGTCACGAGCCTTCCGGGGATCGGAGTCCTGGAAAAACAAAAAGCGAGACCCCACGACGCTTCATCGTGGTGGTCTCGCTTATCGTGTCGAAACACTTAGAACAGCCGGGAGCGCAAGCTCCGTCTTGACGACTGTTCGCCTCTCTGAATCAGCAGAGGTAGCTACTCCCCAACAGGAGTTAAGCTTACCCAATCTGGAGGGCTCTGTCAAATCTGGGGTAGTGTATCCAACCTACATCACGAACAGCCCAAACAGCACCCCCGCCAGGCCGACGAGCGCCAGGATATACACTGGCAGCCGCGGCATCTCGCCGCCCCGCTCCATGGCGCGGCCGAACAGGAAGAAGACCAGCGGGTGTACCAGGAACGGCATGGCAAAGACGAAGGCGATCAACTCTGACACCTCTGAGCCGAACATGCCCCCCTGGATGGCTGCGAACAGGCCGAAATGCGAGAGGGCCGCGCTCTTAGCCAGGCCAGCATAGGCCAGCGGCTGGCCCGACAACAGCAGCAGGCCCAGGAACACCGCGGTGAGCTGCCAGCCCAGCGAGAAGAGCATCAACCCCGTCACCTCCTGGCGCTCTCGGCCTGCGGCTTGACGGATGGTGCGGAACGCCAACAATGCCAGCGCCAGACCGATTGCGCCCACCACTGCCACCGGCGCCACCAACAGCCCGCCGCGTTCGATGCTGAGGGCCAGCAGCGAGAAGACGAAGATGTGCCCGAAGAAGGGGATGTTGATCATCACCGGCGCGCGGTGGGCGGCCTCTTCGCCGAAATCGCCGGCCGTACATGCGCCGGTCAGCCCCGCGTGGGAGAGCGCGCCCGCCATCCCCGGCGCCAGGTTGCGGATGGCGGACGTGCGGGCGAACAGCATCAGCAGCGAGATGCCGCCAAACATCCACAAAATCTGCCCGAAAAAGCCGTACATCAGGGTGGACGCGATCCCGGGGATCGCCAGTGTGCCGCTGATCAGCGATCCGCCCACCAGGAAGTTGGCTGCCAGGATGATGGGGATGCCGGCGAACAGCAGGCAGCGAAACGCGGGGCCGTGGTGGAGGCGATAAAACAGCATTCCCAATCCGGACGAGAGGATCATCACGAAGAAGATCTGCGGCAGCGAGATGAGCGGGCGAACCCAGGCCGACAGGTAGTACGCGGCGATCAGCACCACGACCAACCCCACGATTTCCACCAGCCCCCGGCGCAGGTACGCTCGCTTGTCATCAATGACCGCGCGGTTATCAATCAGGATTGCCGCGATGACCAGCCCCAGGTACGCGATCAGCGGATAGTAGCGGCCGATGGCATCGGCCGGGGTGATGCCCAGCAGGTACTTGGTGATGCCTTCGATGCCCAACAGCAGGAAGAAGGCCCGGACGATGAACACCAGCTGCGTGCGCCCGGTGCCCAGGAACACCTCATCGGTGCAATAGATGACCGATTCGTCCTGCGGCGCCTTGTTTTTCGAGAATACACGCCGGATCTGCTGCCCGCCCACAAAGAAGGTCGCCGCCAGCGCGATGATGGT
>DAOUAT010000385.1:0-24320 GCA_034433275.1 Anaerolineae bacterium
CGCTATGGGCTGGGCAACTACGCCGCTAGCCGGCCGAGCCAGCCGCCGACCGCGGCCGAGAAGAAGCAGTTGGACGACCTCTCGCGCGCGGGGAAGCGCCTGATGGGCTTCTGTCGCACGAACCTGTTCAAACGGCTGGAGAGCAACGGGCAGGTCTTCATCCAGTCGGTCGAACGCCACATCCTGCGCAACTACGTTTTCCTCCACGCCATCGAGCACGGCCTGCCCCTGCCCATCGGCGCGCAGGACGCGGCGCTGCTGGACAGCCGCGTCCACGATGAGGATGAGGACATCGGCGACGTGATGGATGCGTTCGACTACGAGGGGGAGGAAGAAGGTAGCACATCGGATGTGGCGGGCGATTGGAAATCGCTGCAACCAGCGCGAAGCCTGCCTACGCAGGCTGATGTAGAAAAGCTGTACCGCGAGCGGGCGGCCCAGGTGTACCAGGAGTATGCGACCCTTTACAAACGCCGTTTCAAGTGGCTGCGTCCCGACCTGTTCAACGCGCACCTGAAGCGCGATCTGGCGGCCGACGCCAAAGCGTTGTTGGACGTGATGCAGCGGTGCGGGTGCGCGGATTGGGACCCGGCTCGCGATGCCAAGCTGAACGCCCTCCACCGGTTGCTCACGGTGGAGCACCCGCGGGACAAGGTGCTGGTCTTCACCCAGTTCGCCGACACCGTGCGCTATCTCGAGGCGCAACTGCGCGGCCGCGGCGTGACCGCGCTGGCGGGCGTGACCGGCGACTCGCCCGATCCCACCGACGCGGCCTGGCGTTTCAGCCCGGAGAGCAACGAGAAACGCGACCAGGTATCTGCGACCGACGAGTTGCGGGTCGTGGTCGCCACGGACGTCCTGAGCGAAGGCCAGAACCTGCAGGACGCCGCCATCGTGGTCAACTACGACCTGCCGTGGGCCATCATCCGGCTGATCCAGCGCGCCGGCCGCGTCGACCGCATCGGGCAGCGGGCCGATAAGATCCGGTGCTACTCATTCCTGCCCGCCGACGGCGTGGAGCGCATCATCCGGCTGCGCGCCCGCGTGCGGCAGCGGTTGACCGAAAACGCGGAAGTGGTCGGCACGGATGAGGCGTTCTTCGAGGATGACCGCAACGATCAGGCCATCGCAGACCTCTACAGCGAGAAAGCCGGCACACTTGACGTGGACGGCGATGACGAAGGCGAGGTGGACCTCGCTTCGTATGCCTACCAGATCTGGAAAAACGCGGTGGCGGCCGATCCGAGCCTGCAGCGGGTCATCCCCGCGCTGCCGGCGGTGGCGTATTCGGCCCGTGCGACCCCCACCCAACCCTCCCCCGGCGCGGGGGAGGGCCAGGGAGGGAGCGGCGTATTAATTTATGTGCGCACCGGCGAGGGGAACGATGCGCTGGTGTGGGTGGATCGAAACGGGCGCAGCGTCACTGAGTCGCAGTTCGCCATCCTGCAAGCAGCCGCCTGCGCGCCTGACACCCCGGCGCTGCCGCGCGACGAAGCGCACCATGACCTGGTGAAACGAGGAGCCGAGCTGATCCTCACCGAAGAACGCTCGGTCGGCGGGCAGTTGGGTCGGCCATCCGGCGCGCGTTTCCGCACCTTCACGCGGCTCAAGGGGTATGCGGAGCGGATCAAGGGCACGCTCTTCGAGAATCCCGAGCTGCTCAAGGCGATTGACGACATTTACCGCTACCCGCTCCGCCAGACGGCCACGGATACCTTGAACCGCCAACTGCGCGCTGGCATCAGCGATGAGGACCTGGCCGAGTTGGTCGTGGCGCTGCGTGAAGAGGACCGCCTGTGCCTGGTCGAAGATGAACGTCAGGCCCAGGAGCCGCAGATCATCTGCTCGTTGGGGCTGGCGCCTGGCGATTGAAATCGCGGCAACCAGCGCGAAGCCTGCCTACGCAGGCTGAATCCCGAGTCGGCGTAGGCCGACTTCGCAGACGTTGCTGCGGTTTCCAACCGCCGAATTGCAAAAGGAGAACCATGCGCTCACCTTACACTCAACTTTACCTTCACATCGTTTGGGCAACCTGGGATCGGCTGCCGCTGATTACCGAAGCAATCAAGCCACGGCTCTACGCGGCGATTGCCGCAAAGTGCCGAGAATTCAAGTGCGTTCCATTGGCGATCGGCGGCATCGCCGATCACGTGCATCTGCTGGTGCGCTTGCACACGACCGTCGCAGTAGCTACGCTCGTAAAAGAGGCTAAAGGGGCGTCATCGCACCTCGTGACCCATGAGATCGCGCCAGATCAGTTTTTCAAATGGCAAGGAGCCTACGGCGCTTTCACACTCCGCAAGAGTGAAGCGTCGGCTGTACAAGCATACATCGAAAGACAAGCTGAACATCACGCGGCCGCCGATCTGTGGGAGGAATGGGAACAGACGGCGACTGAGGAAGACGAAGCCGACGATTGAGCCTGGCGATTGAAATCGCGGCAACCGGTGCGAAGCCTCCCTGCGGAGGCTGACCCTCAGTCGGCGCATGCCGACTTCGCAGACGTTGCTGCGGTTTCCAACCGCCGAGCAATATGCCTGGCGATTGAAATCGCGGCAACCGGCGCGAAGCCTCCCCGCGGAGGCTGACCCTCAGTCGGCGCAGGCCGACTTCGCAGACGTTGCTGCGGTTTCCAACCGCCGGGCAATATGCCTGGCGATTGAAATCGCGGCAACCGGTGCGAAGCCTCCCTGCGGAGGCTGACCCTCAGTCGGCGCAGGCCGACTTCGCAGACGTTGCTGCGGTTTCCAACCGCCGAGAACCGGATGAACTCACATGCTTGACACCGCCCGCGTCCGCCATCACCTGCAAGCCTTCGACCTCCGCACCCTCTTCATCGAGGAGCTGGGCTGGGAACACCATCGCCAGGAGTTGATCGTCCCGGTAGACGGCCACGACTTCCGGCTGCGCGCCGTGGCGCACAAGCGCGGGCTGGTGGCGTTCCGCTGCGCGCCGGACGCCGCGGGCCGCATCCCGCCCTACCCGCTGCGCCGGAAGATCGAGACGCAGGTGGCGAAGTCGGTCAATCAGCACTTGATCATCTACACCGACGCGGCGGAGGCCCAGCAGGTGTGGCAGTGGGTGAAGCGGGCGCCGGGCCAGCCGGCTGCGGCACGCGAGCAATCTTTCTCTCGCGATCAGACGGGCGAGGCGCTGATCCAAAAGCTGAACATCATCGCCTTCAGCCTGGAGGACGAGGCGGACCTGGGCGGCATCGTGCAGGTGGCGGAGCGGGTGCGCGCCGGCTTCGATGTCGAGCGGGTCACCAAACGCTTCTACGAGCGGTTCAAGGCCGAGCACGCCGGCTTCCTCAAATTCATCTCCGGCATCCCCGACGAGGGCCTGCAGCGCTGGTACGCCTCGGTGATGCTCAACCGGCTGATGTTCATCTACTTCATCCAGAAAAAGGGCTTCCTCGACGGCGACCCGGACTACCTGCGGACGCGGCTGGCAGCCAGCCAGGCGGCCGGGGCTGACCGCTTCTACACCGGCTTCCTCTGCCCGCTCTTCTTCGAGGGGTTTGCCCGGCGGGAAGAGGATCGCTCCCCGGAGATGAAGCGTTTGTTGGGCCAGGCGCCCTACCTGAACGGCGGCATCTTCGAACGCCACCAGATCGAGACAGCCCACGGCCAGGCCATCCGGGTGCCCGACGCGGCGTTCGAGCGCCTTTTCGCCTTCTTCGACGCCTACCACTGGCACCTCGACGAGCGCCCCCTGCGCGCCGACAACGAGATCAACCCCGACGTGTTGGGTTACATCTTCGAGAAGTATATCAACCAGAAGCAGATGGGGGCGTATTACACCAAAGAGGACATCACCGGCTACATCAGCCAGAACACCATCATCCCCTATCTGCTGGACGCCGCGCGGCGCGACTGCCGCGTCGCGTTCGAGGGCGAGCACGCAGTCTGGCGGCTGCTGGCGGCTGACCCCGACCGCTACATTTATCCCGCGCTGCGTCATGGCGCCGAATTGCCCCTGCCGCCGGAGATCGCCGCCGGCCTGGCGGACGTGTCCAAACGAGATGGCTGGAACCGCCCCGCGCCGGCCGAGTACGCTCTGCCCACCGAAATCTGGCGCGAGGTGGTCGCCCGTCGCCAACGTTATGCGGAGGTCAAATCCAACCTCCAATCTCCAACCTCCAACCTCCATACTGTCAACGACCTCATCACCCTCAACCTGGACATCCGCCAGTTCGCCCAGGACGTGATCGCCGAGTGCGAGGGGCCGGAGCTGCTGCGGGCAGTCTGGAAGGCCATCGAGTCGGTGACGGTGCTGGATCCCACGGTCGGGTCGGGCGCGTTCCTGTTCGCGGCGCTCAACGTGTTGGAGCCGCTGTACGAAGGCTGCCTGGAGCGCATGCAGGCGTTCGTGGATGACCATGATGCCGGGCGATTGAAATCGCGGCAACCGGCGCGAAGCCTCCCTGCGGAGGCTGAACTCCAGTCGGCGCAGGCCGACTTCGCAGGGGTTGCTGCGACTTCCAGTCGCCCATCCCCCGCCAAATACTCCGACTTCCGCAAACTGCTGGCCCGCGTCGCCGGGCGCCCGAGTCGCCGCTACTTCATCCTGAAGTCCATCGTCGTCAACAACCTGTACGGCGTGGACATCATGGAAGAGGCGGTGGAGATCTGCAAACTGCGGCTGTTCCTGAAGCTGGTGGCGCAGGTGGAACGCGTCGAGGATGTCGAGCCGCTGCCCGACATTGACTTCAACATACGCGCCGGCAACACCCTGGTGGGCTACGCCACGCGCGCCGAGGTGGAACGCGCGCTCACCAGCACCGCCACCGGCCAGGGCAAGCTGCTGTTCACCGAGGAGGCCGACGCCCTGCAGCGGTTTGAGGAACGGGCCGCCGCTGTGGAGCGGCTGTTCGGCCTGTTCCGCCAGCAGCAGACCGAGCTGGGCGGCCAAGTGACGGCCGAGGACAAGGCCGAGCTGCGCCGTCGGTTGGATGCGTTGGATGACGAGTTGAACCGGGCGCTGGCGCGTGAGTATGGCGTGGATGTGGCGAAGCCCAAGATGTACAAGGATTGGCTGGTCTCTCACCGGCCGCTCCATTGGTTCGTGGAGTTCTATGGGATCATGCGGCGCGGTGGGTTTGATGTGGTGATCGGGAATCCGCCGTATGTGGAGTACCGACTGATCAGAGAAGCATACAAACTACCACCCGCCAAGTATCGTTCTGAACCAGCGGACAACCTTTACGCTTACTGCATGGAAAGGGCGGGACAATTGCTGAATCGCTCTGGATGGTTCGGGATGATTGTACCGGCGGGTGTCCTGGGACTCGACGATGCGTTCTCGTTGCGCCACTTTCTGCTTGGAAGGTATAGTACTACCTTCTGCAGCACTTATGCGATTCGTCCCTCTAAGCTTTTCGATGGTGTTGACCAGCGACTCTGCATCTTCCTGGGTGTTGATGCAGAAGAAACGCGACGTCAGGTCTGGACAACGCGCTATCATCATTGGAATTCCGAAGAACGCGACTCCTTGTTCGCTCTCCTCCAGTACCATCCATCCTTCAACCATGACCGACTGAAACGCATCCCCCAGGTTGGCACGAAGGAAGCCGCCGGCGTGCTGGCGAAGATCGAGACCCGCAATAACCGGTGTATTGCCAGCTACTACTCTGGAGGCCAGCACGGATTCTTGGCGCACTACCACCGTAGCCCTCGGTACTGGATCAGATCCATGGACTTCGAGCAGTACTTCAAGAGCGCAACTCGCACTCGATCAGTTCATCATTTCAGAGATCTCTATTTCCGAGACGGAGATGAGGGCAAGTTCATTTGCGCGACACTGAATAGCTCACTCTACTTCTTCTGGTTTGTGAGCGTTGGAAATGGGCGCAACATCACTGGCACTGACGTCGAGCAGTTCCCGATCGGGGCATTGGCCGGCAGTATCCTAACGCCCATGTCCCCTCTCTTTGATCGACTAATGGCCGACTACAACGCCAACTCATTTGTGAGGGCAAGGCAGGATTGCGAATATCAGGAGTTTCGCCCGAGTCTATCAAAACCGATTCTTGATGAAATCGATCGTATCCTCGCCCGCCACTACGGCTTCACCGACGAGGAGCTGGACTTCATCATCAACTATGACATCAAGTATCGGATGGGGGATGAGTTGGAAGCAGAGGCAGCGGATGACAGCGGATGAACGGTTAGCGTCTCTGCCGATCCAGGTTCAGAAGCGCGGGCCTTTCGGGGGGCGTTTGATTTCGTTGGCTGAGGCTTGTGAATTGGCCGACCGGGCGGCGTTCGAAGCGGCAAAGGCGCAGCAAGAGGCGCGAGAACGCGACGCGGCCGATTGGGTGTGGCTGGACGATGCGGAGGCCGGAGATGCGGATGACTAAACCGAGCCAGGTATTCAACATCTACTGTGACGAAAGTTGTCACCTTGAAAACGACCACCAACCGAGCATGGTTCTGGGGGGAGTCTGGTGCCCGTTGGAGAAGACACGCGAGATCGCGATTCGCGTTCGCGAGATCAAGGCGCGGCACAATTTGCCCGTGAGCTTCGAGGTCAAATGGGTCAAAGTCTCATCCGCAAAGGTGCAGTTCTATTTGGATTTGGTGGACTACTTCTTCGATGATGATGATCTGCATTTTCGCGCCCTGGTCGTTCCTGACAAAACCAGGCTGCGACACAGCGCGTTTCGCCAGAGCCACGATGACTGGTACTACAAGATGTACTTCGACATGCTGAAGGTCATTCTGAGTCCGCAGGCTCGATACCGGATCTATCTTGACATCAAAGACACGCGCAGCGCCGACAAAGTCACTGGGCTGCACGACATACTCTGTAACAACATGTACGACTTTCATCGTGAGATCATCGAGCGAATCCAGACGGTGCGATCCCACGAGATAGAACAGATGGAACTCGCCGACTTGCTCATCGGCGCCGTGTCCTATGCCAACCGCGGCCTTGCCACCAGTCCAGCCAAACAGTCGTTGGTTGACCGTATGCGGTCACGCTCGGGGTACCGGCTGACCCAAACCACCTTATTACGAGAGAACAAGGTCAATCTGTTCTGCTGGCACGCATCATAGGAGCACGAGCAGCGATGACGAATCTACCTGATTGGCTGCCCGGCCTGGTGCTATTTCAGGCGTACGAAGGCAACTGGGAACGGTATCTACAGGTTCTCTATGCGTATTTCACGCAGGACTTCATCAACGGTCAGCCGAGCTTCGAGGGTGCGCCGATCGCGTTGAAGCGCCATCCGGTAATCCAGAGTAAAGAGGCTACCTTCTGGCATCTGATTTCGGAGGGCGAACGCGAAGGCGACCGATTGCCGGATCTCCGACGCTGTGAGCGCATCCGCTGGCCCAGGCCCGTCATTGAGCACACGACGGAGCCTGTCATCAAGGTCTGGGAGAACGAGCGCGGGAGCGAAAAACGAGTCTGCCTGTGGCTGGAGAGTGCCGAGTACCTGGTCATCCTGGCCAGGCGCAAGGGCTATGTGCTGATCTGGACGGCCTTCCCAGTGACCGAAGCGCATCGCAAACGCAAACTGCAACGCGAGTATGAGGCTTATCAAAAAGCTGATGCCGACCCGAAGGCCGGCATCGTTACTCCTTCTACACATGGCAGATGAGCTAATGTTATTATAGCACGTGGGGACCAAATGTCAATAGGTTTTGGACATAAGTTCGAAAACTCGTTCTCGACGTTTCGGGGCGCCGAGTGCTGCTATCCCACGATGCTTCACGCCTTCCTCGCCCCTGACGCCCCCGCGACCATCACCGCCCTGGGCGACCCGGCCCTGCTCGACCGCCGGCCGCTGGCGCTCTTCTGCTCGGCGCGCTGCCCCGGCAGCCTCATCGTCCAGGCCTCCGACCTGGCCCACGCGCTGGCCGGGCGCGGCGCGGCCGTCATCGGCGGCTTCCACACGCCGGTGGAGCGCGCGTGCCTGGAGATCCTGCTGGGGGGCGCCGGGCCGCTCATCGTCTGTCCCGCACGGGGGATGGTCAAGACGATCCCGGCCGAGCTCCGCAGGCCGCTGGCGGACGGTCGCCTGCTCCTGCTCTCGCCGTTCGACGAGACTGAACGCCGCGTCACGGCGGAGCTGGCGGCGGCGCGCAACCGGTTCGTCGCGACGCTGGCGGAGCGCGTCCTGTTCATCCACGCCGCGCCCGGCGGCCGGACCGAGGCGCTGGCGCGTGAGGCGATCGGGTGGGGCAAGCCGGTCTACACGCTGGCGCACCCGGCCAATGCGCACCTGATGGCCCTGGGCGCACTGGCCGAATGACGAGCGGCACTCCCCCAAAAGCGCAAACAAACTTACTGACGCCGTGCTGGCTTTGTGCTATCATTGTGCTATAATCGCTGTAGATTCACCGTACATGCCATGCCGGAGGCGCCATGCCAGCACTGACTGCTGCCCAATTCATCGCCCGCGACTACGCCGCCGGGCTGACCGATGACCAACTACTTGAAATGTACGAGGTCGTGCTGCTGGCGCGCAAGCTGGACGAGCGGATGTGGGTGCTGCACCGCCAGGGCAAGGTCGCGTTCCACATCTCGGGCATGGGCCAGGAGGCGTGCCAGGTCGGCATGGCCTACGCGATGGTCCGCGGCAAAGACTGGCTGCACCCCTACTATCGCGACATGGCGTTCGTGCTGGCCCTGGGCATGACCCCGCGACACATCATGCTGCAACTGTTCGGCAAGGCCGAGGATCCGAGCTCCGGCGGCCGGCAGATGCCCTCGCACTGGGGCTACGCGCCCAGCCGCATCGTCACCAGCTCCAGCCCGGTCGCCACCCAGGCGCCCCAGGCCGCAGGCATCGCGTTCGCCGCAAAGTTGCGCGGGCTGGACGAGGTGGTGGTGGTCACGTTGGGTGAGGGCAGCACCGCGCAGGGCGACTTCCACGAGGGCCTCAACTGGGCCGGCATCCACAAGCTGCCGCTGATCACCCTGGTGCAAAACAACCAATACGCCATCTCCGTGCCGGTGGAGAAGCAGATGCCTGTACACAACGTAGCCGACCGCGGGGACGCGTACGGTATGCCCGGCGTGATGTACGATGGCAACGATCTATTCGAGAGCTATAACGTGGCGCGGGAAGCAGCCGGCCGCGCCCGCAGCGGCGAAGGCCCGGTCCTGCTGGAGGCCAAGACCTACCGGCCCACGCCCCACTCCTCAGACGACGACGACCGCTCCTACCGCAGCCGCGAGGAAGTGGCGCTGTGGAAGCGACGGGACCCGATCCTGCGGTTCGAGCGGAATCTGCGCGAGCGCGGCCTGTTGACCGACGCGCTGGCCGACCGCATCCTGCACCGCGTCGTAGATAAGGTGGATGACGCGACCGAGTACGGCCAGCGCGCGCCCTACCCCCGGCCCGAGGAGGCGCTGCGGCCGGTGTTCGGATGATGAAACCAAAATTCAACAGCGGTCGGGGGTCACAGACCCCCTTCGAGCATGAATCCGTGATCTACTGAGACTGGAATCGAGCCTTCAGGCGGTCTGACGCTCGGAGAGAGTAACCGGCTGAAGCCTCGAATCCAGATCGCCAAAGACCGGCCGCATCCTTCGGCTGGTCATCATTCGTTAAGCGTGTTGACTCAAAGACCCGCTCAGGATGCTCGAGCTTGAAGGGTCAAGGAAGCTGTGATGCCGATCAAAACCAACATCGAAGCGTTGCGCGAGACGATGGCGGCCGAGATGCGCCGCGACCCGCGCATCATCATCACCGGCGAGGACGTGGGGCCACGCGGGGGCGTCTTCCGCGCCACCGAGGGGCTCTATGCCGAGTTCGGGCCCGGCCGCGTGATTGACAGCCCCCTGGCCGAGCTCTCCATCATCGGGGTCGGCATCGGCATGGCGCTGAATGGCCTGCGGCCCATCTGCGAGATCCAGTTCGCCGATTTCATCCATCCGGCGTTCAACCAGATCGTCAACGAGGCGGCCAAGATCCGCTACCGCTCCAACGGCGCGTTCCATGTGCCGATGGTGATCCGCGCGCCCTACGGCGGCGGCGTCAGCGGCGCGTTGTACCATTCACAGTCGGTCGAGGCGCTGTTCGCACATGTCCCGGGCCTCTACGTGGTGGCGCCCGCCACGCCCTACGACACGGCCGGCCTGTTGCGCGCGGCCCTGCGCAGCGAGGACCCGGTGCTGTTCCTGGAGCACAAAAAACTGTACCGGTCGGTCAAGGGGGAGGCGCCGGACGAAGATTACCGCGTGCCCATCGGCGCGGCCGAGGTCAAGCGGGGCGGCGACGATCTGACCATCATCGCCTACGGCCTGATGCTGCACGAATCGCTCAAGGCGGCGGAGACGCTGGCCAAAGAGGGCGTATCCGCTGAGGTGATTGACCTGCGCACCCTGGCCCCGCTGGACCGGGATACGATCCTGACATCGGTCAAAAAGACCGGCAAGGCGCTGATTGTCCACGAGGACAACCTGACCGGAGGCCTGGGCGGCGAGGTCGCGGCCATCATCGCGCAGGAAGCCTTCGAGCACCTGGATGGCCCCATCACGCGCCTGGCCGGCCCCGACGCGCCCGCCATGCCGTTCAGCCGTCCCATGCAAGACTTTTTCATGCCGAACGCGGAGAAAATCGCGGCCGCGGCACGCAAGTTGGCTGCATACTGAGGGAAGCGTTTTTTCCCGTACTGCGTATTCCGTACTTCGTTTCAGGTGCGCCCCAATGCAGTACGCAGTACGCAACACGCAACACGCAATACGCAACACGCAACACGCAGCACGGAGCATCCCATGCCCACACAAGTCATCATGCCCCAATTGGGCGAATCGGTGGTGGAAGGCACGGTCGGCAAGTGGCTGATCGCCCTCGGCCGGCCGGTCAAGGAGTACGAGCCGCTGCTCACGGTGACGACCGACAAGGTGGACACCGAGCTCCCGGCCCCCGCGTCCGGCATCCTGCTGGCGGTCTACGTAGCCGAGGGGACCACGGTGCCCGCGGGTGCGGTGCTGGCTGAAATAGGGGAAGAGGGGACAGGGGACAGGAGTCAGGGGTCAGGAGGCAGGGGTCAGGAGGCAGGAGACAATCCGGAATCCCGCTACGCGGGACGCGAGCAGTCCGCAATCCCGCTGCGCGGGACGCGAGCAGTCCGCAATCCGCAATCCCCACCCTCTGCCACCCCGGTCGCGCAACGCATGGCGGCCGAGCACGGCGTGGATTTGGCCGATGTGCCCGGCACCGGCCCCGGCGGCCGCGTGACCAAGGAGGACATGGAGGCGTTCCTGGCTGCCACCGGCGCAGGCCCCGAGTTTCCGGCAGGAGAGGCAGCTGGCGCCCGCAGCGTAGGCTTCATCTCGCCGGCTGTGGGCCGGCTGGCCGCGGAACTGGGTGTTGATCTGGCCCAGGTGGTGGGCACCGGCGCGGGCGGCCGCATCACCAAAAAGGATGTGCTGGCCTACGCGGCCGCGCCCGTGCCGCGCGGTGCGTCCGCCCTCTCCGCGCCCGAGACCGCCGACCTGCCCCCCTGGGAGCGTCCCGGCGCCGGCGACCTGTTCAAGCCCACCGAAGAAATGGACCCCGCGGCCCTAGTTCCCTCCATTCCTTCAGTTCCCGTAGTTCCCTCCGCTCCCGCGTCGCGTCCCATAACGGACAGCGAATTGATTCCGTTTTCCACCATCCGGCGCAGCATCGCCAAACACATGCTGCTGAGCGTGCAGACCGCGCCCCACGTCACCACTGTGATGGAGGCGGACATGACGCAGGTGGTGCGGGCCAGGGAGCGGCTGAAGGACGAGTTTGGCCGGCAGGGGGTCAAGCTGACCTTCACGCCGTTTTTGATCCAGGCCATCGTAGCCGGGCTCAAAGCCGTGCCCGAGGCCAACAGCAGCTTCACGGAAGACGGCCTGCTGGTACACCGGCGCATCCACATCGGCATGGCGGTCGCCATCCCCGACGGGCTGATCGTCCCGGTGATCCGCGATGCCGACGAGCGCAGCCTGCTGGGCCTGGCGCGCGCGGTCAACGACCTGGCCGAGCGCGCGCGGGCCAGGCAGCTCAAGCCGGAGGAGGTGCAGGGCGGCGCCTTCACCCTCACCAACCACGGCACCGCGGGCAGCCTGTTCGCCACGCCGATCATCGTCCAGCCGCAGGCCGGCATCCTGGGCGTCGGCGCCATCGAGAAGCGGGCGGTGGTGCGCAGCAAGGGCGGCTCGCTGCTGCCCGACGCGGACGACGTCATCGCCATCCGGCCCATGGCGTATCTCAGCTTCACCTTCGATCACCGCGTGCTGGATGGCCAGGGGGCGGATGGGTTCCTCCTGGCGGTGAAGCGCTTCCTGGAAGGTTATGCCGCCTGAGCCAAACATGGTAAAATAGCAGCACGCAACACGCAATACGTGGCACGCAACAGGAGTCATTCACACTATGTCCGACAACACATACGATGTCATCGTCATCGGCGGCGGGCCCGGCGGATACGTCGCGGCCATCAAGGCGGCCCAACTGGGGCAGAAGGTCGCCTGCATCGAGCGGGAGTCGCTGGGCGGCGTCTGCCTCAACTGGGGCTGCATCCCCACCAAGTCGCTGCTGCGCAACGCGGAGCTGGCGAACATCCTTACCGGCGAGAGCAAGGAGTTCGGGTTCAGCTTCGAGAATCTCAAGCTGGACTACGCGGTGGCCCATAAGCGCAGCCGCCAGGTGTCCGACCGGCTGGTCAAGGGGATCGGCTTCCTGTTCAAGAAGAACGGCGTGACCCATATCCAGGGTGCGGCGACGTTGACCGGCCCCAGGCAGGTGAAGGTCGCGCCCTCCGGCGACGTGTTGACTGCGAAGGCCATCATCATCGCCACCGGCGCGCGGGCGCGCTCCCTGCCTGGCATGACCGTTGACGGCCAGCGGATCATCACCTACCGCCAGGCGCTGGAGCTGACCATCGCGCCCAAGCGCCTGATCGTAGTCGGCGCGGGCGCGATCGGCATGGAGTTCGCCTACGTGTTCCGGGCCTACGGCGCCGAGGTGACGGTCATCGAGATGCTGCCGCACGTGCTGCCGCTGGAAGACGACGACACCGCGGCCGAGGTCGCCAAGGCGTTCAAAAAGGCCGGCATCAAGGCGCTGGTCAACACCCGCACCGAGGGCGTGGAGACGACCGACGCAGGCGTGAAGGTGCGCGTGAAAGATCAGGCCAGCGGCGCGGAGCAGACGCTGGAGGCCGATGTGGTGCTGGTGGCCGTGGGCGTGGCGCCCAATTCCACCGACATCGGCCTGGAGGCGGCCGGCGTGCAGACCGACAAGCGCGGCTTCATCCCGGTGGACGAGCACATGCGCACCAACGTGCCGGGGGTCTACGCCATCGGCGACGTGACGGGCAAGCTGATGCTGGCGCACGTGGCCAGCGCGATGGGCATCGTCGCGGCCGAGCACGCGGCCGGCCACGAGACGCGGCCCATCAAGGAAGCGGACTACGCGTTCATGCCGCGCTGCACCTACTGCAAGCCGCAGGTGGCGTCGCTGGGCTACACCGAGGCGCAGGCCAAAGAGAAGGGCTACGACATCAAGGTCGGCAAGTTCCCCTTTGTCGCCAGCGGCAAGGCGTTGGGCCTCAACGAGAAAGAAGGCTTCGTCAAGATCATCGCCGACGCCAAATACGGCGAGATCCTGGGCGCGCACATGGTCGGCCCCGAGGTCACCGAGCTGCTGCCCGAGCTGGCGCTGGCCCGCACCTGGGAGCTCACCGCCGAGGAGATCGCCCACACCGTCCACGCGCACCCGACGCTGTCGGAGGCGCTGATGGAGGCCGCGCACGCGGTGGTGGGGCAGGCGATACACGTGTAGCGGCGGGCATCTTGAAAATCCCGGGGGAGACCGTGATGCAAAAACAGTGGATCGAGTCGAATCCTAACGTGATGATGGGAAAGCCGGTGATTGCTGGCACACGTATCACCGTTGAACTTGTCCTGGAGAAGCTTGCTGCAGGCGAATCAATTGACCAGTTACTCTATGCCCATCCGCGCCTGACTCGTCAAGGGATTCAAGCCGCACTGGCGTTCGCAGCCAAAGCATTGCGAGCCGATGTGGTTTACCCGTTCGCTGAGGCGACGGCATGAACTTCCTGGCCGATGAAAGCATTGATCGTCAAATCGTCGAACGGCTGCGTGCTGATGGTCACTCCGTGCAATCCGTGGCCGAAATGGAGCCGGGCATATCCGACGATATCGTTCTTGTTTTGGCCAATCGAGTATCCGCTCTATTGCTAACCGCCGACAAGGATTTCGGTGAGATGGTGTATCGTCAACGGCGTCTCCTGGCAGGGGTTGTCCTTGTGCGGCTTTCCGGTTTGCCTCCTGTTCGAAAGGCAGAGGTGGTGGCGGCAGCCATTTGCGAACACGGCCGTGAGTTTCTCAGGTCTTTCAGCGTTATCGAGCCTGGCCGTGTTCGGATTCGCCGTCCGTTTGTTGGGACAGACCTTTGATGTCTTGATGATGTTTTCGAAGATGATTTATGCAAGTTAATGTGAAGATTGACCCCATCCCAGTTGAATATCAACTCAAGCCCCGCGCCCGGCGCGAGCGGCTCCACGACGAGCAGCCGGCCGGCCGCAAGCCGGAGTGGCTGCGCATCAAGCTGAGCCAGAACGACGAGTACTGGCGGCTGAAGTCGCTGATGCGCGGCCAAACGCTGCACACCGTCTGCGAGGAGGCGTTCTGCCCCAACCTGGGCGAGTGCTGGAGCCGCGGCACCGCCACCTTCTTGCTGATGGGCGACATCTGCACCCGCTCGTGCAAGTTCTGCAACATCCAATCGGGCAAGCCGCTGCCGCTGGATGAGGACGAGCCGCGCCGCGTGGCCGACTCGGTGGCGCAGATGAACCTGCGCCATGTGGTGCTCACCAGCGTGGACCGCGACGACCAGCCCGACGGCGGCGCGCACATCTTCGCCAACACCATTCGCGAGATTCGCGCACGCGTGCCCGGCTGCACCATCGAGGTGCTCATCCCCGACTTCAAGGGTGAGCGCGCGGCCCTGAAGCTGGTGATGGACGCGCACCCGGAGATCCTGAACCACAACACCGAGACCGTGCCCCGCCTCTCGCGCTGGGTGCGGCCCCAGGCCAAACACGAACGCAGCCTGGAGGTGTTGCGCATGGCGAAAGAGCTGGACCCGGAGGCGCTCACCAAGAGCGGCTTGATGGTGGGCCTGGGGGAGGAGTGGGACGAAGTCCTGGCCGTGCTGGATGACCTGCGCCGGATGGATGTGGACATCGTGACTATCGGCCAGTACTTGCAGCCCAGCAAGCAACATCTGCCCATCGCCCGCTACTACCACCCCGACGAGTTCGCGCAGCTGGCCGAAGAAGGCTACGCCCGCGGCTTCAAGTGGGTGGAATCCGGCCCGCTGGTGCGCTCGTCGTATCACGCGGACGGGCAGGCCCGGATTATCGAGTCGCGATAGATGCAAATCCTAACCGCAGACATCGGCACCGGCACCCAAGACATCCTGCTCTTCGACAGCGAGCGGACGCCGGAAAACTGCTTGAAGCTGGTGATGCCCTCGCCCACGCTGTTGATCGGGCAGCAGGTACGCGCGGCCACCGCGGCACGGCTGGACCTGCTGATCACTGGCGTGCTGATGGGCGGCGGGCCGGTGTCCTGGGCAGTGGAGGATCACCGCCGCGCGGGGCTGCGCGTGCTGGCCACGCCTGAGGCCGCCCGCACCTTCAACGACGACCTGGACGCGGTGCAGCGCGAGCTCGGGGTCGAGATCATCCCCGACGCGGCCGCGGCCAGGCTGATCGGCTGCCGCGACTTTGCGCACGTGCTGTTCCGCGACTTCGACTACCGCGCCGTTGAGGGCGCGTTCGCCGCGTTCGGCCTGGCGCTGCGGCCCGACGCCCTGGCCCTGGCCGTGTTCGACCACGGCGCGGCCCCGCCCGAGATCAGCGACCGCCAGTTCCGCATGGACTACCTGGCCGGCCGGCTGCAGCGTGACCCGCGGCTCAGCAGCCTGGCGTTCCGGGCGAACGCGATCCCGCCGGAGATGACCCGCCTGCGCGCCCTGGCCGACACCGCGACCGCACAAAGCGGCCTGCCCGTGGTCGTCATGGACACCGCGCCGGCCGCGGTGCTGGGCGCGCTGGAAGATCCGCAAGTGGCCGGCCACCCGGCCCCGGTCGTCGTCAACATCGGCAACTTTCACACCCTGGCGTTTCAGTTTCACCAGGGCCGCTTCCTGCGCCTGTTCGAGCATCACACCGGCGAAGTGACCCGCGCCGAGCTGGTTGCCTGGGTGCGGGCGCTGGCCGACGGCACGCTGCGCCACGAGGCGGTCTTCGCCGACAAGGGGCACGGCGCGCTGGTGTTGGACGAACGGCCCCTGCCGCTGGTGTTCGTCGCGGTCACCGGCCCGCGGCGGAGCCTGTTGGCCGACGCTGGCCTGCCGGTCTACGCGGCTGTGCCCCACGGCGACCAGATGCTGGCCGGCTGCTTCGGCCTGCTGCGCGCCTGCGCCGACGTCGAACCGGCCTGGCGTGAACCGATCACCCGCGCCCTGGCCGGGCGGGTGGATCGGAGTTTGTGGTAAACCGGTTCCGAACCAAACCAGGTTTCTCGGAGAAACCTGGTTTGGTTCGGAACCTCCATCTGGATAGACGAGGAACCCATGCCCAACACCGATCCCATCAAAGACATTCTTCGCATGTTCCAATACGGCCTGTTTGTTGCTGCCAGCCCCAGCCCTGATGGGCCGCGCGCGGCGACTGTCAGTTGGGTCACCCAGGTATCCTTCGAGCCGAAGCTGATCGCGGTCGCCATGCGCCGGGGAACGACCATTTGCCAGGCCGTGGAAGCCAGTCGGCGCTTCGCGCTGCACGTCGTCGGCGCGCAGCAGGCGGATATCGCCCGTGCGTTCTTCAAGACCACGCCGGCCGGCGCCGATGAGATCGCCGGATACGCCTTCACGCTTTCCGAGCGCGACGTGCCGATCCTCAACGCCGCGGCCGCGTGGCTCGAGTGTGAAGTGTGCGAGGAGGCCGGTCAAGCAGGCGACCATGCGGTGTTTGTCGCCCGCATCGTGGATGGCGCAATCAACACACCGGGCGCCGCGGCATTGGCACTGCGCGACACCCTGTGGCATTACGGTGGCTGATGCCCGACGCACCGCAATTGATCTCAAAAACCCCACGCAAGGAGGTTGATCATGACGCCCGATCTACCGACGGATGATCTCCGCAGCAGCACACTGCGCCTGCTCTCCAACGGCGTGTACGTGCTCACCGCTTGCGGGCCGGAGGTCGTCCATGCGGCCACCGTCACCTGGGCGGTGCAGGTCTCCATCCAGCCAGCGCTAGTGCTGGTCGCGCTGCGTCGCAACTCGCTGTTGTCCCAGGCCGTGCGTAAGGCGCACCGTTTCGCGCTCAACATCCTGGGCGCCGACCAGAGACCCGTGGCCGAGAAGTTCTTCGCGCACCGCACTGCGCCGGCCGATAGCGAGGTCATTGAAGGCCACGGCTTCCGGATGACAGCCGGCCGCTGTCCCCTGCTCTCCGACACCCTGGCCTGGATCGAGTGCCGCCTGGCCGCGGAGCCGCCCGCGCCGGGCGACCACAGCCTGCTCCTGGGCGAAGTGACCGGCGCAGGCATCCGCCGCCAGGGCGATCCGATGGTGTTATGGCAGACGCCGTGGTCTTACGGCGGCGTGCGCGAATGAGGACGCTGATGAATCTACCCGATTACCGTGTTGAGGCCGAGGCGTTGCGCGGCCAACTCACCGCCTGGCGCCGCGACCTGCACCAGCACCCGGAGCTGGGATTCGAGGTCCACCGAACGGCAAGCATCGTGGCGCACACACTGGCCGACCTGGGCTGCGAAGTGCGCACGGGCGTGGGCAAGAGCGGCGTCGTTGGGCTGCTGCACGGCGGGGCGCCCGGCCCCACCGTGATGTTGCGCGCCGACATGGACGCGTTGCCGATCCAGGAGATCAGCGACGCGCCCTACGCGTCGTGCGTGCCCGGCGTGATGCACGCGTGCGGCCACGACGGACATGTGGCCATCGGCCTGGGCGCCGCCACCCTGCTGGCGCGCCACGCCGCCGAGCTGCCCGGCCGCGTCTTGTTCGTGTTTCAGCCGGCCGAGGAAGGCGATGGCGGCGCGACGGCCATGATCGCGGATGGCGCCATCGCCGACCCGGTCCCTGACGCAGCCTTCGGCTTGCACCTGTGGAACACCATGCCGTTAGGACAGGTGATGGCCCAGGCCGGGCCGTTGATGGCCGCGGCCGACGTCATCCGCATTCTCCTGCACGGCCGCGGCGGACACGGCGCGCTGCCCCACGAAGCGGTGGACGCGATTGCGGTGGCCGGCCAGGTCCTCTCCGCACTGCAAACCATCGTCAGCCGCAACGTAGATCCGCAAGAGACGGCCGTGCTCACCATCGGCACCGTCCACGGGGGCACCGCCTTCAACGTCATTGCCGAAACGGTGGAGATGCAAGGCACCATTCGCACCTTTTCGCCGGCCGTGCGCGAAACCGTGCTCACCCGCTTGCAGGTGCTGCTGAACGGCGTGACCGGGGGCATGGGCGCGCGCTACGAGCTGAAGGTGCAAGAGGTGACCGGGGCCGTGATCAATGACCCCCAGATGGCCGAAGTCGCCCGCGCGTCCGCGGTGCAAGTGGTGGGAAATACGGCGGTAGTCTGGCATCCACCGATGATGGTGTCGGAAGATTTCTCGGAATTCGCCCGCCGCGTGCCGGCCTGCTTCACGATGTTGGGGTCGGCCAATCCGGCGCTGGGGCTTGATGCGTCCCACCATAATCCGCGCTTTGACTTCGACGAGCGTGCTTTGCCCATCGGCGCCGCGTTGCTGGCGACCACGGCCGCGCGTTTCTTGAATGAGCAGTAGATTTGAGCTTCGGCCTGGATCGTGTATAATTGCACACGTCTAAACACTTCGTTTTGAAAAACTCCATTCTCTGAGAGAAGGCCTTTCGAAAATCAAATTGCACAAAGGAGTGTAACCTCATGTCGTCCAAGCTGAATCCGTTCACCATTGCGCAGCACCAGCTCGATGATGCTGCTGCACTCTTAGACCTCTCGCCTGCCATGCACGCCTTTCTGCGTGTCCCCATGCGCGAGCTGCACTTCTCGATTCCCATCCAAATGGACGATGGCTCCTATCAGACCTTCCAGGGTTTTCGCGTCCAGTACAACGATGCGCGCGGGCCTGCCAAGGGCGGCATCCGTTTCCACCCAGACGAGACCATTGACACCGTGCGCGCGCTGTCCGCGTGGATGACCTGGAAGACGGCGGTGGTGGACATCCCCTTGGGTGGCGGCAAGGGCGGCATCGTCTGCGACCCCTCGGCTCTCTCGCAAAACGAGTTGGAACGGCTGAGCCGGGGCTACATGCGCCGCATCGCCTATTTCATCGGCGCGGAGAAAGATGTGCCGGCCCCTGACGTCTACACCACCCCGCAGATCATGTCGTGGATGCTGGACGAGTATGAGACCATCATGGGGCGGCATGTGCCGGGCGTGATCACCGGCAAGCCAGTGCCGCTGTTCGGTTCCTTGGGCCGCGGGGACGCGACTGCGCGCGGCGGACTGTACACCGTGCGTGAAGCGGCCAAGGTGCTGGGCATCGAAATGGTGGGCGCGGAGGTCGCGGTGCAGGGATTCGGCAACGTCGGCTCGTGGGCGGCCATTTTGGGGCACGAAATGGGCATGAAAATCGTTGCGGTGAGCGACGTGTCCGGCGGCATTTACAACCCCGCGGGCCTGAACATTCCGGCCATTGCCGCCCACGTGCAGAAGCATCCCAAGCGCATCATCGAAGGGTACACCGAAGGTGGCGCGGCCCCCATCAGCAACCCCGCGCTGCTAGAGCTGCCGGTCACGTTCCTGTTCCCGGCCGCGCTGGAGAACGTGATCACCGCGGAGAATGCTGACCGCATCCAGGCCAAGATTGTGGGCGAGCTGGCCAACGGCCCCACCACCCCGGAAGCAGACCAGATCTTGTTCGCCAAGGGCGTGTACGTGATCCCCGATTTCCTCTGCAACGCGGGCGGGGTCACGGTCAGCTACTTCGAGCAGGTGCAAAACGCCTACAACTTCTACTGGCCCATCGAAGAGGTTCAGAAGCGGCTGGATGACAAAATGACGACCGCCTTCCATGCCGTACACGAGATGGCCCAGGCCCGGAAGGTACACAACCGCCTGGCCGCCTACCTGGTGGCGGTAAAACGCGTGGCTGAGGCCACAGCCATCCGCGGCTGGGTGAAGTAGGAGCGTACTGCGTATTGCCCCTGTGGTGTTCGGTTCATAGGCGCCGGATAAAGACAAACCCCGAAGGGTTCAGGTGAACCCTTCGGGGTTTGCACGTCTTCAGGCATCACACAACACGTTACAGCTTCGCCATGACCTCTTCCAACTGCGCGCGGGTGGGCCGGAGCTTCTCCTCCGGCAGGTAGGCCAGCGGTGTGTCCGTGTATTGCAGCAGGTCGTGCAGGGTCGGCCGCTCGGACGGGTTGATGTAGATCAAGCCCGTGATGAACTGCTGGTTCTGTCGCGCCTGCTCCAGCGTCATCAGTGCGTTGAGCTTGTTGGTCGGATCGTAATCGGGATCGAGCTTCTTCAGCACGATGCGCGACCCGTCGTGCATCGCCACTTCCATCTCACCTTCGTAATAGCCGATGGTGATCTCGTTGTAGGGCGGGATGAAATTGAGCTCGTTCAGCGGCGTCTCTTTCAACTTGCCCCACGAATAACTCTTGGTGGAGTCGTCGTGGTTGTTGAAGGTGACGCACGGGCTGATGATATCCAGCACGGCGATGCCGCGATGGCTGAACGCGGCCTTCAGCAGCGCTTCCACCTGGCGCGGATCGCCGGCGAAGCTGCGCGCGACAAAGGTGGCGTTGGCGGCCAGCGCCTCCATGCAGATGTCCAGCGGCGGCAGCATGTTGACGCCCGCATACTTGAGCTTCTGCCCCAGGTCCGCGGTGGCGCTGAACTGGCCCTTGGTCAGGCCGTAAACGCCGTTGTTCTCCACGATGTAGACCATGGGCACGTTGCGCCGCACCGCGTGCTTGAACTGGCCGGTGCCGATGGAGGCGGTATCCCCATCGCCGCTGACGCCGATGATCGTGACGGCGCGGTTGGCGACCGCGGCGCCGGTGGCGACCGCCGGCATGCGGCCGTGTACACCGTTGAACGCATGGCTCCAACCCAAGAAATAGGCCGGCGATTTGCTGCTGCAGCCGATGCCGCTCATCTTGACGACCTGGGTCTGATCCAGGCCCAGCTCCCAGGCAACGTTCATGATGCGTTGGCTGATGGTGTCGTGCCCACAGCCCTTGCACAGGGTGGAGTTCCCGGCTTTGTACGCGCCCTTCTCCAGGCCCAGGCTATTCACCTTGACAGAAACGGTCTTCGCAACCCCTTCATTGATAACGCCCATGGTTCACCTCACATCTTGCTCGTGATCGTCTCGGCGATCCACTTGGCTGTCAGTGGCATGCCGTTGCAACGGGAGACCGAAACCAACCCGCCGCTGCACAGCGGTTCCTCCGAGAGCAGGATCTGGTGCAACTGCCCTTCGTCGTTGTTCTCCACGACAAAGACCCGGTCATAGCTGTGCATGAATTCCCGCACCGTGTCATTGATGGGCAGGGCGCGCAGGCGCATGTAGCTGCTGGGCACACCAGCCGCCGCCAACAGATCGCGGGCCTCAAGGACGGCCGGGTGGTTGGAGCCGAGGCTGACGATGCCGATCTCCGCATCCTTCACCTCGAAGACCTCCGGGGCCGGCGCCAGCTTCCGGGCAGTCTCGAACTTGCGCGCCAAGCGGCGCATGTTGTTTTCCCAATCCTCGGGCCGCTCGCTGTAGGTGGCGTACTCTGTGTGGCCGGTGCCGCGCGTGAAGTAGGCCGCGGCCGGGTGCGGGGCGCCGGGCAGGGTGCGCCAGCCGATGCCGTCGCCATCTACGTCCTTGTAACGGCCCCAGGCGCCACCGAGCTCCTTGATCTGCTCGACGGTCAGCACCTTGCCCCGATCCAGCGGCTTTTCCGGGTACTCGAAGCGGTCGCTGATCCAGATGTTCATCCCCAGGTCCAGGTCGCTCAGCACCATCACCACGGTCTGGAGCCGCTCGGCCAGGTCCAGCGCGGTGTTGCCGAACTCGAACGCCTCTTTGGGGTCGCAGGGAAACAACAGCACGTGGCGGGTGTCACCGTGGCTCAGGTAGTAGGCCGCCGAAATGTCGCCCTGGCTGGTGCGGGTGGGCAGGCCGGTGCTGGGCCCGATGCGCTGGATGTCCCAGAGCACGGCCGGCACCTCCGCGAAGTAGGCCAGGCCTGCGAACTCGCCCATCAGGTCCAGGCCCGGCCCTGAGGTGGCGGTCATCGCCCGCGCGCCGGCCCAGCCCGCGCCGATCAGCATACCCAGCGCGGCCAACTCATCTTCGGCCTGCACCACCGCAAAGTTAGCCTTGCCCGTCTCCGGGTCGGTGCGCAGCTTGGGCAGGTACTTGTTCAGCGCATCCACCACGCTGGAGGCCGGTGTGATGGGATACCACGCCACCACCGATACACCGCCAAAGATCGTGCCCAGCGCGGCGGCCGTGTTGCCATCAATCATGATCTTGTTCTCGTTGAAGCCGGTCATCCGTTCGACGCGGTGCGGATCGGTCTTCACCAGGTTCGCCTGGGCCCACGCGTAAGCCCGGTTCACCATATCCATGTTCAGTGCGATGGGTTTGGGCTTACCGTCGAAGCTCCACGACACCGCGGCCTCGATCTCGGCCATCTCGATGTCCAGGATGTGCGTCAGGACCCCGACATAGACCATGTTGGCGATATAGTCCCGCAGTTCAAAGGGGAGGTTGGACTCCTTCACCAGCTTGCCAACCGGCATAGGGTAGTAGGTGACATCGGGGCGCCGCGCGGCGATGGGCAGCGAATCATCGTAGAGCACGATGCCGCCCTGGGCCACCTTGGCCATGTCTTCAGCGATGGTGCGGCCGTTCAGGCACACGGCGATCTCATACGGATCGCGATGGGCCAGGTAGCCGTCTTTGCTCAACCGGATGATGTACCAGGTGGGTTGACCCTGGATGTTGGACGGGAACAGGTTTTTGCCCGTGACCGGGATCCCCATCTTGAAAAAAGCGCGCAGCAAGACGCCGTTGCTGGTCTGGCTGCCCGAGCCGTTAATGGTCGCGATGTTCAGCGAGAAGTTGTTGATGATCTCCGCCCGGTGCGCGGCCAGGCCTGGAGCTTCTTGAGGGGCCCCATTGAGGGGCTGCACTGCACTGCTCATACACCTTTCTCCTTGCAGGTCTACGCTTCCGCAGGCGTCATAGGCCGCGAAAGCCGGGTCAATTGCTCACTGGTCAACGAAAACTCGTGGGCCACGCCCATCTTGTCAATTAACTGCATGTGCTGGGTCAACAGCACTTTGCCAACCGGGTAATCGCCGGCCTCGATGGCCGCCACGATGCGCGCATGATAGCTCCACACCTCTTGGAGATAGCCATAGTCAGCATACGTGTTGAGCTCCACCGCCTCGTACGCGTCCCAGTACGCTTCCAACAGGCCGCGCACGAAAGGATTGTCCAGCCGGCGGAAGATGCCCAGGTGGAAGGCCCGATGCTCGGGGTAGGGGATCTGGATACGCTCGTCGGCTAACTTTTCCTGCGCGCGCGCCACCAGATCGCGTAAGTGGGCTCGGTCCTCGTCGCTGAGCAGCGCGACCGCCTCGTCCCAAAACGCGGTCTCCAGGTGGATGCGCAACGCGCTGAACGCGCGAAACGCGCCCCGGTCCAACGCCAGGGCCACCATCAGCGCCAGGCGCACGGCCGGCACAAACTCATACTTGCGGCAGCGGATGCCGCGGCGCGGGCTGGCCTCCACCAGACCCAGCATCCGCGCGACCTCGAACTGCTCGCGTAGCTTGCCGGTGCTGATGCCGATCTCCGCGCTGATCTCCCCCAGCGACGGCAGTCGTTCGCCGGGCTGGCAACCGGTCGCCAGGAGATAACGCAGGAAATCGGACTCGATCTGTGACAGGATCATGATGCGCTTCGTAAAGTAGATTCTTCAGATTTATCTAATCAATTGGATTATCTCAACGATACCACAGATCCTGCGCCCGCGCAAGTAAGCAGCCATACCGGGGCGCGTTTCACGTCTGGGGCGAAAGTCAGCGGAACCCCCAGACCCTTCCCTTGAGCTAATTGTATGAATCCCTGCTTAACGCCATGTCCAATGTTTGTATAATCTAATCAACTATCGGCTATCAGCCATCGGCCATCGGCTATCGGCTGTTGGCAATCAGCAATCAGCAAAGGAGTCATACATGGCGACCAAAGATGCATCCATCCCTGAGCAC
>DAOUAT010000386.1:0-5912 GCA_034433275.1 Anaerolineae bacterium
CTCAGCGGCAGCTTGAAGCGTTCTGCAATGACCTCCCCGGTCTGTTGCGCGCTGGTGAGAGTGCTTGACAGCACTGCATCAGGCTGGTAGCGCTGGGCCAGCCACTCAGCCACGGCGTGGGCCTGGCGCCAGCCCAACTCAGTCAGGCCGCTGTTGGAATCTGTCAGGGTGGTGTCGCTGTTGTGCAGCGATTGGCCGTGTCGGACCAGGAGCAAGTGGGTGGCCGTGGGCTGGGGCGCGTGCATTACGTGTGTCCTATTTCTTGGCCAGCTCGGCCTCGACCCATTCGCGCGGGTAACGGCTCAGGTCCTTGTTATCGCCGGCCGGGGCGTGATAGCACAGCCGCGGCACGGGTGCGCCGCCGACCAGGTGCGACCACACGATCTCATCGGCATCGGCGGGGCTGACCCCGGCATACCAACACCCTTCGGGGTACACGACGACCATCGGCCCGTGCCCACACTGGCTGAAGCAGCCCGCCTTGTTGATCCGCACCTGGCCGGTGAGGCCCGCAGCCGCAACAGCCTGTTTCAGCTGCTTGACGAGACCTTCCGCGTCGCCGTCACGCGGACACCACGGTCCAGCCGTACACACGAAGACATGGTGGCGGTATTGGCTCAATGCACCCCTCCCCGAAGTATCAGAAATGGCGCCCGCACCCGGAACAGGGCCATTATACCCTATGTCGAAAATGCCGACAAACGACTTTCAAAGGTGAGAGGGCGGTTTCTTTGACAGCAGGCCATCTTCTACGTAAAATAGTAAAGTTGACTTTCAGCAAACGATACAACGCGCTGCGGCGGCAAACGCCGAGGGCGTAGAGGACGACCAAAAACAGTCCATGTTTATAGGCTGCCCTGGTGAGGAGGGGTAATGGCAAGCTACACTACTGAGCAACTGCGCAACATCGTGTTGGTGGGGCACGGCAGTTCGGGCAAGACGACCCTGGCGGAGTCGTTGTTATTCAACACGGGCGTGCTGAGCCGCCGCGGGCGCGTCGAAGATGGCACCACGGTGGCGGACTGGGACGACGAGGCGATCCGGCGCAAGATTTCGGTTGGCGCAGCGGTCATCCCGTGCGAGCACAAAGGGCACAAGCTGAACATCTTGGATACGCCAGGTTTCATTGACTTCGTGGGTGAAGTCAAGGGCGCCGCGGGTGTGGCCGATGCTGCGCTGGTAGTGGTTGACTCGGTGGCCGGCGTTGAGGTCGGCACCGAGTTGGGTTGGAGCTATCTGGACGAGCGCACCCTGCCGCGCGGCATCTTCGTGAACAAGATGGATCGGGAGAATGCGCACTTTCAACGCACCCTGGACAACCTGCGCCAGGTCTTCAGCGGCACGGTGGTGGCTGTGAACCTGCCCATCGGCGAAGGATCTGATTTCAAGGGCATCGTTGATCTGTCCAGCATGAAGGCTTATCTTGGGGACGGCGCGTCCGCGTCTGAGGTGCCGGCCCACATGGCCGATGCGGTGGCGGCGGCCCGCACGCAGCTTGTTGAAGCCGCGGCCGAAGGCGATGACGAGCTTATCATGAAGTACCTGGATGGCGAGGAGCTGTCGCCCGAGGAGATCAGCCGTGGCCTGCAGACGGGCATCGCCAAGGGCGCCATTGTGCCGGTGTTCTGTGGCTCGGCGGTCAACAACGTGGGCATGCGGCCCTTGATGGACGCGCTGATCGCGTTCATGCCGAACCCGGCGCAAGCGCCGGCCCGGCTGGCGCAGCGCGCCAACGGTGACGAGATCACCCTGGTCGCTGATACGACGGGGCCACTGGTCGTCTTCGTGTGGAAGACCGTGGCCGACCCCTACGTGGGCAAGCTTTCCTATTTCCGTGTTGTGTCTGGCGCCCTGCGCGGCGATTCGCGCGTGTACAGCCTGCCCAGCAGCAACGAAGAGCGGATCAGCCAGGTGTTCTATCCGCGCGGCAAGGAGCAGTTGGCCACCAATGAGGTGGTAGCCGGAGACATCGGCGGCGTGGCCAAGCTGAGCAGCACCGGAACCAACCATACCCTGTGCGAGAAAGCCAACCAGATTAGCCTCGCCGGCCCGGTTTACCCCGAGCCGCTCTACTCGGTGGCGGTCAGCCCGAAGACCAAGGCCGACTCGGCCAAGATGGGCCCCGCGCTCTCCCGCGCGGTCGAAGAAGACCCCACGCTGCAGTGGCGCTTCGAGCAGGGCACCAACGAAACTATCCTGTCCGGCATGGGCGAGGTGCACCTGGACCTGGCCATCCGCCGCATGGAAGGCAAGTTTGGCGTCGGCCTCTCCACCGCTGTGCCCAAGGTGCCGTATCGCGAGTCTATCACCAAGAGCGCGTCGGACTACCACCGCCACAAGAAGCAAACCGGCGGCGCAGGCCAGTTCGGTGAGGTACACATGGAGATCAAGCCGTTGCCCACGGGCAGCGGGTTCGAGTTCGACACCACGCGCGTGTTCGGCGGCGCCATCTCCAACAACTTCTTCCCCTCCATCGAAAAGGGCATCAAGTCCCGGCTTGAAGCGGGGCCCATCGCTGGCTATCCGGTGGTGGATGTGCGCTGTGAAGTCTACGATGGCAAGATGCACCCGGTGGATTCCAAAGACATCGCGTTCCAGATCGCCGGCCGTGAGGTCTTCAAGAAGACCTTCCTCCAGGCTGGCCCTGTGTTGCTGGAACCTATCATGGATGTGCAGATCACGGTTCCCGAAGAGTACATGGGTGACATCATGAGCGACCTGAACACCCGGCGCGGCCGCGTGCAGGGCATGGAGCAGGCGCGCGGCAAGGGCATCGTCACGGCCCAGGCGCCCCTGGCCGAGATGCAGCGCTACGCGATTGACCTGCGCTCCATCACCCAGGGCCGCGGGTATTACACCATGAAGCTCTCGCACTATGACCCGGTACCGGCGCACATCGCTGAGGGCGTCATCGCCCAGGCCAAGAAGGAGCAGGTGGAAGCGGACGAGGAGTAACTCACCGCTGCCGCCAGCGCAATACGTTCAACTCGCCCGCCGCTGAAATGATTCACGGCGGGCGTTTGCTAATCGGAGGTGATCCAAATGATCCCACATGACTTTCCCGGCAAGGGCAAGGTGGCCGTGCTGAAGACCAGCCCTGACACCGTGCTGGATGACATTGCCCGCCTGATGGACCTGGCCGGCTACCAGGCCGCGCTACCGAAGGCCCATGAGACCATCCTGAAGGTCAACATCTCCTGGCAGACCTGGTACCCTGCTTGCTCCAGCACCCCCTGGCAGATCGAAGGGGTGGCGCGCAAGCTGCAAGCCGACGGCTACCGGAACCTGTCGGCCGCGCACAATAAAACCGTCGTAGTGGATGCCTACGTGGGCGAGGCCAACAACAAGCACAAGGCCGTGGTGGACGCCTACGGGCTGCGCAACATACACCTGTACGAGCCGGAAGTGCGCTGGGTGCGGTATACGCCCAAAGCGCCCATGCTGGTTCTGGACAAAATCTTCCCCGAAGGCATCCTGCTGCCGGAGTACTTCTTCGACAAGAACATCATCCACCTGCCGACGGCCAAAACGCACGTCTTCACCACCATCACCGGCGCCATGAAGAACGCGTTCGGCGGGGTATTGAACGAGAAACGCCATTGGACCCACGGCGTCATCCATGAGACTGTGGTGGACCTGCTGGCTATTCAGCAGGAGATCCACTCCGGCCATTTCGCGGTGATGGACGGCACGTTCGCGGGCGACGGCCCCGGCCCGCGGGCCATGCGCTGGCACGAGAAGGACATTTTGCTGGCCTCGGCCGACCAGGTGGCGATTGACGCGGTCTCTGCGCTGCTGCAAGGATTCAAGCCGATGGATCTGAAGTTTATCCGGCTGGCGCACGAGCTAGGATTGGGCGTGGGCGATCCCAAACAGATCAAGATCGTGGGCTACGACATCTCAGCCGAAGACTGGCGCTTCGTGCAGGAGGACACCTTCGCCAGCCGGGGCCAGAAGCTGATCTACCACGGCGCGCTGAAGCCCTTCGAGAATCTATTGCTCCGCTCCCCGCTCGTGCCGTGGAGCTACTTTGCGTCCAATTTTTACCACAACGTCTACTGGTATCCGTTCGTGGGTCGGCCTCGGGTGCAAGCCGCGCTGGATACCAAATGGGGCCGCCTGTTTCGTTCCTACGGCGACGGCCATGTGGTGATGCCGGGCGTGGAGCCGCGCACCTCGGCTATTGCGGCCGGCGCGCTGGCGGGCGCGTTGCTGGCCGGGGGCCTGCTGTTGCGGAGGCGTCGTGGCGCGTAGAGTGGATCCGGTGCGCGGCATGTGGCGCATTGACCTGCACATGCACACGTGGGTCTCGCCCGACAGCAAGACCGATCCGCGCGACCTGGTGGAACGCGCGCGTGCGATCGGCCTGAATAAGATCGCGGTGACTGATCACAACACCATCGCCGGGGCGTTGGCCGCCCAAGCATTGGCGTCCGACCTGGTGATCGTCGGCCAGGAGATTGACACGGAAAGCGGTGGCGAGCTCATCGCCTACTTCGTGCGCGAGGAGATCCCCGCCGGCCTGTCTCTCAATGAGGCGATCCGGCGGCTACGTCAGCAAGACGCCGTGATCAGCGTTTCGCACCCGTTCGACTCCCTGCGCGGTTCGGCGCTAGGCGAGAAGGCGACCCTCGCTATCATCGATCAGGTGGACGCGCTGGAGATCTTCAACGCCCGCTGCCTGCGCGCGCGGGATAACGCCCGCGCCGCGGAAGTGGCCGCGGCCTATGGCAAGCTCGGCACCGCGGGCAGTGACGCGCACACCCTGGCGGAGCTTGGCGCCGGCTACCTGACGCTGCCCCCGTTCAAGGCGAACGCGGCCGCGTTTCGCGTCAGCCTGGCCCGGGCCACGGTCGGCGGCCGCCTCACCGGCCTGTGGCCGCACCTGGGCAGCACCCTGGCCCGGCTTGCCAAGCGCGCTCGCGCCGCGGGCGCCTGACCCCAGCGCCGGGCGTCGCGGCTGGCTGCGTTCGTTTGTTTTCAGGGTAGTGAGACAATGGATGGTTTGACACTCATCTTCGGGTTTTTGCTCTCCCTCATAGCCACGGTGATCCCGGCTGCCCTGTGGAGCGCGCTGGTGTGGTGGTGCGACCGCTACGAGCGGGAGCCGCTCTCGTTGGCGATCGCCGCCTTCGCCTGGGGGGCCGTGCCGGCCGTGGCGTTGTCGCTGGCGCTGGAGTCGTTGTTCGACGCGCCGGCGACGGTGATGGGCTCGACGGTGCTCGGCGATGTGGTTGCCGCCAGCGGGATCGCGCCGGTGATTGAGGAAGTTGCGAAGGGCGTGGCGCTGCTGCTGGTGCTGTGGGCGCGGCGGTATGAGTTCGACGATGTACTCGACGGCCTCTTGTACGGCGCGCTGATCGGCTTCGGCTTTGCAATGACCGAGAACTTGTTGTACTTCATGGGCGCGCTGTTCGATGGCGGATGGGCCGGGTGGGGCGCGACCGTGTTTCTGCGCAGCGTGGTCTTCGGTTTCAACCACGCCTTCTTCACGGCCTTCACCGGGGCCGGCCTGGGCTATGCGCGGGCCGCCGCGTCACGCTTTGGCCGTTACGGTGTGCCCGTGGTAGGGCTGGCAGTGGCCATCTTTGTACACGCGTTGCACAACCTGGGAGCCTCGTTGGCGCAGGTTTCCGCCGGGGCGCTGCTGCTCAGCGTCTTCAACGCGTTTACCGGGGTGCTGTTAGTGGTCACGATGATCGGTCTGTCACTGCGTCAGCAGCAGCGGACGATCCGCTCAGAGTTGCGCGACGAGGTGGGGGATTGGCTGTCGGCCGAGCAGCACGAGGCGTTGGCGTCGGCCGCTGGCCGCCGGGCGATGACCGGGGTTGCGCGGCAGCAGGGCGGCCAGGCTGCCGTGCGGCGCACTCGTCTCTTTCAGGAGTTGGCGACCGAGTTGGCCCTTCGGAAGC
>DAOUAT010000387.1:0-3459 GCA_034433275.1 Anaerolineae bacterium
GATCTTCGCGGCGTACTCTTCCGAGCACGCTTCGGGCACAAGGATGAAGCTTTCGAGATACAGGCTCAACGACTTGAGGTAGCAGTGGTAGCTGGCGTCCGGCCCAGCACGGAGGCCAGCAATCTCGCCCTGTTCGCGCAGCAATTCAGCAGCCACCAGGTAAGCGCCGATGTCCGAGGGGTCGGGGCGCTTGAGCAGCGCAATCAGACTTTCGTCGGAGAGGCCGCGCAGCAGCGTCATATCGCACCCCAGCAATAGCCGACCGGTCCGGGAGATGACGACCTCCGCTTCGTCGAACCGCCGCTCGGTCTTCAATCCGATGATCTGGTGTAAGGCCTGGATCAGTTGCTCGATGATGCGCATGAGATAGTCACGTCTGAACACGATGCCTCCTATGAAGACGAGACGATTTTCCCATCCTGCAGGGTATAGATGCTGGTGGCGTGTGCGATGACGGCCGGGTTGTGCGTTGCCAGCAACACAGTGACCCCGTGCTGATCAACCAGAGACCGGAAGAGGGCAAAGATTTGCTCGCCGGTGGTGCTGTCCAGCTCTCCGGTCGGCTCATCGGCCAGCAGCAGCGGCGGTTGGAGCGCCAACGCGCGGGCAATGGCGACGCGCTGCTGCTGGCCGCCGGACAGCTCGAACGGCCGCTGGTGGGTGTGCTCGGTCAGCCCGACGAGGTTCAGACACGCGGCAACGCGGGCGCGCCGTTCCGGGGCGCGCACGCCGCCCAGCCGCAACATAATATCAACGTTTTCGGCCGCTGAGTAGGTGGGCAGCAGCGCGAACGACTGGAACACAAAGCCGATGCGCGTGCGGCGCAGGCGTGTGCGTTGCTCCGCGTTCATGCGGTCGAGCCGCTGCCCCAACACCGTCACTGCACCGGCCGTCGGCTGATCCAGCCCGCCGATGCAGTTGAGCAGTGTCGTCTTGCCCGACCCGGAGCGCCCCATGAGCGCAACGAAGCTGCCCGGCGCCACCGTCAGATTGACGCTGGCCAGGGCGTGGACAGCCCGGCCGCCGCGGCCATAGGTGCGCGCAAGATCGGTCACCTGCACGATGGGATCAGTCATGCGCCCCTCCGCGGGTGGATTTTGGATCGGGGACTGCGGATTGCCGGTTGCGAATTGCCTCATCCCCGCTTCGCCCTGTCCCCGTGTCACCCTGTCCCCGCGTCTCTTCCTCCGGCGGCTGAATCAAGATGCCGTCTGCGCGCAGCTCTAGCCGGGCCCGTTCGCCGATGCCCAGTTGTTCCAGGTAGGCCCGCGGCACTTGCAGGCGACCGGCCGCATCGAGCACCACGTATTCGTCGTAATGGTGGGCGGGTTCCCGGCCGGGGTCCTGCTCCGGGGCACGCTTCGCGTGAGCGTCCTTCGACTGCGCTGCGCTCCGCTCAGGATGGTCGGGCTGAGCCCAAGGAGATACGGCCGGTCGGCGTACGGTCTCGGTGCTGGTGCGCCCATCGCGGATCGCCACCACGCGATCGACGCGCGCGGCAATCCCCGGATCGTGCGTGACGATGACGATCGTCAAGCCCAAGTCGTGGTTCAGGCGGCGCAGCAAATCGAACACGCGGGCGGCATGGGCCGAATCAAGCTCACCGGTCGGTTCGTCGGCCAGGAGCAGAGTTGGCGCATTCGCCAGCGCCACGGCCAGCGCGACGCGCTGCTGCTCGCCGCCGGACAGCTCGACCAGCCGATGGCGTCGCCGCTCGACCAACCCGACGGCCTGGAGCAATTCTGCTGTGCGCGCACGTTGCTGCCGGCCGGAGCGGCCGGCCAGCGTCTGGGGCAGCCCGACGTTCTGCTCGACGGTCAGATAGGGCGTCAGGTTGCGGGCGGGCTGCTGCCAGATGAACCCCACGGCCAGGCGCCGATAGCGGTCCAGCCCGGCGGCCGACAGCTTGAGCAGATCCTGTCCGGCCACGGCGACCGCGCCGGCCGAGGGCCGGTCCAGCCCGCCGAGGATGTTGAGCAGCGTGCTCTTGCCAGAGCCGGATGGTCCGATGATGCCGAGCAGCTCGCCCTGGCGCACGGCGAGGTCCAGGCCCTGGAGCGCGACGACCTCGCGACCGGCGATGCGGTAGATTTTCACCAGGTTCGCACACATGACCAGTGTCATACCGCCTCCCCCAGCTTCACCGCCTCAAACACCTTCATCCGACCTAATAGCGCCCCCAGCGCGACCACCGACACCGCGAACATGGCCCCGAACACCCCATAAATCGCACCCAGCTCGCTCCACGCAATGCGCACCACGAACGGCGGCACCTGCGGGCCGACCTGCAAAAACGGGATGAACAGCCGGCTGGCGGCCAGCCCCACGGCCGTGCCGACTGCCCCGCCGCCGAACACGACCGCGGCCTGCTCCAGCGCCAGGAACGCGGCCAGCTGCCCAGCGCCCAGCCCCAGGGCGCGCAGCGTGCCCAGCTCGATGAAGCGTTGGCGGAACGCGGTCACCGCATACAACAGGAAGCCCAGCACCGTCAGGCCGGCCGCGGCCACAAACCCGGCCGAGAGGATGCCGAGCACGCCCTGGCGCGCCGGCCGGCCCTGCTCGGTTGCGATCAGCCCGCGCGCGTCCTGGCCCGTCACCACCTGCACGCCCAGGCCGCGCACGCCCGTGATCACCTGGGTCGGATCGGCGTCCGGGGCCAGGCGCAGCCAAACGTCATAGGGATACAGGCCGCCCAATTGTTCGAAGAGATAATCCAGGTTCGCCACGAAGATGGGGCCGTCCGTCGGATAGGCCGTGGGGAAGAGATCCAGCGCGCCGGCCACAGTGAATGCGGCGTCGGCGACCTGATCGCCCGCTTGCACGGTCAGGCGGAGGCGATCACCCTCAGCCAGGCCGTAGCGCGCCAGGAACGTGCGGCTGGCGAGCAGGCGGTCCGGCGCCAACGCGAGGCGGTTCAGCAGGCTGCCCAGCGACTCGCCCCCGGCGAAGTCGGGCCGGAAATAGGCCACCTGGGCGAAGTCCACCCGATCCACGCCCAGCAGCCGGCCCACCTCGGTGCGTTCACCGGGCCGCGCCAGCGCGGTGAAGGCGCCGACGCGCGCCGCCGCCACCACGCCGGGGACCGCCAGATGCTCTGAGACGGGCAGGAACACCCATTGCGCCTCGGCTCGCGCGGCGGCTGGGGCGGTTTGGCCGCCGAGCCCCGGCCCACCGGCCGGCGTCTCGGCCGTGTTCTCCCCCAGCTCGGCCAGGCGCAGATCGGCGCCGGCGCGGTAGTAGGCCTGGTCGGCCAGGCTGGTGTCCAGGGTGAGCGCCATGGACGCGGTGAAGGCCGCGAGGCTCAGGGTCAGGATCAGCAGCGCCAACGGGCCGGTGTACCCGGCGGGGACGCGCGCCAGCTGGCGCAGCGCCAGCAGCGCGGTCACGCCCGGCAGCCGCTCAGCCAGTGCGGCCAGGCCGGCCAGCGCCAGCGGGTAGAGGCGGATGCTGAGCAGCGCC
>DAOUAT010000388.1:0-5240 GCA_034433275.1 Anaerolineae bacterium
GGCATCAACCCCGGCATTAGCGCCATCGGCGCGGGCGCGGCGTTCCTGGCCGGCGGCTGGTTCCTGCGGCAGCGGCGCACCGGTTGGGCCTTCGCCATGACCGGCCTGACCATCGCCCTCACGGTCGTCACCACCTTCCGCGGCCTCTACCCGCGGGTGATGGTGTCCAGCCTGAACCCGGACTGGAGCCTGACCGTGCAGAGCGCCTCGTCCACCCCGTACACACTGAAGGTGATGACCATTGTGGCGCTGATCTTCGTGCCCATCGTGCTGCTCTACCAGGGGTGGAACTACTGGGTGTTCCGCGCGCGGGTCAGCGGAAAAAGTGTGTTGAAGTATTGATTTGTGTGGGTCTGGCCTGAACATCGGACGCGGACTACGCAGACGACGCGGAGGACGCGGACGAAATCAGAATTCAGTTGCGAAGAAGGGAGCATCCTCAGATGTAAGCGGCGATGTTGGGTCGTGCGCATTTGAGGATGTTTGTTTTTTGATCTCATCATGTCCAAGTTCTTCGACCGCCGCCTGCTGACAGAAGCCCAAGCGCACCGGGCCGGCCTGGCGCTGACCATCGGCCTGGGCGCGCTGGGCGGCGCGGCCACGGTGGGGGGCGCATTCGCGCTCAGCCGGGCCGTGGACGCCGCGTTCCTCGGCGGGCTGGACCTGATGCTGTTTGACCACACCGAGGCCCATCGTGTATACTTTTGCCGACGTATTGAGTCGGAAGGAGGGTTGAAAGATGCTGAACGCGCATTACGGCGAAGTGTACACTGTAGATGAGGTCGCGACGATCTTCCGCGTGCCCTCCGGTACAGTGCGCCGGCTGATCCAGCATGGCGATTTGCCTGCGATCCGCCTGGGCCGGGTTTACCGTGTGCCGAAAGCAGTGATTGACAGCTTGTTTGACTTACCCTCGATCCCGGAACCCCCTGAGGAATTCGGCTTTGGCAGCTGGGAGGCTGCCGAGGACACGGATGCCGTAGAATATGTCAACCGCCTGCGCGACGCCGATACACGGACCCTGCGCGAGGTCGTGGAAGATTTGAATTCGTGGCAAGCATGAGATACTTGCTCGATACGGACATCCTGATTGATTGGTTGCAAGGTCGCCCCTGGGCGAAAGAGGTGATCTCATCCAGGAGCGACCGTTTGTATTGCTCGGCTGTCACGCGTAAAGAGCTCTTGAGCAAGCCGGGTATCACCAGCACAGAGCGTGAACGAATTCTGCGCTTGCTGCGTGTGGTGCGTGTCCTGCATGTGGATTCGGTCATTGCGGCGGCTGCCTCCGAATTGCTCCAAAAATATGTCAATCGTCCGCTACGCGTCAACGACGCGCTGATCGCAGCAACCGCCTGGACAAAAGGGCTGCCGCTGCTCACCCGCAATCGAAAGCACTACGAATTCATCACAGAAATCGTGCTGGCAGATCTGCCCCCGGTGTGAACTACTACCGCGCGACTTTCTTGCCACGCATCTGAGGATGCTCGCCCCTCGGGCTTACCATGTCCAAATTCTTCGACCGCCGCCTGCTGACAGAGGCCCAAGCACACCGCGCCGGCCTCGCGCTGACTATCGGCCTGGGCGCGCTGGGCGGCGCAGCGACGGTGGGCGGCGCGTTCGCGCTCAGCCGGGCGGTGGACGCTGCGTTCCTCGGCGGGCTGGACCTGGCCGGCGCCCGGCCCTGGCTGCTGACGCTGGTCGGGTTTGCCGTGCTCCGCGCGATCACCATCTGGGGCGGCGAGGTGGCGGCCAACCGGGTTGCGCTCCGGGTGAAGGACGCGCTCCGCCAACGGCTGATGGCGCACATCCTGGCTCTGGGCCCCGCGTTCACCCGCGGCGAGCGCACCGGCGAGCTGACCAACACCGCGGTCGAGGGCGTCGAGGCGCTGGACGCCTACTTCAGCCAATACCTGCCCCAACTGGCCCTGGCCGCCATCGTGCCCCTGACCCTGGTCGCGTTCGTGCTGCCGCGCGACCCCCTCTCAGCCGCGGTGCTGATCCTGACCGCGCCGCTCATCCCCGTCTTCATGACGCTTATCGGCAGCGCCGCCGACGTGCTGACGCAGCGCCAATGGGGCGCGCTGAGCCGCATGAGCGCCCACTTCCTGGACATCCTGCAAGGCCTGACAACCCTCAAGCTGTTCAACCGCAGCCGCGAGCAGATCGCGGTCATCCGCCAGGTGACCGACCAGCACCGGGACGCGACGTTACGGGTGCTGCGGGTGGCGTTCCTGTCCGCGCTGGTGTTGGAGATGGTGGGCGCCCTCAGCACGGCCATCATCGCGGTGGAGATCGGCCTGCGGCTGCTGTACGGCAAGATGCTGTTCCGCGACGCCCTGTTCGTGCTGATCCTGGCGCCGGAGTTCTACCTGCCGCTGCGGCTGCTGGGCACGCGCTTCCACGCCGGCATCGCGGGCGTCGCGGCCGCGCGGCGGATTTTTGAGGTATTGGAAACAGGGGAACTGGGGGAACTAAAGGAACTGAGGGAAAACGTTCGTAGTAACGACTTCAGTCGTTCAGTGCAGGCTACGGCGACTGAAGTCGCAACTATGAACCTCACCATGGGTGGCGCAGTCTCGGTATCATTTCGCGATGTTAGTTACACCTATCCGGCGCGCGACCTGCCGGCGCTGGCGGGGGTCAGCTTCGAGATCGGCCCCGGCGAAAAGGTGGCCCTGGTCGGTCCCAGCGGCGCAGGCAAGAGCACCGTCGCCCAGCTCCTCCTGGGCTTTATCCCCCCTACCACCGGCACTATAGAGCTGCGTCACATCCAAAATCCCACATTCGACATTCGACATTCCACATTCCACATTCCACATTCGACATTCCACATTCCACATTCCACATTCCAACCCGCCTGGGTCCCCCAAGCCCCTTACCTCTTCGATGCGTCGGTGGCCGACAACATCCGCCTCGCCCGGCCCGATGCGCCGCTGGAGGCCGTGGCGCGCGCCGCAACCGCCGCCGCGGCCGATGATTTCATCCGCGCGCTGCCGCAGGGCTTCGACACCGTCATCGGCGAGCGGGGCGCGCGGCTCAGCGGCGGCCAGGCGCAGCGCATCGCCCTGGCCCGCGCGTTCCTGGCCGACGCGCCGCTGGTCATCCTGGACGAGGCGACCGCCAACCTGGACCTCCAGACCGAGGCCGCGGTGCAGGCTGCCCTGGATAGACTCTTGGCCGGCCGGAGTGCGCTGATCATCGCCCACCGGCTGCACACCGTGCGGGCTGCCGACCGGATCATCGTGCTCGACGCGGGGCGGGTGGTTGAGCAAGGCACGCACGAGGAATTGATGGCGCTCCGGGGGATGTACGCGCATCTGGTGGAGGGAACACAAACTGGAATCGAGGCTGTGCGACAGCCCCCTTCAGGGTCAGCCGGTTTCTCTCATACCGCCGCAGACCGGCTAAAGCCTCGGTTCCAGGTTAATGAGCAGGACGACGAGCAAGCCGGATTCGAGGCTGCAGCCGGTTTCTCCCGTGATGCCACAGACCGGCTAAAGCCTCGACTCCAGGATGACGAGGAGCGCAATCCGCAATCCACAATCCATAATCCGCAATCCACAATCCGCCCCCTCCTCGCCTTCCTCGCCCCCCACTGGCGCTGGGTCGCGCTCTCCGTACTGCTCGGCTTTCTTACGGTCGGCAGTAGCGTCGGCCTGTTGGCGGCCTCGGCGTGGATCATCGCCATGGCCGCGCGCCAGCCTTCGATTGCTGTGCTGCAGGTGGCTATCGTCGGCGTGCGCTTCTTCGGCATCGCGCGCGGGGTGCTGCGCTACTGTGAGCGGCTGGTGTCGCACCAGGTCACCTTCCGCGTGCTGGCCGAGCTGCGGGCATGGTTCTATGCGGCCATCGAGCCCCATGCGCCCGCGCGACTGGCGGCCTATCGCAGCGGCGACCTGCTGAGCCGCATCGTGGCGGACATCGGCACGCTGGAGAACTTCTACATTCGCGCGGTCGCGCCGCCGTTGGTGGCGATCCTGACCGGCGGGCTGCTGGCCCTGTTCCTCGGCAGCTATGCGCCGGGGCTGGCCGCAGCCGGATTGACCGTCTTCGTGCTGACCGGCGCGGGCCTGCCGCTCCTGGCCCAGGCGCTCAACCGGCGGGTCGGGCCGGCGCTGGCCGAGCGCCGCGCGGCGCTGAACAGCGCGCTGGTGGACGGCATCCAGGGCGCGGCCGACCTGCGGGCGTTCGGGGCCGCAGGCCGGCACACGGCGCGGGTGGCCGCGCTCAGCCACGCGCTGGGCGGGGCCCAGGGCCGCCAGGCCGCCGTCTCGGGCCTGAGCAACGCGCTGGGCAGCCTGCTGACCACGGTGGCGGTCGCCGCGGTGCTGGCGCTGGCAATTCCGCTGGTGAGCGCGGGCCGGCTGGATGGCGTTCACCTGGCCGTGCTGGCCCTGGTCACCGCGGCCGCATTCGAGGCTGTGCTGCCGCTGCCCGTGGCCGCGCAATATCTGCAAACCAGCCTGGCCGCGGGGCGACGGCTGTTCGAGTTGGCCGATGAACAAGAGCCGCAAGATGACATTTTGCGACACGAACCAGCGGTGTTCCGAGCGGTTCCTCACGCCGTGGGCGATATCACGGCGAATGAAGAGCAATTGCTCCGGAGTCAAGGCTTTAGCCGGTCTATCTCCCAGTGCGAGAAACCGGCTAAAGCCTCGACTCCAGCTTCAGACCGTGGCATTTTCGGGGCAGATGAAAACAGCGATGCGGACAACGCGGACAGGCTCAGATCTAGGCCGCGTCCTCCGCGTGGTCTGCGTAGTCCGCGTCCCATTTTCGGCCTAGAGCACAGACAGTCCGACCCCCCGCCCGCCATCGCCGTCCGCGGCCTGACCATGCGCTACGCCCCTGGCGAGCCGCCGGCGCTGGCCGGGGTGAACCTCGACGTGCCGGCCGGGGGCCTGGTCGCGCTCGTCGGCGCCAGCGGCGCGGGGAAGACGACGCTGGCGAACGTGCTGCTGCGCTTCTGGGACTACCAGGCTGGCGAGATCCGCCTGAACGGCGCGTGCCTGGCCGAGCTCGCGCCGGAGGACGTGCGCCGGCTCATCGGCGTGGTGGCGCAGCGGACGCACCTGTTCAACGCCACCGTGCGCGACAACCTGCTGCTGGTCCGGCCCGGCGCAGCCCAGGCCGAGATCGAAGCGGCCGCGCGCGTCGCGCAGATCCACGACGCCATCACCGCGCTGCCGCAGGGCTACGACACCTCCATCGGCGAAGGGGGCTGGCAACTCAGTGGCGGC
>DAOUAT010000389.1:0-14641 GCA_034433275.1 Anaerolineae bacterium
CAACTCGCGCACGTTGTAGCTGACGACGATGACGGCGAGCGTGCTGCGGATTGCGGATTGCGGATTGCGGATTGGGGATTGCGTCCTGCGTACTTCGTACTGCATGGCTTGCACCGAGTGATGCATGTTACTCACTGCGCGAAGTGGCGTCATCCGCACAGCATCGTACATCGTCCATTCGCCATTCCACATTCGCCATTCCACATTAAGGCGCGCCCACCACCACGCTGATGCGGTCAATGTAGTTGTTGGCGACCGACACGAATTCGTGGATCAGGCCGCCCCACCAGAAGTTGGTTCCCACCGGCGGTTTTTGATCGAACTCGATGCAGCCCGACACCTGGCTGCGCTTGCCCGGCAGCAGATAGTACTGCGGTTGGCCGTCAATGATGCGCTCCTCCAGGTCCTCCTGCCGGCCGATGGCCCAGCGGAACGGGAAGTCAACGCCGGTGGTGTCGTAGTTGACGCCGAAGCGCCAGATGCCGGCTTGCTGATACCATGACGGCTCGTTCTGCGCCGCGGCCAGGGTGTTGTAATTTTCGGTGAATTTGAAGGACTGGCCCGGCCACGGCCCCGCGGTGCGGATGGGCACAGGGCCGATGTTCTGGATGATCGCGGTGAAGCACATCGTTTGGCCCAGGGGCACGCCCACCGTCCGGTTGACGTCACCCGCCCAGTTGATCTCGCCGGCCACCACCTCGGCGCGCGGCTTGCCCCCCTCCCGGATCGCCAGCGTGGATGAGACGACGACGCGGTTGCCGACCTTGTCCTCGGCCGCGGCGTAGATCACGTAATCACCGTTGGGCGGCGGCTCGGCGTTGAGGTCCACCCCGCCGTCGTAGTCGTAGCCGTGATACCCGGCCTCGCCCGGCTCGGAGGTCGAGCGCGTCGGGTCTTCGGCGATGGGGTAGCGTACTTTGGGTTTGCCGGGCGCGACCTCGGCCGGCTCCAGGTAGACCAGCACCCGCTCGGCTTTCTTGGTCAGGTAGTAGGAGATGGAAACGCGATCCCGGATGCTGTCCTGGTTAGGCGTGAACTCGGCCGGCACCACGGTGAAGTTGTGCAGCTCCGGCAGCGCGGTGTCCGCGGCTGACAACGTGATCTGCCCTGTGGCCTGCTGGGTCCGGCCGGCCAGGTCGCGCGCCTCGATCACCCAGGTGTAAACGCCATCGGGCAGCACCTGGCTCTCCACCAGCATGGCGCCGCCCACCGTCTCCCGCGTCTGCGGATCCTTGATGACGCCGCCCCAGTAGACGTTGTAGCGGCCCGGCGAGCGGCGCTCCGCGTCCCGGAAGAACCGGCGCTGGCCCGCGCTGTTCACAAAGTAGATGGACACGTCTGCCGGCCGGCCGATGCGATACTTGATCAGTGTCACATCGTCGGCCCCATCCGCGTTGGGCGAGATCGCGGCCGGCGCCACAGACACCTCGGACAGCAGCGGCCGGAACGCACAGCCGGTCAGCAGCAGCACGGCCGCTATCATAACCAACCAACGGGCATGTACCCGCATAGAAAACCTCCAAATCTGGGGAATTGTCACACCCATGCCAACCACTGGGCCAGGATTGCGTCCAGCTCGCCAGTGTATGGCTGAACTGCGAATAATTTGTCCTCCACAAATCCACTATAAAGCCAAAATCAGGTCAAGTCAACTAACGCGCCACCCTTACCGGCCCAAGCCTGACTCGTTTGCCCGCCGGATTATCCGCCTCATCGCGGAGATCCAGGCCGGCAGGATCGGTCGCGTCGTAGACCATCAGGGTGACCGTGTAGTCGCCTGCCGGGGCGCCGGCCGGCAGGGCCAGGAGATAGCGGCCGAAAAGGGCCTGGCCGGGCTGCCAACGCGTCGTGGGATAATCGTAGCCCGCGGGCCGGCCGTCCCAGTGACCCACCTGCACGCCGGCCGCGTCCTCGACGCCGACCGAGACCTGGTAATCTCGCTGCAAGGTGTTGAGCACGCGCCAGTATACCGTGATCTGCCCGTCCTCGGGCTCGTCCCAGCCGAGTAGCGCCAGCTTGTGGTCGAAGTTGGCGGCCTGGATGTGCTGGGGCTGCGGCTCGGTCGGGTAGGACGCGTCGGCGCGCAGCCGCCAGTGGCGCAGGCCCACGTGCCAGAAGCTCGAGCTGACCGGTTGCTCGACGCCCGCGCGGCTCAGGAAGTACGGTGCGAAGTCGGCGGGGTCCACCACCTCGTCCTGCCAGGCCACCAGCCAGGCGCCGGTCTTGCCGCTCAGCGCCGCGGCCAGGTCGGCGCCCACGTCGAAGCCCAATACGGCGTTCACGTCCAAGATGTCAATGGGGGGTAGCCGGGCAGCCGGGATATCCGCGGCGTAATAATCCCAGGCCGGGTACGCGTGGCCCGAGATCAGCAGCACACCCTCGTCCGGCGCACGTTCCCGGCGCACGAACGCGGCCAGCTCGCGCCACTGGGCCTTGGTGAACGCTGGGTCGGTGAACCAGTTATGGATGGCGAAGAGCGACGTGGCGACCAGGAAGGCGGCCATGAGTAACGCGAGCGTGCTGCGTGCTGCGTGCTGCGTGCTGCCTCTGAGTTCCACCTTCCGCCGCGGCACGCTTTGCGTGTGCCCGGTCAAGAACATGGCGAGAGACTGGAGTCGAGGCTTTAGCCGGTCACTTTCTCTGGGCGTCAAACCGCCTGAAGGCTCGATTCCAGAAGGCGAAATTCGGGATCTCCTCTGGCCAGTGACCAGCGCGGCAATGCCGCCAGCCAGCAGCAGCACGTATGCCGGAGACGCCAGCATCAGGTAGCGCGGGTTGAACTTCGGGGTGCGCGAGGCCAGCAGCAACACGGCCACGACCGGCACGATCAGCACGACCAGGAGCACAGCGGCCGCGCTGCGTTGAGGTCGCCGCCAGAGCAGGGCCCCGACCGCGGCCACGAGGAGGACGCCGAAGAACGGCAACCAGCGCACCCCATCCCCTTCCAGCAGCATCTCCGGCGCGGCCACGGTGAAGCTGAGGGCCACGTGGCGCAACGCCTCGCCCAGTTTCAGCCCGCCCTGCCAGTAGGATGCATCCACCTGATAGCGGTTCAGCATAGCTGGCAGCCAGGGCGCGTAGAGGAGGATGATCGCCAGGGTCGCGATCGCAAATCCAAAGATGGGGCGCGGACGAGCGCGGACGGGCGCGGAGACTCTGAGCCGGAGCAGCGACGCCGAGAGAAAACAACAGGCATAAGCTGCCAGCAGAAAGACGCCGAAGTAGTGCGTGTACAACATCGCCGCGGCGGCCAGCACGAAGGCGATCCACCACGCCCATGCGCCCGCCGCCCTGCCGCCCTGCTCCTCGGCTCCACTGCTCCCTTGCCCCGACGCCCGCAGCAGCGCATAGCCCGCAAGCGCGGCCAGAAATGTGAGCTGGGTGTACATCCGCGCTTCCTGGGCATAATAGACGTACAGGGGCAAGAGCGCGGCCAGCAGCGCGGCGATGCCTGCCGCCAGGGGAACAGGCGCGGCCCTGAACATCCGGACGCCAGGGCTTGCCCCGGTACGCCGCCAGCCACGCAGCAAGCTGCGACGTCCGGTTTCGGGGGCCGTCCCACGGGGAGGCTTCGCACTGGCGCCGCCCGCCGCATGGGCCGCTGCCTTGAAAATGCCGCGGTCTGAGGCTGGCGTCGAGGTTTTAGCCGGTCTGGCGCGCGACGGGAGAGACCGGCTAAAGCCTCGATTCCGGACACAAGACTTCTCAAATAGCCGCCGGGCCACTGACCACAGCAGCGCCACGGTCAACACGCTGAACAAGACCGATGGGAAGCGCAACGCCCACTCGCTCCGGCCGGCCAGTCGCGTCCAGCCGGCCACCACGTAGTAGTACAGCGGCGGCTGGATGTCTTCGGCGGTCCAGCGCGTGAGTTCGGCGATGCCGCGGCTCGCCACCTGGGCGGTCACGGCCTCGTCGTACCACAGGCTTTGCGCGTCGAGGGCGTGCAAACGGAGGGCGAACGCCAGCAGCAGGATGGCGAGGATGACGGCGGACGGCAAAAGCTGGCGTCGGGAAGTCTGTTTCATGATCGCGGGCGTCTTTTTGCTGACATGTTCCGCGCTATTATACCCGCAGACGACGGTAGGTGCTATTTCTATTCCAACGACGTGCAGCACGCGGGCTGGAACAGGCAGCAGATGTCGGGCCGCGGCGCGGCCAGCGGATCAACGGTCACCGGCCCCAAGACGTATTCATCGCCCGCGGGGTTCCCGGCGCCGGCCTCCAACGCCAGCCGCGCGCTCGTCTGCCAATCGTACCAGCCGGCCACCAGGTCGTACCGGCCCGACGGGAGGTCAGACGGAATGGCCACGACGTGCGCATCCCAAAGACCATCTGCGGCGACGTCGAACCAGGTCGAGGCGGGGCGCGGCACGAACCAAGCCGGCCCGGCGTCGCCCTGCGCCACCGTGCGGCCGGTCGCATCGCGCAGGTGCAGGAAGACGGTGTAATCGGCGGACGCGGGGGCTGAGGCCCGCCAGTGCAGCGCGACCGGCAGCTCATGGCCCGGCGCTACGGCCACCGGGGCGTTCCAGGCATCCAGGCGCACCGACCAGTCCGGGCCGGCAAAGCGCGCGTCGACCTCATCAGCCGGGCCCTGGGGCGCCTCCAGCGGGACCAGGCGGCCATCTCTGCGGCCCCAGGCGGGCAGGCGGAGGCGGCCGTCGCCGGCGATGGCTACGGTTCGGCCATCCGCGGCCTCGGCCAGGACCTCGGGGCGCAGCGGCGCGCCGTTGACTGAGACTGTCAGCGCCGGCGCCCAGGCCCGCGGCAGAAACCACCCCGCGGTCTCCACTACCACCGTCTCGCCGGGCTGCCAACGTTCGGGCGGATACCAGGCCAGCGCCGACGCGGGGCGGAGCGCGCTGTCGTCCACCACCGCGCCGGCCGGCGTCAACGCCTGATAGCGCACCTCGGCGCCGGGCGGCAGCGGGGCAGCAACCTGAAAATAGAAGCGGAATCGGGTCAGCCGCCAGCGCTCATCGTCGGCCAGGTCGTAGCCCAGCAGGCGCAGGTCCGGGCCGAAACGGATGTCCAGGGGGTGCTGCGGCTGCGGCTCGTCCGACCGCGCAAAGTCGAAAAGCGCGTCGGGCCAGGCCATCCCGGCCGCGCCGCGGCCTGCCGTGAGCCGCGCCGAACGGGACAGCAGCACATAGCCATCGGCCGCGTCCGCGATGCCGAAGTCGCCGGAAGCCAGCAACCGCTCCAACGCGGCTTTGAGATCGGTGGCTTGCAGGTCCGTCACGCCGGGGATGTCGGCCAGCACATACTCGGCGTCGGCAACCACGGGGAACACGTAGGCCTTCTGCCGGTGGGCCAGGTGCGGATGGACGCCGGAGGTGGCTGAGATGGCCGCACCGGCCGGGATCTGGGCGGTGAAACGGCTCAACAGCCGGTGATGTGCGGTGCGTTCCGGCCAGTCGAACGGCCGTGCCAGCGGCGTCCAGCCGCGATCCACCTGCTGGCCCAGCGACCACGCCAGCAGCCAGAGGCCGACTACGGCGCTGAGCAGCGCCCGGTTCGAGAAATAGCCCGATAGTTTGAAGGGCAACGAGCGCTCGATGAACGCCAGCAGGCGTCGGGCGCCAAGGATCGCAGCGATCACAAACACGGCCACCAACGGGGCCGAGTAGTGCTGCTCGCCGGAGAACTGGCCCGGGAAGTTGGAGAAGGTGTTGGCGACCAGAACCGGCAGGCCCAAGAGAAGATATTCCGGGGCCAGCAGCGCCAGCCACCCCACCGAGGCGAACAGCCCGCGCAGGTAGTCGAGCCGCGCCGGCTGGCGCAAGGCATCCACCGCCGCCTGCAGCCAGCCGGCCGGCCCGCCGGTGAATTCGATGTAGCGGCTGGCCAGGTAGATGGGCGCATCCGTGCCGTACACCTGCCGCGCCAGCGGTTGGACAATCACGAAGGTGGCGATCAGGAACCAGGCCCCGCTGAGCGCGATGAGCGCCAGGCCGTGTCGCGCGCCGACCGCGGCTGCGCTGCGCCAGAACGCGGTGAACCGCTGGCGCACCGGCCCGCGGCTGCGCCAGGCGTTCGCCTCGCGCAGCACGATGTAAGCGCCGAGCACGGCTGTCAGCGTGGGCAGGTTCTCTTTGGTCGCCATTGCGATGAGGGCCCAGGCCCACATCGGCCGCCAACGGCGCTGCCGGGCATACCAGAAGGCGAAGAGCAGCGGCGCAACCACGAAGGGATCGGCGTGGAAATCGGCGACGTTGGCCGCTTGCAGCGCAGGGAAGAGCAGGTAGGCGGCCGCAAACGCCAGGCCCAGCCAGGCCGCGCGGCGGTCACGGCCCAGCACGTCGCGGGCGAGCCAGAAGACCGGCAGCGCACCCAGGGCCAGCGCCAGGCTTTGCAGGATCAAGATGGCCCGGACATCATCCCAGACCAGGTAGACCAGGGACAACGGCAGCAGGATCGGCTCCAGGTGCTCGGCCACGCGCGGGACCTGCCGGTCGTCCAAGGTCCGCTCCAGGAACCGGCCGTGCAGCGTGTTCCACATGGGTTGATCAATGAACGACAGGTCGGCCGCGAACGTGTTGAAGGTCGCATGGCGCTGGAGCGTGTACGCGGAGAAAAAGACCGCGTACGCCAGGATCAACAGCCACAGGATGATAAGAACGCGCCGCGATGGCGTTAGCTCAGATGGGGACATGCCTTACACCTGCTCTGGAAATGGGGCTGTACCCTAACCCGTCTTGCGTCGTTCGAGCAAACTGTGCAGCTCGGCGATCTCCGTCTGAAGCTGCTCGATCTCGTCCAACACCTGGGGGGCGACATCTTGAAACTCACGGGCGCGCACGACTTCCAGATCCACCAGGCGCGCGCGCCGGGCGTTAAGCTGCGAGACCAGGGAGCCGATATCCTGGGCCTGTTGGCGTTGCAGCGCGGTCCGCAGGGCGGCTTCCGAGGTCTGCGAAGGCGGCGCTGATTGCAGCTTCTCGGCTTCGGTGGCCAGCCAGGTGGCCAGGAAAGTATTCCCCACGGCCACGCGGCCATCAGTGCGTCGCAGATACCCCAGCGTCACCAGGTTGTAGAGCCGCTGGGATAGCTCAGCGCGCGAGCCCCCATTCGCCAGCACGGCAGGATCTGCCTGGCCCATGTGGTGGACTGACAGCATCAGTTGGCGATCAGCGTCGGTCAGTTGGTGGAAGTCGTAAGCGAAAAAGCCCGCCAGCGCTGCATCCACCTGCAGATCCTCGGCGTTCACCGTGCGCAGGGCGCCCTGCGCGAACAGCCGCGCACAGAGCATCTGGATGAGGAACGGATGGTTATTGGTGGCGCTGCACACGGCCGCTATGGTTTCGGGAGTCGCGGCCACGCGTTCCTCGGCTGGGGCCTGCGCCTGGGTGATCAGCGCCTCGGCTGCGGTCCCATCCAGGCTGCCCAGGGTGCGCGACATATCGAACCCGCCGAGGAACGATGAGGTCGGCCAGTCGCGGCAGACGTCGTGCAGCAGATAGATGCGATGGGTGGAGGTGGCGACCACGCGCAGGCCGGCGCCCCCGGTGAGCTGCGCGTGCAGACGCTGCATGGCCGCCGGTTCCTGCCGTGCGATGTGGATGAGCACCTCGGTCTCATCGCACAGCAGCAGCAGCTCGCGGCCGGCGTGCATGGCCTGGCGGCGCAGGATCCCTAACAACGCCAGGGCATCCTCCTCCTGAACGGCAGTTTCCGGCAGGCCCAGGGCTGCGAAGCGCGCCACGCTATCACGCACGGCATCGGCCAGGTAACGCCCCAGGTCGGCAAACGAGTTACAGCCCTGCATATCCCACACCAGGGGCGCCATCCGGTCATCGGCCAGCGCCAGGCGCTCGAGCTCGCGCAGCAACGAGGTCTTGCCGATCCGCCGATTGCCAACCACCCAGTAGGCGCGGCCCTCGCCGTGCAACAGGAAATCAATCAGCTCGTGCCGGCCATAATGGTTCTCACCCGTCACATACGGGCCGGTCACATAAGGATTACGCACAATTCACCTCACTCCACCTGGGCCCGCGCGATGATCTCATCGGCAGCCTGCACATCGGCCAGGGTGATGCGCAGACGTTTGGCTGCTAACATCCGGTTCACTGCCTCCAAAGCATACTGCTGGATGCGGTAAGGCCGGCCATCGACGCGGGTCAGGATGAAATCAATCGCCGCCGGCTCCCATTCGTAGATGCCGCGCACCGGTTCCAGCAACAACTCTCGCGCCTGCTCATCCGTGAATGGCTCCAAGGGTATCTCGTTGAACAGATTGTACCACGGGCTCTCGACCCGATCCCACGCCTTGCTGATCTGGATGCCCGCGACCACCGCGCCCAGGTTGGCGGCCACCGAGCTCATGAAGATGCGGCGAAGCTGCTGCTGGACAATGGTATCATAGCTGCTCACCACGTCCATTTCATCCAGCAACAAGATCACCCGCAGCTTGCGCGGGGCAACGACTTCTTTCAAGCGCTCGACCACCAGGCGCAGATCGACAGTGAACTCCCGGTCAGAGTAGAGCTCGGCCGGCACTTCGGCAAACCGCAACTGCGGCGGATCTTCAACAGTATAGGCCTGAAGTGCGCCCCAGATGCCATCCATCAACAGATGAAAGAAACGCTCCTGCCGCGTCCCCTCCAGGTCAATGTAAACGGGCACGAACGCCCACTCCGGGTCATCGGCCTGGCGCAGCTGCTCGGCGAGTTGGTAGAGCAGGGTCGTCTTACCCATGCGCCGCTCGCCGTGGATCATGATGCTGTTCTGGTGCAGGGCGTTGAAGATGCGCCGCAACAGCTCGGTGCGGCCAAAAAACATATCCGCATCCCGGATCGGCTCACCGGAAACGTAAGGGTTGAACGCGCGCGCCAGCGCCTCTCGCTGCCGGGCGGTCGCGGCAGCCGCCATCCGGCGCACCCGCGCGCGTGCGCGCAGGCTGATGCCGCCGGCCGACCCCATGCCCCCAACCGCCAACAGGACCAAGAGCAGCAAGGGATAAAACACGTCGGCGCGCAAAGTCCAGCCGCCCGGCAGGCGCACCAGGCGCGGGGCCAAGACAGTGATCTCTATCGGCTGTGAGTAATTGAAGGCGCGGTCGCGCGCGATCACCCGGAGCGTGTAGGCCCCCGGCGCTAACGTCAACCCGCTGTAGCTCGTGATCAGATTCTCCGAGTGCAGGCGTGGCGCAGCATCAACCCCAACCAACTCAGTCAAGTAGAGCAACGCGCTGGCCGGAGTGGCCAGATCCCCCCCACGCACACGCAGCACCTGCAACCTGTCACTTCCCAGGGTGACGCTGCGCGCCTGCACCGGTGTCAGGTTCACCGAATCCACTTCGACCCACGGCCGCGATGTCTCAGAGCGATAGCGCACCAGGCCCGCCGTGGCGCCGATCCACCGCACACCCTGCCCGGACGCCAGGGCCAGCACATCCTGGCTGGGTAAGATGTCGGCAGCGTAGCTCTGCCATGTCCGGCCATCATAGTGCGTCAGGCCCTGGTGGGTCCCCACCCAGAGCCCGCTGCTGTCGGCCGCGAGGGACAGGATCTTCGGGCTGCTGAGGTTCTCATCCATGCGCTCCCAACGCCCCCCGCGGTTGACCCACAGCCCGTTGTTGTACGTCCCCACCCACAGGCTCCCATCAGCCATCTCGTGGATGCCGTTAACCACGATGTCCCGGATGGTTGCGGCGCTGGTGTCGGTCACCTCCTGCCAGCGGCCATCGGCAAACTGGAACAGGCCGCCCGGCTGGCCCAGGCCCACCCACAGGACGCCGTTGCGCGCCTGATGGAGGGCATTCACGCGCTGACCGGCCAGCTGCGGAACCGTCGTGAACCCGACGTCGGCCTGCCAGCTCGCCAGGCCCGACTGCGTGCCCAGCCACAACGTCCCCTGGCTGCCAGCTTCGAAAGCGTACACCGGCAGGCCGGGTAATCCGGTCAGCGGCAACGCGAACTGCCAGGTGTCGTCGGCCGCCCGGAAGCCCACCCCCTCACCGGTGCTCACCCACACACGGTCTGCGCCATCGTCATATAGCGCGATCACCCGGTTATCGGGCAGGCCGTCCGCCTCGGTAACGTGCTGCCAGCGGCCATCACGCCACACCGCGAGTCCGTTGGCCTCGGTGCCCACCCACGTGCGGCCGCGTGCGTCGGTCAGCAGCGTGTTGATGCGTTGGCCGGCCACCGGTTCGGCCCGCTCCAACCGCCAGATGTTGCCCACATACCGGCTGACCCCGCCCACTGTACCCACCCAGAGTTGACCATCACGATCAAAGGCCAGGGCCCGCACGAAGTCATTGACCAGGCCGTTCCGCTGAGCCCGGAACTGCACCACTTCCATGCCGCCAGGCTGACCATCGGGATCGAAAAACAAGCCTCGGTCGGCGCCAACCCATAACCCACCATCTTCGTCTTGTGTGATAGCCAACACCGACAGTGGGTCAACGTTCGTGCTCAACGGGTAGGGCTGCCAGGCGTCATCGGCAAGAATCACCAGACCGTTAGCTGTGCCACCCCAGATGCGACCATCGGGGCCAGCCCATAACACCTGCACATCGGCAACGGCGGCACTGCCGGCCAGGCGTTCCCAGTCGCCACCTTGCGCGCGTCGCCAGACCCCTTCTTGCGCGGTGCTCACCAGCAGTTCACCGGCCGGCGTCACTGCCGTGGCCAGGATCGCGGCGTCAGACACGGGGGTATCAACCCGTACTTCTCCTCCGGCCACGTAGGCGAGACCACGCGTGGTTCCTACCCACAAGACCCCATCCTGTCCGCCAGGCAGGACGCGCAGTGTGTAGATATCGTTTGACGGCAGACCCTCAGCCGTGGTCCAACGGTCACAGCAGGATCCATCAGGCGCGCGGCGGGCTAAGCCGCTGCTGGTAGCAAACCATAACGCGCCATCTGGGGCCTGGACGATGGCACGCACACGGCCCGCCGGCAGCCCGTCGGACTCGGCCAGGGATGTCCACTGGCCATCGTACCGGCTGGCGCCGCCATCGGCGCCAAACCAGAGCGCGCCATCTTGTGCAGACGTGATCGCCAGCACATAGCCCGACGGCAGACCTTCCCCGACGGCGAAACTCTCCCACAGGCTGATCGGCCCGCCCTGGGCCAGGCTCGCCACCGGGCGCGCACCCTGGGCAGCCAACAGCAGGCCGACAACAAGCATGACTTTGCAGGTAACCTTAACAATTCGTTGCATTCTTGAAACTCATCCCCGGCAGTATTGCGCCGATACGCAGATTATGCTATAGTATTATTTGTTGATTCAGGAGCCACACCAGGCTCGGGGCCAGCGCATGGTGTCCGACCCTGGGTGATAGCGTATCGAGATTGTCACCTGAGACAGGGCTTGATTCAGGAAGATGATGAGGTAGCTCTTGCCTTGCCGCAGTGCCGGACACCATCGTCCAACATAGAGCGCAACCTCGCCAAGACTCGGCGCCTGGCACAGCTCCTGCCACGACAAACCGCAAGGTAGGGTGGAGGTGTGCGATGAAGGACAAATTTTTCGGCGGCCCCATTTTCCTGGCTATAACTTTACTTGCACTCCTCATGCACCCGGCTGTAGCCATCTCAGCCCCGAGCACCCTCAGCTTCGCGAGCAACTGCGGCAGCGTCTACTCCGTGCGAGCCGGAGACACTCTCAGCGCCATCGCAGTCCGCTGCGGCGTCACCCTGTTGAGCCTCATGTCCGCCAACGGTCTGCGTGTCACGTCCATCATCTATCCCGGCCAACGGCTCTCGATCCCTGGCGCCAACGCCACCACCACCCAGAGCTCGGCGGGCGCCACGATCACATCCACCGGCTGCCCCAATCCTTATGTCGTGCGCTCCGGCGACACGCTCAGTGTCATCGCTGCCCGCTGCGGTGTCACCGTGTACACCATCAAGCAACGGAACGGCCTCTACTCCGACCTGATCTGGGCTGGACAAGCGCTTTATGTGCGCTCGGCTGCCTCAGTCGCACCGAGCGTGGCGCCCACGCCTTACCCTTACTACTCGGGCGTAACTGCCACAGCCACACCGATGCCATACTTGCCCCCAGCCACTGTTGACTACCTGGCGCCCTATCCGACGCCCACACCACAGATCGAGTCGCCGATCTCTCTCTGGTAGCGCGCAACAAACTAACTCTCGCGAAATTCGTTACGCACACTGCGCGAATTCAGCGCCATTATAGCACAGTTTCACACAAAAAGCAAGTATATTTATTTGATGAGTTCAAACTGATAGATCGCCGCCGCGACCTGCGGCTCAGACAAGCCCAGGCCCCATGTCACCTGCGCAGGCCGGATGCCGTCCAGAGACTCATGGCCTGCGCCGGCATCAGCGCCGACCTGGGCGATGAACGCGTGGCCCCACCGGAAGCGGCCGCGCAGGTCGGCGGTGAGCCCCAGGCCGCGCAGCGCCGTTATCGCATCAGCCCCCAGCTGCGCCGAAGCCTCATCGCGCGCGGCCCCGGCGATCAACGTGCCCGGCGGCCACGCCTGCACCCACGCGGCCAGCCGCGCGCTGGCGTCGGGATCGGCGTGTGTGTCGAAGTTGACCGCGTCTAACAACACGCCGCTGTGCCCATCCACCGCGGCCAGGTTATAGCCCCGCCGGTTCGGCGACACGTCCACGCCATCCAGGTAGATGTGGCCGAAGTCTCCGGCCTCCTCCCCGGCGCTGCGCACCAACAACGACGCCGGACCGGGCCGGCTCAGCGTGCGCGCCAACTCAGCCAGCGGCAACGTCCGGCTGAAACGCAGGCGCACATCGCTCAACGGCGGCCGGCCGGGCTGGGCAGGGACGCTGAACGCTAACCACTCCGGCGCCTGCCCCACAGGCTGCGTCGCCAGGCGCCGGCCATCCACCCACAGGGTCACCGCCTGATCGGCCGGCAGCGCGCTGGCCTCGATGCGCAGGGTGCTGGCGCTGGGACCCAGGGGGAGCAAGAGCCTGGCCTCCCGGCGCTGCGCGTAGACGGGCGCGGTCTCGGCGCCGCCAGCCGCGGCCAGGGCGGGCGGGCTCCACCCCTCACCCAGGAGCATCCGCCCCTGATCGCTGCCCGGCGTGAAGGCTTGCGGGATCACCGCGGGCTGGGCGACGCGATAGAGCGCCAACGCTCCTTCCTCAGCAACCAGGCTGAGCGGCAGCAGGTCACGCGCCAGCGCTTCAGCGGCCGGGGGCAGCTTGTCGCGGTGTACCATAACGTAGCGAATGTTCACGAAAGCCGCCCAGACGCGCGCCCGGTCACGGTCGGCCTGCGTGACGGGCAGCGCCGCCAACTGGGCGCGCAGAGCATCGTGCTGCGACAAGTCGGCCGCGTTGACCGTCGCGATCAGCCGCGCCAGGGTCGGGTCTTCGCTAAAGTACTGGAACTTGAACTCGGGGTTGCGCGAGGTGTTGCCGCCCAACACGCGCTTGCCGTGCGCGGTCTGATACCACAGCTGCTGCATGATCAGGATGTCTTTTTTGCCGGTCACGCGCGCCCCGTTGCGCCAGCCCAGGGGCAGCTCCAATAGCGCGAAATCGCCCGCCTCGGCCGCGACCCGGTCGTACAGCGCAGGCACGCGCAAGTCAAAGGTGGGCAGCGGCGCGGAGAGGTGCTCGAAAAGGAGGATGGGGAGGAAGAGACAAGGAAACAAGGAGACGCGGAGACGCGGAGACGCGGAGACGCGCGGCGTGGGGCGTGGGGCGTCCTTATCTGCTCGTTTCCCTGCTTCCTCGTCTCTCCATTCGCTATTCGCTATTCGCCCTGCGCCCAATGCCACCAACGGCGCCAGGCTGAGCAGCAGCATCACGCTGTAACGGCTGGGGTAACGGTTGCCCTTGAAAAACGGCAGTTGCTCGATGATTTGAAACGGCAGCGGTATGCCCGTGTCGTGACCGGCCACGCGCAGCGTAGGGCCGAGGGTCAACAGAAAGAAGGCCACCGCGGCCAGGAGCCAGAACCACGTCGCCCCGCGGCGCCGGCCCCGCCAGACGCCTACTGCCGCCAGCGCCAACGCGGCGTAACCCACATAGATCTGCTGGCCCTTGTCCACCGCGAAGTGACTGCCATCGGGCCGTGGCGCCGAATCGTTTGCCCAGGCGCGCACGATGCCGCCCAACAGCGGATGAAGCTGCGTGGGCACGGCGAAGCCCGCCAGGTCGGCCGAGAAGATGTCGGCGAACCCCCCGCCGGCGGCGAAGAAGTCGCCCTCGGCGCGCAGGTCGGGCAGCATGTTGGCCAGGAACGGCGCCAGGCCGAGGACGAGGATGAGGGCGATCAGCAGGAAGCGGGCGAGGAGGAGTGCTGCGAACGGCGAATGGCGAATGGCGAATGGAGAATGGCGTGCTGCGTGCTGCGTGCTGCGTGTTGTGTGTTGCGTAGTGCGTACTCGTTGAGGCATGGGGTTACGCAATCCGTAGTAAGCAATACGAAACAGGCTCCATCCGGCAACGAGCAGCGCAAACAGCACCAGGAACGAGGCGTAGGTCAGCTCGGCGTAGGCTTGAAAGACCAGGAACAGGCCGGCCAGAGCGGCATCCCGCAGCTTGCCCTCGGGCCGCGCGGCGCGCAGCATATACAGCGCGGCGAACGGGATCCACTGCGAGCTGGCGATGTTGCCCTGACCCAATGCCGCGTAGAACAGCTTCGCGGACGCCAGCGCGTAGAGTGTGCCGCCAAGGAACGCAGACAG
>DAOUAT010000390.1:0-7920 GCA_034433275.1 Anaerolineae bacterium
CAGGGAAGGAAGAGTTAAGTTACCCTCCCCTCGCAGGGAAGGAAGAGTTAAGTTCCCCTCCCCTCGCAGGGGAGGGGTTAGGGGTGGGGTCAAGGCCAGGCGTGGATATCACAGAACCCCGGTCTGAAATATCCGCGCCATCCGCGCTCGTCCGCGTCCAACCTATATCTTCCGCACCAGAAGACCTCAGCCTCAACCTCAACCTTAACCTTGATCTCCCCGCAGCCCGGCTGTGGTGGCCGTGGGATCAGGGCGAGCCGCACCTGTATCGCGTGACCGTGCGGCTGCTGGACGGTGCGGGCTTGGTTGACGAGGCGAGCCGGGTCGTGGGCGTGCGTTCCGTGCGCCGAGAGCCGCTGCCGGAGGGCAACGGCTGGCGGTTCGTGGTCAACGGCCGGCCGGTGTTCCTGCGCGGGGCGAACTGGGCGCCGGCCGATGTGCTTCCCGGTCGCGTGACCCAGGCCGACTATGGCCGGTTGCTGGGCCAAGCGCGGGCGGCCGGCGTCAACTTCCTGCGCGTCTGGGGCGGCGGGGTGCGCGAGAAGCGGGCCTTCTGGGAGACGTGCGACCGGCTGGGCATCATGGCGTGGCAGGAGTTCCCCCTGGCCTGCACATTCCTGGATCACTACCCGCGGGGTATTGCTGGCTCTGCAAATGGTGGCCGGCCATTCTGGACTCGAGGCTTCAGCCGGTCTCTCTCGTTAACAACCACCCCGGCTAAAGCCTCGACTCCAGGTCGTAGTTTGACACGCCACCTCAACCCTCGTGATGAAACACGGCCGGGAGAGGGTCCCCACACCAACACCACACCTGGTGGGAGCAGCTACCTCGATCTCCTGGCCGCCGAGGCGCGCGGAATGGCCCGGGCGCTGCGCCACCACCCCAGCCTGATCGCCTGGTGCGGCGGTAACGAGATCAACCCCGGCCGCGAGCGCCTGCCCCTGGCCACCATCCGGGACGTGCTGGCTGAAGAAGACCCCAGCCGACCGTGGCTGCCCGCTTCTCCAGCCGCGGGCGATGTCCACCGCTGGGATGTGTGGCACGGCTTCGCGCCGTGGACCGCGCTCCAACACGAAACCGCGGGGCTGGTGAGCGAGTTCGGCCTCCAAGCGCTGCCCGACACAGCCACGGTGGCCGAGATGTTCCCCAAAGGCGCGCCGGCCGACCTGGCCGACCCGCGCTGGGCGGGCCGCAAGGCGCAGGTCGCCAAGCTGCTGCACTACGCCGGCCCTGATGCCGCCGGCCCGCTCGACCGCGCCATCGCCGCCACCCAACGCGCGCAAGCGGCCGGGCTGCAGGCGGGCATCGAGGCATGTCGCCTGCGCAGGAAGACTGAAAACGGGACGCGGATGAACGCGGATGGACGCGGAAGACCCCCAAAAGACAGCTTCCGCGCTTATCCGCGCTCGTCCGCGTCCCATCCGCTGCCAGGCTGCGCAGGGGTGGTCTTCTGGCAGCTCAACGAGCCGTGGCCCGCGGTGAGCTGGGCCGTGATCGATCACGCGGGCCGGCCCAAAGCAGCTTACGCCATGCTCCAACGCTGCTACCAGCCGGTGCTGATCGCCGCGCGCTTCCCCTGGCGCCGCTACGCCGCGGGCGACACCTTCGCGGCCGAGATCTGGCTGGTCAACGATGGCCCGCTGGCCCGCGCGGGCTGCCGCGCCGAGGCTGCGCTGGATGGCAAGATCGTGTGGGCCCAGGAGGCAATCACCCTACCCGCGGCCGGCTTGGCGCACAGCGGCGATTTCGCGGTCAGGCTGGACGCCGCGCCCCAGGCCCTGGCCCTGCGCCTGCTCTGCGCGGATGAGGTGCTGGCGACCAATGTCTACGATCTGGCGGCCCACCTGCCCGGCCCGCCACGGCTCCGGCCGCGCATCACGCAATGGATCGCCGAGCATCTCGTGATTTCGCGTTGACATATCGCACGGTTTGGGCTATCCTACAACTGGTTATGCGCATCCTCATCAACGGCTGGTTTCACGATCAACTTGGCGCCGGCAGCGGCCAATATCTCGCCGCCCTGGCCGAGTGGCTGCCGCGCGTCGGCGGGGAGCACGAATTCATCCTGGTGACACGGGGACGCGGGGATGGGGAGATGGGGAGATGGGGAGATAGGGAGACGCGGGGACAGGGTGCGCATGAGCGAAGCAACGAATCAGCGAGTCAACGAAACAGCGAATCTCAAAGAGAACCATTCGCCACTCGCCATTCGCCATTCGCTATCAGCCATTCGTCATACGCCATTCGCACCCCCTTCGACCGTCTGAACACCAACCTCGCCAAGCTCTGGTTCGAGCAGGTCGCGTTCCCCCGCGCGTGCCGGCGGCTGCGGGCCGATGTGGCGTTCGTGCCCTACTGGGGATCGCCGTGGTGGTCGCCCTGCCCGGTGGTCGTCACCGTCCATGATCTCATCCCGCTGCTGCTGCCCCAATATCGCGGCGGGCCCTTGCAGCGGGCATACACATGGCTGGTGGGCCGGACCGCGCGCCGCGCGGCCGCGGTGCTGACCGATTCCGCGGCCAGCAAGCGCGACATCGTGGCGCACCTGGGCATCGGGCCGGAACGCGTCCATGCCATCCACTTGGCGGCTGACCCGCGCTACCGCCCCGTGACCGATCCCGCGGCGCTGGCGGACGTGCGGACAAAGTACAACCTGCCCGCCGGGCCGTTCGTATTGTATTTGGGCGGTTTCGATGCGCGGAAGAATGTGGCGCGCGTGATCGAGGCTTATGCGCGGATAGCGGCCAGGGGGCAGGAGTCAGGGGACAGGGGGCAGGCTGGTGATCGCGGGGAAGTTGCCCGAGACGGATAGCGCGTTCGCGCCTGACCCGCGGCCGGTGGTGGCGCGATTGGGGCTGGCGGATCGGGTGCATTTCACCGGTTGGGTGGACGAGGCGGATAAGCCAGCGCTTTATTCGCTGGCGGCCGCAACGGTGTTTGTGAGCGAGTACGAGGGGTTCGGCCTGCCGGTGTTGGAGGCGATGGCGTGTGAAGGGCTTGCAGAAACGTAGCGGGGCGGTCTTCGGTTAAGGCCGCAGGCAACACAAGCAGGACTGAAAATATGATCATCCGCGTTCGTCCGCGTCCTATTTTCGGGTTAGCAGTGCCCATGTCACGGATGACACAAGCAGAGACGAGAACGGGAACGCGGACGACGCGGATACCGCGGACAACGCGGACAGGGATGGAGTTTATCCGCGTCGTCTGCGTCGTCCGCGTCCCATTTTCGGGTTAGTTCGGAGATCCGATGCCCAACCAGGAAAGCATCACGCGAGCCGTCAACAACATCTTGGGGCGCACCTTCAACCTGCGCCGCGACCAGAACCTGCTGGTCTTCGCCGAGGCAGGCTCGCTGGAGGTCGTGGAGGCGTTGGCGCGGGGCGGCCGCGAGCTGGGGATCGCCGTTACCGCGTTCTTCGTGCCGCGCGTCGTGCAGACCGAGAGCCGCACAGCCAAGGGCCTGCCGCTCCCGGCCGAGGCGGCCATCCGCGAAGCCGATGCCATTCTGAGCTGCCTGTCGGACCAACCCGATCTGCGCCATTACGGGACGCGCGTGCTGCACACCAGTTGGAGCCGCCGCGCCAAAGTGGCGCACGCGCCCAACCTGACCCTGGAGGGGTTGCGCCTGGCTGATGTGGACTACAACCCGCTGGCTGAACAGGCCCGGCTGCTGGCCCTGACCTTGATTCTGGGCAAGCGCATCGAGATCGCCACCAGCGACAGCCGCAAACAGGAGCGCCGGCTGAGCTTGCGCATCAGCGGCTGGAGCAACCCGCCCGGCATCAACGACGGCGCGCTGCGCGATGGCTCGTGGGGCGACCTGCTGCCGGGCCAGGTCTACATCGTGCCGCGCACCGCCGAGGGCCAGATCGTGGTCAACGGCGCTCTGCCCGGTCGCGTGTTGGGCGCCAACGAGGAGCTGATCCTGACCTTTCGCGATGGCCGCCTGGCCGGCATCGAGCCGGAGGAGAGCCCCGCGGCTCGGCACCTGCGCGACACCCAGTTCTCCTATGCCGAGCGCCGCGGGGACGCCAACTGGGATCGCCTGGCTGAGATCGGCTTCGGCCTCAACCCGGCCGTGCAGGAGCTCTGCGGGGTCAGCGCGGTGGACAACAAGAAGTCCCACGCCATACACATCGGCCTGGGAGCCAACACCACCATCGGCGGCGACATCGAGTCCCTTATCCACTGCGACCTGGTGATCCGGCGCCCCACGGTCTTTGTGAATGGCCGGCTGATCATCAAGCGGGGGGACTGGCGGATCAACGAGGCCGACTGGCGGCTGGATCACCGCACTGCGGCCGTGCCGGCCGGCTGGTGGGATCAGTTGGCCCTTTTCGGCCGGAGCGGCGTGCGCACCGAGCGCGACGGCAGCCGGCTGCTGTGCGCGTGGAACGCGGGCCGCGGCCGGTGGGACAGCGCGCCGGTCGGCGTCGAGGGGACCGCGCGGCTGGCGGCTCGGCTCTATGACCTGTTGCCCGAGACCGGCGGGCTGATCCCGCGCGACCGGCTCCTGGCCGACGCGGCCGCGGCCGGCATCCCGGACGCCGCCCTGCCGGGGCTGTGCTGGGTGCTGCAGCAGTTCGACCTGGTGCGGCTGGTTGCGGGCAGCGAAGGCGCACCCGCCGCGCGACCTGTGACCGACGGGAATCCCGTGCTGCGGCGGCACGTGGGGCCGGTGTAGGTTTTCGGTTCAGTTGTTAGTGAGAGATCCTCGAGCGGAGCATCCTGAGCGCAGCGGAGCGGAGTCGAAGGATGCGGAGCGGTCTTCTGGCAAGGCCGCATCCTTCGACTGCACGCCGCACCATCCGCGTACCGATGCGGGCGGCGCTCCGTTCCGCTCAGGATGCTCGCGAATTGAAGGCGTTGTCTTTGTAAGGAGCGTCACCATGTTTGCCACCAAAACGCCGTGGCGCCAGCAGATGCCGGAGTTCCTCCAGTTCCTGGAGGCCGACCTCGGCCATCCCGTCCGCCTGCACGACGAGGTGCTGGGCTATCACCTCTACTTCCTTGACCTATCCGATTGGAAGCTGCGTTTCTCCGACCGCACCCCGGTGATCTGGGTGGCGGCCAACGACCTGGGGACCATGTCGGCTCGCGAGTTGGCCCAAAGCCTGGCCGATGTGGTGCGCGCCCGCAGCCTGATCGAACGCAACCCCATCGTCGCGTTGCCCGGGCCTGGGAACGAGCTGCAAGCGCTGCTCAAAACCTCCTACCTGCCGCTGCTGATCCTGGATCAGGACGCGCAGTGGGCCGTGCGCGAATCGCGGCGGCCCTCCGGCGAGCTGCTGGACCGGCTCAGCGCGCAGCTCGACCTATCGCTGCTGACCCCTTACGAAACCAGCAAACCGGTCACCGGCTCACGCTTCTTCGGCCGCGAGTTCGAGATCCGACGCATCCTCCAGTCCAACGACACCAACTTCGCCATCATGGGCATCCGGCGCATCGGCAAAACCTCGCTCATGCGCGAGATCGAGCGCCAGCTCCGCAACCAGGCGCAGGATGGCGGCGACGAGAACGCACAGGAGCGCATCCTGTTCATGGATTGCAGCGCGCTCAGCTCGCCCGCGGGCTTCGTCCAGGAGATCGTGCGCAAGCTGCGGCCGCAGGAGCTCGCCCGGCTGACCAGCAAACAGTATCCCATCTTCTTCCCCGATTTTCTGGAGCGGATGGCGCAGCGCTACGGCGGCCCCTTGGTGTTTTTCCTGGACGAGTTCGACAAGGTGCTCACCTGGCACTACGAGGACGACACCCTGCTCAACGCCCTGCGCGCATCCAGCAACCAGGGGCACTCGCGCTATATCGTCGGCGGCTTTCGCGAGGTCATGCGCGCGTTCTCGGATCTGGAGTCGCCGCTCTACAACTTCGCCCGGCCTATCCGCCTGAAGGAGTTCAGCCGCGAACAGGCCGCGGCCCTGGTGCTCGGTCCGTTGGAGCGGCTGGGGGTGCGCTTCGAGCGGCGCAACGACGTGGTCAACCGCATCTTCGATGAGACCGCGGGCCAGCCCAACCTGGTGCAGTTCTATTGCAGCATCCTGGTGGAGCGGCTGGATCGCGAGGGCGTGCGCGTCGTCGCGCCGGAGAGCCTGTTCGACGTCTATGGCAACGACGACTTCCGGGCGTTCGTGCTCAGCACCTTCATGGACAACACCACCCACCTGGAGAAGGCCATCGTGTTCGCGGTCATGGCCGACATGGACGCGGAGATGCCGTTCAGCGTCAAGGCCATTGACGACGCGCTGGAGCGCCGAGGGGTCGAAGTGCCGCTTTCGGATCTAGACCTGGCGTGCCGCAACCTGGAGCTGGCCGGCACCCTCACCGCCCGCGGCCCGCTCTACCGCTTCGCCACCCCCGTCTTCCCGCGCATGTTGAGCGAGAATTATGATGTGGGGTATTTGTTCAAGAAGGTGGTGCAGGAGGGGATTTGAGCAGTACTCAGGCTACCTGGCAGATTATCTCCTGCACAGACACCGCGTCATTCAAACGCGTCCGTGTGCGCGACGACGCGCGCATCCAGGCCGTCGTGCGCCATTTGCAGGCCGATGAGTGCGTGGCGCTGTTGGGGCCGCCCCTCAGCGAAAAAAGCCACCTGCTGCACGACATCGCGGACGCGCTGCAGGCCACCGACCGCTTCCTCCCGCTCTACCTGGACCTCTGGCGCGCCAACTCGGAGGATGAGGCGGCCTTCTTCACCAGCCTGGCCCGGCTGATCGCGGACGCGCTGGCCGCAGACCCGCTGCACCGCGGCGCGATCACGCCCCCGGAACAGCTGGCCGGCCCGCGCGACTTCCAGCGTTTCCTGGCCGAGCGTGCGGGCAGCAACGGCGCGTCACCCGCGGCCGGCGGCCTGAACCTGGCGCTGCTGATCGATCACCTGCAGGCCCTGCCCCACGACCTGGTCCACAGCCTGCTGCTGGCGCTCCGCTCCACTTACATGGAGCGCGAGGCGGACGCGCCGCACCAAGTGGTGGCCGTGGTCACAGGCGGCATGAACCTGGTCGGCCTGTCCACCGGCCCCACCTCACCGTTCAACATCGCGAAACCGGTGGTGGCCGCGCCGCTGACCGAAGCCCAAAGCCGGGCGCTGGCCGAGGCCAGCCTGGCAGCCGAGGGCTGCCGGGTCTCTGCCCAGGGCCTGGCGCGGCTCATCGCCTGGGCGGGCGGCGACCGTTACCTGCTGCCCCGGCTGTGTGCATGGAGCGCCGCGCTGGCCCAAGGCCACCGCCGGCCGGTCGTCACCTGCCAGGTCGTCGAACGCGCGGCCGAGCGGCTGTGGGCCGCTGAGGGTAGGAGCGAGGGTAGGGGCGAGGTTACCTCGCCCCTGCTCCCTCCCCTCCGCGAAGATCCGCATGATCGAAGAAGACCCGGACAGCATGCTGGACATCCTGCACCTGCTGGATCACGGCGCGCTGCCCCGCGCTCGCGCCCGGCAGATGATCACCCGCACCGGCGCCGACCGCCTCCAGCTCTCCGGCGCGGTGGCGCTGGCCGAAGGGTGCTACCTGCTGCTCAACCAGGCCTATCGGGTCGCGCTGGCCCAACACTTCACCACCGAGCGCGTCGGCCACGTCTTACGCATCGCCGGCCGGTGGGAGGAGGCGATCCAGTATCTGGCGCCGCGGCTGGCTCCGCCGACGAAGGACGAAGGACGGACGACCGAAGGCCAACGTCCAACGTCCAACGTCCAACCTCCAACCTCCAACACCGCCCGCCCGCAGCTCCTCGAAGCCATCGTCCAGTCGCTCTACGCCACCGACTCGATCGGAAAGGCGTGCGAGACGCTGGCGAACGGCCTGCAGTTGGGCTTCGGGCTGGCGCAAGTCTCGATCTACCTGGCGAACCCCGCGCAGAGCCGCCTGGACATGGCCTACCCACCCCCCCGCGCCCCCAATCCCCAGCCCCCCGTCTCCGTAGACCTGA
>DAOUAT010000391.1:0-8474 GCA_034433275.1 Anaerolineae bacterium
TTGAGGGTAAGCGCGCATGCCAGATGAACGGCATCATAGCCCCGCAGACGATGCCGGGCCGTCAGCACGATGGCCTCATCTACGATCGTTCGGTTGACCGTGACCAGAACATATTCATCCCGCGCATCGGTTGCCAGATCGCTGCGTGCGCTTTGATACTGTACCGGCGTAATGTGCGTGCCACGCAGCTTGCCGGCAAACGCCGCGGCGATCTCGACCAGCCCAATCTCGGCCACTGCTACCGTCTGCGCGGGGTTGTCACACCATGCCTGAACCCAGGGTGTGCCGACCTCAACCAGGTAACGCTTGACCAGGGCGCTGCTGTCAAGGTAGCTGGTCGCAGCCTGGCGGGCAGGCTCACTCATAATTCCCGCCGCGTTCCGCAATGATCATCTGGCTGGCTGGTGGGCCACCGGCCAGGATCGGTGTACGCCGAGCGTCTGCTTTGCGGCGCGCGCCAGGTCTGGGCAGCGTAACGATCCCAGTCGAGGCCAGGGCATCCAGCACCTGCTGCTTATCTCGCGGATAATTCGTTTTCCGTTCTCGGCTCAACTCCATCTCGCGTAACCCCAACTCAATGATTTCCTCTAAACGGTCCTGGAAAGGCATGACGCGCTGAGCCAGGTCATTGGACAGTTCTAACGGGATGGTAATCATGCTGCACCTCGACTTCCAGTATACGTCCAGGTCGGGTCGCGGTCAAGCCCAAGATACCGAAATCTTGCGCAATCACTGGAGTCTCACGCACCACGCATCACGCATCACGCATCCCGCAACTGCTCCCACACCGGCCGCGAATCCTGCGCCAGCAGCGCCTGCCGCAACTCGATGATCTCATCGCGCAGCAGCGCGGCCTTCTCGAACTCCAACGCCTGCGCCGCGGCCTTCATCTGCTTCTCCAGGTCCTTGATCAGCCGCGTGGCCTCGTCCTTGGGCAGGGCGGTGGGGGTGACGTGATACACAGGGCCGGACTCAGCCACGGCGGGCGCACCGCCCCAGCGCGGGGAGGGCGCGCCCCGCGCTGCCTGGACGCGTTGCGTCAGGTCGCGCACGGCCTTGACGATGGACTGGGGCACGATGCCGTGCTGCTGGTTGTAGGTCTCCTGCACGGTCCGGCGGCGGGTGGTCTCGTCTATGGCGCGGCGCATGGAGTCGGTGATGTTGTCCGCGTAAAGGATGGCCGTGCCGTTGATGTGCCGCGCGGCGCGGCCGATGGTCTGGATCAACGCCTGCTCGGAGCGCAGGAAGCCCTCCTTGTCCGCGTCCAGGATCGCCACCAGGCTCACTTCCGGCAGGTCGAGCCCCTCGCGCAGCAGGTTGATGCCCACCACCACGTCGTACAGCCCCAGGCGCAGGTCGCGCAGGATCTCGACCCGCTCGATGGTCTGCACCTCGGAGTGCAGGTAGTGGACCTTGACCCCGACCTCTTGCAGGTAGTCGGCCAGGTCCTCGGCCATGCGCTTCGTCAGCGTTGTAACCAGCACGCGCTGGCCGGCCGCCACGCGCAGGCGGATCTCCTTCAGCAGGTCGTCCACCTGGCCCTTGGTGGGCCGGATCTCGACGGTGGGGTCCACAAGTCCCGTGGGGCGGATGATCTGTTGCACGACCTGCGCTGAATTTTTGAGCTCGTATGGCCCCGGGGTCGCGCTGGTGTAGATCACCTGGTTCAGCGAGTCTTCCCACTCCTCGAACCGCAACGGCCGGTTGTCCAGCGCGCACGGCAGGCGGAAGCCGTAGTCCACCAGCACGGTCTTGCGCGCCCGGTCGCCGTTGAACATGCCGTGTACCTGGGGCAGTGTCATGTGCGACTCGTCCACGATCAGCAGCCAGTCGGGCGGGAAGTAGTCCAGCAGCGTGAAGGGCCGCGAGGCCGGCGGCCGCAACGCCAGCACCCGGCTGTAGTTCTCGATGCCGGAGCAGTAGCCCACCTCGCGCAGCATCTCCATGTCGTAGCGGGTGCGCTGCTCCAGCCGCTGGGCCTCCAGCAGTTTGCCCTGGTCGCGGAAGAGCTTGAGCTGGCTTTCCAACTCATCTTCGATGACACCGATCGCCTCGGTGAGTTTAGCCTGCGGGGTAACGAAGTGCTTGGCCGGGTAGATCTCGACCTCGTCCAGTTTCCGCAGCACCTCGCCGGTCAGCGGATCGATCTCGGTGATGCGATCCACGTCGTCGCCGAAGAACTCGACCCGGTAGGCCAGCTCGGCGTAGGCGGGCATCACCTCCAGGGTGTCCCCGCGCAGGCGGAACCGGCCGCGGCGCAGCTCGAAATCGTTGCGCTCGTAGAAGATCTCCACCAGCTCGCGCAGCACCAGCTCTCGGCGCACCCGCTCGCCCCGTTTCAGCTTCACCGTCACCCGGCCATACTCGGCCGGATCGCCCAGGCCGTAGATGCACGACACCGAGGCCACGATCAGCACGTCGCGACGGCTCAGCAGGGATGAGGTGGCGGCCAGCCGCAGCCGGTCAATTTCCTCGTTGATCTGTGAATCTTTCTCGATGTAGGTGTCGGTGCGCGGCAGGTAGGCTTCCGGCTGGTAGTAGTCGTAGTAGCTGACGAAGTACTCCACCGCGTTGTGCGGGAAGAACTCCTTGAATTCGCTGTAAAGCTGCGCGGCCAACGTCTTGTTGTGGGCCATGACCAGGGTGGTGCGATTGACGGCTTCGACGACCTTGCCCATGACGTACGTCTTTCCGGTCCCCGTCGCGCCGAGCAACGTTTGGTGCTGGTGGCCGCGCTGAAGCCCTGCGACCAGTTGGCGGATCGCCTCGGGCTGGTCGCCGGTGGGTTGGAAGTCGGAGACAAGTTTGAAGTCAGGCATGGCAATACTCGCAGAACAGGAGTTCGAGCAGAATGATTATACTCGGTTGGCGCGCGTTTGTCTACATTCCGGTTGACGCCGAAGCCGGTTGCGGCTAAAATGCACTTCGTCCCTAATGGGCATCGGATCGAGAAGCATGCGTCGCGTTCAACACTGGTTGGTTCTGTTCAGCTGGATCCTGTCGTTATGGCTGCCGTGGGCCCCGCCCGCCGCGGCCCTCGCGCCGCGCGAGTTGGGCGCGGGATCCCAGCAGGCACAGGCGGAACCCCTGGAGCCGACACCGATACCGACGCCGGCTCCCACGCCGGCTGTCACCCCGTCCCCACCGCCCGACCTCCAAGCCATCCTCGCCGGGATGACGGTTGCCGATAAAGTGGGCCAACTCTTCATGGTCGCGTTCCAGGGCAACGATGTGGGGCCCGCGTTCGATATCGCGACGTTGGTGCGCGATTACCGCGTGGGGGCCGTGGTTCTGCTGCCGGGCAACGACAATTATCGCAATGTGCCGGTGACCGTTGAGCTTGAGGCGCCCACCGGGATCGCACAAACCGTGCAACGCAGCACGCCGGCCCAGATCGCCGAGTTGGTCACTGCGCTGCAAAATCTGACGCGGCAACCGCCTCAACCGATCCGGCCCATGTTTGGGCTGACCGAGACCAGCGGCATCACCTTGACGCAGGTGCTCAGCGTGACCAGCGTCATCAGCCCGGCGTTGGTGACACCTCTGCCACCGACGCCGATCCCACTCCCTACGGTGAGCACCGGCGCCAACATCCCCTTGCTCATCGCGCTGAACTGGGCCGGCGATGACAGCTCGTTCTTCGCCGGCACCGGCGGCTTCACCCCGCTGCCCAGCGCAATGGCGTTGGGCGCCACCTGGTCGCCGGGGCTGGCCGAGCAGGTGGGGCAGATCGTCGGGCAGGAGCTGAACGCAGTCGGGGTGAACCTGCTGTTGGGGCCGCCGCTGGACGTATTGGAGACGCCGCGGCCGGGCAGCAAAGGTGACCTGGAAACGCGCGCGTTCGGCGGCGACCCGTACTGGGTGGCGCAGATCGGCCAGGCGTTCATCCGGGGCGTCCAGGTGGGCGGGCAGGGCGCCGTGGTCACAGCCGCCCAGCATTTTCCTGGCCAGGGCGGCAGCGATCGCCGGCCCGAGGACGAAGTGCCCACCGTCCAGAAGTCGTTGCAGCAACTCCGCCAGATTGACCTGGCGCCGTTCGCGGCCGTGACCGCGGGCAGGGACCTGGCTGCGCCCGGCATCACCTCCGCCCTGCTCACCTCCCACATCCGCTATCGCGGTTTGCAGGCCAGCATCCGCGAGGTGACGCCGCCCATCAGCCTGGCGCCGCAACTCCAGGAACTGATGGCGTTGCGGGAGTTCGCCGACTGGCGCGCGGCCGGGGGCGTGCTGGTGAGCGAGGCGTTGGGCGTGCCCGCGCTGCGGCTGTATTACAGCCCGGACCTGGCGAAGTTCCCCCATCGGCAGGTGGCGCAGGAGGCGCTGCTGGCCGGCAATGATCTGCTCTACCTGGGCCGCTTCGCATTGACAGATAACTGGGCGGACCAGGTGGCGGCCATCAAAGAGACCATCATCTTCTTCCAGGATCGCTACGGCAGCGACAGCGCGTTTCGGGCGCGGGTCGATGCGTCGGTCGAGCGCCTGATACGCCTTAAGCTGCGTCTGTATGGCGGCAACTGGCAGGCCGGTCCAGCCTCTCGTGAGCCGGGGACGGTGGATGCAGCAGTTGGCCGGGGGGTGGCTGTGACGCAGGCGGTGGCGCGAGCCGGGCTCACGTTGATCTATCCCGGCCGCGACGAATTCGCCGATCGGGTGCCTAGCGCGCCGCTGGCCAATGAGAACATCCTGATCTTCACTGACGCGCGGGCGGTGCAGGAGTGCCCGACCTGTCCGCCGACGCCGTTGATCGCGGCCGATGCCATCGAGGACCATATCCTGCGCCTGTACGGCCCGGAGGCCACGGGCCAGATCGCGCGCGAACGCATCCGCAGCCTGACCTTTGAGGACCTGCAACGGTTCCTGGAGGGCCAGGACGATCAGGGCCTTGCGGTGCAGACTGCCATCGCCAACGCCCGCTGGATCGTTTTCGCCCAACTGAGTTACAGTCCGGAAGATCATCCGGCATCGGCCGCGCTGCGCACACTGCTGGCCCGCCGCGCGGATAGCGTGCGCGACAAACGTCTGGTCGTGCTGGCGTTCAACGCGCCCTACTATCTCGACACCACCGAGATCAGCAAGCTGACGGCTTACTTCGGCGTCTACAGCCGCACGCAGCCGTTCATTGAGGCGGCCGTCCGGGCCCTGTTCCGCGAATTCACCCCATCCGGCGCGCTGCCCGTCAGCGTCAGCGGGGTTAACTACGAGCTGATCCGCCAACTGGAGCCGGCCGCAGGCCAGATCATCGCCCTGAATGCCATCGGCTCGTCCGAGGCCGTAACGCGCAGCATCCAGGTCGGCAGCCAGATCGAGTTGGAGACCGGCATCATCCTGGATCGTAACGGCCACCCTGTGCCCGACGGCACGCCCGTCGAGTTCTATCTGCGCTATCCGGCCGAGTCGCTGGCCCTGGCCCCCAAGGTGGAGACGACGGTGCGCGGTCGGGCGCGCACGGTGGTGGCGCTCGACCGGCCCGGCGAATTGTGGATCACGGCCCAGGCCGGCGAGGCCAGGGATTCGACCCGCATCGAGCTGCGGGTGGGCGGCGATGCGCCCGGCAGCATCGCGATCGTGGAGCCTACGCCGACATCGCCGCCCACCGCGACGCCCAGCCCGACGCCTGAGCCGACCCACACGCCGACGGCGCTCCCGGAGCCCAGCCCGACACCCGACGGCGGCGCGCAGACGCCGGCCGATCACCGGGTGCGGGTGACGCTGGTCTCTTTTCTGTTCGGTCTGTTGGGCACGGTGTCGGTGGGTGGGTTGGTGTTCTGGATCCGCCGCCGCAACGGCTGGGATGGCGCGCCGGAAGTGATACGACTCAATACGTTAGCTGCCGTATTGTGGGCCGGCGTGGCCGCGTGGAGCGCGTATCTGCTCTATGCAGTGGGCTGGCTGCCCGGCGCAACTGCGTTGCAAGTCAATGGCCACGCCTGGGCGGCCGGGCTGATCACGTTCATCGGCGGCGCGCTGTCGCTGCTGTGGACGGGCCGGCAACAGACCCGTTGATGCGCCCGCCGCGCACGCTCACGGCAGCGCCGGGGAAAGCAGGGTGATCAGAAAGGCTGCCGCGGTGAGCAAGGCGACCGTGACCGCCAGCCCACCATGGGTCGCCATTAACGCCCGCCAGGTGGCGCGCAGGGTCATCGGTGCGGGCGGTGATGCGGTCGCGGCCGGCGGGTCGGTGAAGAGTACGGTGCGAAACGCCTCAACGGTCGCGGGCCGGTCGTCCGGGTGTTGCGCGATGGCCGCCAGGATGGCGCGTTCGGTGCGTGGGGCGATGCGCGGGTTGACGTCACGCGGCGGGGTCAGGCTGCCGGGCTTCAGGAAGCGCAGCTTGGCGTCTGCGGGCGGCTGACCGGTCAGCAGGTGATATAATGTGGCGCCCAGCGAGTAGATGTCGGTGCGCACATCGGTGTGGCCGGTGTCGCCGCCGTACTGCTCCAGTGGGGTATAGGCGACCGTGCCGCGGCCCTGCACCACGGTCACCGTGCGGCTCTCGTCCGGTTGCAGCAGTTTGACCAGGCCGAAGTCCACCAGTTTGACCACCCCGCGCGGGGTCAGCTTTATGTTGGACGGCTTGATGTCCCGATGTAACACGGGCGGGTCCTGGGTGTGCAGGTATTCCAGGGCATCGCACATCTGCGCGGCCCAGGCCAGCACCGTCTCTTCCGAGAGGAAGCTTTCGCGGCGCCGGGCCTCCTCCACGAGTTGGCGCAGGTCCTGACCGGGCACGAAGTCCATCACCAGGTACTCGCGACCATCCTGCTCGAAGAAGTCGGAGACTTTGGGCAGGTTGGGGTGATCGAGCTGGGCCAGAACGCTGGCCTCTCGGTAGAACTGTTCGTGGGCCTGAGATTCCATGCCGGGCGCGCTGGCTAGTTCGGGCAGGATCTCCTTCACGGCACAGACGCGGCCGCGCAGACGCCGGTCGCCCGCCTTGTAGACGGCGCCCATGCCGCCCTGGCCGACCAGGTCAAGGATTTCGTAACGGTCACGCAGGAGCGCACCGATTGGAAGTGTTTGAGACATAGACGAATCACGAATCACGAATCACGAATCACGAAGGGATTATCCCGCAGCTTGACAGAGGTGTCAAGACCATCGGAGTCCTGAGTTATGAACCAACCCAACAGTCCCTCGGAATCGGCGATGCTGATCTTGCAGCGCGGTGGTGAGGCCGGGCTGATGTGTCCGTTGGAGCATCGGACGGTCACCATCGGCCGCAGCCCGGATTGTGACATCGTGCTGGATGACCGGCAGGTCTCGCGGCTGCACGCGCGCGTGGTCTGGCGGGCTGATCACTATGAGCTGGAAGATATGGGCAGCAAGAACGGCACGCACGTGAACGGCCGTGACATCTTCAGTTCGCAGCCGTTGCGCGACGGCGATGAGATCCAGATCGCGCTGCGTTACAAGCTGGCGTTTGTGGATGCAGGCGCCACGGCCCCGCTGCTGTTCTAGGCGCAGGCCGAGCGCGGCCTGCGCCTGGACACGGTCGCGCACCAGGTGTATGTCAACGGCAAGCTGCTGGAGCCCACCCTTTCGGCGCAGCAATACCGGCTGCTGGAGCTGCTCAGCGTCACGCCGGGGGTGGTCGTCCGGGATGATATCGTGCGGGCGGTGTGGCCCGACGCGGTCGAGGGGGGCGTCTCTGAGCAGTCTATTGATGCGTTGGTGCGCCGCCTGCGTGAACGCCTGGCCGAGCTCGACCCGGAGCACCAGTACATCGTGACCATGCGTGGGCACGGGTTCCGGTTTGAGAATCGCGCGTGAGGCCTGATGACGGACGACGGATGACCGATGACGGACGACGGGCGACCGATAGCAGGTTACGCCATACGCACCACGCATCACGCACCACGCAATACGCAATACGCAATACGCACCCATCCCAATGAACATGCCTTTCGCCCTTTATCTCCACATCCCCTTCTGCGCGGCCCGGTGCGCGTATTGCGACTTCAACACCTTTGCCGGACTGGAGGCGCTGTACGAACAGTTCGCAGTTGCGTTGGCGACTGAGATCCGGCGCGCCGGGGCGGCGCGCGGCCGGCCCAGGGCCCACACCATCTTCATCGGCGGGGGCACGCCCACGGCGCTGCCGCCGGACCTGCTGGCGGGGGCGTTGGCCGCGTGCCGCGAGGCCTTCGACGTGGCCCCGGACGCAGAGATCACCAGCGAGGCGAACCCTGGCACGGCCGACGGCGCACAGTTCGCCGCGCTGCGCGCCATGGGGGTCAACCGGCTGAGCCTGGGCGTGCAGAGCTTCGACGATGCCGAGCTGCGCTGGCTGGAGCGCATCCACAGCGCAGACGAAGCCGAGGCCGCGCTCCATGCTGCGCGCGCCGCCGGCTTCGCCAACATCAACCTGGACTTCATGTTCGGCCTGCCGGACCAGGAACCCGCCACCTGGGCGCGCACCTTGGAGCGGGCGATCCGCCTGGGGCCGGAGCACCTCTCCCTTTACAGCCTGACCG
>DAOUAT010000392.1:0-4936 GCA_034433275.1 Anaerolineae bacterium
GGCAACTCAGTGGCGGCGAGCGCCAACGGCTGGCAATTGCCCGCGCCCTGCTGAAAGACGCGCCGATTCTGATCTTGGACGAGCCGGCGGCGAACCTGGACCCCGCCACCGAGCGTGCGGTTTGGGCCGGCCTGGCGCCGCTGATGGCCGGCCGCACCACGCTACTCATCACCCACCGGCTGGCCGGCCCGGCGCTGACCAGCGAGATCGCCGTATTGGAGGCCGGACGCCTGGTGGCCCACGGCCGCCACACCGATCTACTGGCGTGTTCCGAGCATTACCAGCGGCTATGGGCGAGCCGGGAATTGGCCGCACAGCGCCGGGCGTTAGTTTTGTGTGCAGCGCAGCCCGTGATATAATCTTGGCCTTGTGAGCAACCCTGGCGAGCGCCAGGGCTGTGTTTTGATTCGTACCGGAGGCAAGTAGCACGTGGAAACTTATCTTTACCTGGCACAGATCCTGATGGCCATCGTCATCACCGTCCTGGTCCTGCTGCAGGCCAAAAACGCAGGCATGAGCAACATCTTCGGCGGCGGCGACATGGGCGTATACCAAACCAAGCGGGGCGTGGAGAAGACCCTCTTCAACGCCACCATCGGCCTCGGCATCGCCTTCCTGGTGCTGGCGCTGATCAGTGTCATCGTTGCTGGCTAAACTTGGGCAAGTATCTCCGCTGGCAGGCAGCCATCGCGCTGTTGGGCATCGTGCTGCTGGCCGCCCTGTTGCGCTACACGGCGTTCAACTTCACCACGATCACCGTCCCCGAACGGGGCGGGGTCTTGGTGGAGGGCGTCGCCGGCAACCCGCAATACCTTAACCCCCTCCTGAGCGCATCCAACCAGGTAGATGAGGTGCTGGTGGCCCTGCTCTTCAACGGCCTGACACGGCTGGATGAGCAGGGCAATGTTGCGCCCGACCTGGCCGAAGGGTGGAGCGTGACCCCCGACGGCTTGACCTACGACTTCCAGCTTCGTTCGGGCCTCTATTGGCACGACGGCACACCCGTCACTGCGGCCGATGTGCTGTACACCCTCGGCCTGGCCCAGGCTGAGGACTTCCCTGGCAGTTCGGTGCTCAGCACCCTGTGGCGCACCGTAGAGGTTACCGCGCCAGAAGGCCCGGAAGGGCTGGCGGTGCGCTTCACGCTCAAACAGCCCCTGGCCGCCTTCCTGGATTACACGACTATCGGCCTGCTGCCTGCACATCTGTGGGAGCGAGTGCCCGCGGCCGAATTGATGGCGTCGCAGCTCAACACCCGGCCGGTCGGCACCGGGCCTCTGAAACTGGCGCAGATCACCGCCACACGGGCCGAGTTGGTCGTCAACCCCCAGTATCACGGCCCGACGCCCTATCTCGCTGGCATCACCTTCAGGTTTTATCCCGATCACCGCAGCCTGCTGCCGGCCTACGACCGCGGCGAGATTGACGCCATCAGTTGGGTCTGGCCCGATGACATGGCCGAAGTAGCCCAGCGCTCAGACCTGCAGCTTTTCAGCGCGCCGATCTCGGGCTATACCCTGATTTACCTGAACCAACAAAACCCCAACGTGCCGTTCCTCCAGGAGCGGCCGGTGCGCCAGGCGCTGCTGTATGCGCTGGATCGCCAGAAGATGATTGACGCCGTGCTGAACGGCCAGGGGCTGCTGGCGAACACGCCCATCCTGCCCGGCGCCTGGGCGCACGACCCCAAAGTGCAGCAGTATCCGTTCGACCCAGCCCGCGCAAAGCAACTCTTGGACGACGCCGGCTGGACAGACAGCGATGAGGACGGTGTGCGCGATCGGGAAGGGACGCGGCTCGCCTTCACTCTGTTAGGACGTAACCAGGGTATCCTCGACGCCATCGCAGACGCGTGGGGCGAGATCGGCGTAGAGGCGGTGCCCCAGGCGGTGAGCCTGGCCGGGCTAACCAGCGACTTCCTGACCCCGCGCACCTACGATGCGGCCGTGGTGACTTGGGAGCTTTCGGGCGATCCCGATCCCTACCCCCTGTGGCACTCGACCCAGGCCAAGACGGGCCAAAACTACGCTGGCTGGGACAACCGGGCGGCGGATGAGGCGATTGAGCAGGCGCGCGCCCTCAGCGACCGCGCGCTGCGGCGCGGCTACTACCTGGAATTTCAGCGCATCTTTGCCGAAGAGGCACCTGCACTCCTGCTCTACCATCCGGTCTACACCTACGGCGTGCGGTCAAAGATCCACGATGTGCAGATGGGCCTGCTGCACGCACCGGCCGACCGCTTCCGCACTTTTGCCAACTGGTACATCGTCACCAAGCGGGTCACCGTCGCCAGCGGTTCGCCCGAACTTGACAACCGCCAACAGTAGTGGTATAAAGTCGTCTACAATGTGATAGCCAAGCCGAAGTGGCGGAATGGCAGACGCGCTAGGTTCAGGACCTAGTGAGGATTATCCCTCGTGAGGGTTCAACTCCCTCCTTCGGCACTGTGCAGTGAACAGAGACCCGCGGCTTGGCTTCCGTGGGTTTCTTTGTCTAGCGGCCCGATTGTGACAGTCAGGACTGCGCGATGCTCGTGCAACGTTGGTCTCGGTTCATCCCTGGTCGGTCTCGTCTGGTGCTGATCCTCGGCGTCGCGGCGCTGGTGGGCGTGTTGTTCGTGCTCACCGACCTGGCGCTGACCCGCAGCAGCATGATGGCGCGCTACCAGCGGGCTGAGGCCACGGTCGAGCGGTTGACTCGGCAGCAGGCTGAGCTGCAACAGAGCCTGGAACGGGCGCAGCAAGGGCAGAACATCCCGCAGCAGGCCTTCGAGCAGTTCGGGATGGCCCCCAGAGGCGCGGGCGTGATCGTGGGCCAGGGCGAAGTCCCACCGGCCGCGCCGCCAGCCGACGAAAAAGTCCCCTTCTGGGTCGAGTGGTGGAGAGGCCTGGGCCTGCCTTGACATTCCCAGGGATGTGGGTATAATAGCTTTTGTGACGCGGGGTGGAGCAGTGGCAGCTCGTTGGGCTCAACTCCGAAACCGATGGTGGTACTGGCGAGCGGCGCCGCACAATGCTCGTTTGGAAGTTGGTTTCGGAAAGGGCTGCACGCAGGGTAACTTGCGTGTGATCACCTGTCAAAGTCGGGGAAGCCGTTAGCGGGGTAACCCCGAGCCAAGCTCCGGCGCAAGCTGGAGAAGGTGTAGAGACTTGATGGCAGGCGCCCTACCGGGTGAAGCCGGGGGTGAAGAGAAAGTCCAGGCCACAAAGCTGGCGTAAGCGAGTGCGGCGAAAGCCGTAGTGGTAAGCATAACCCAAAGGTCGCAGGTTCGAATCCTGCCCCCGCAACCTGAAGAGACCTGACAGTGATGAGCTGTCAGGTCTTTCTTTTGGTACAAGGGAGGCGATGACGTGGAGGACATGGGCACCAAGCAGAAGGGCGACATTGCCGAACAGGCTGCTATCTTGCAGGCATTGAAGCGCGGATGGGGTGTCCTCCTTCCCGTCGGAGACCGGTTGCCCTACGATATGGCCTTCGACGTGGACGGCTGTCTGGTGAAGATTCAAGTCAAAACGGCGTGGCTGGATCAAAAGTCGGGTAACTACGTGATGGACACCCGCCGGACTAAGACGAACCGCCGGGTCATGGTGCGCGACAACTATGAGCCTACCGATTTCGACTTTGCGCTGGTCTACCTGGCGGAACTTGACCTGTTCTATGTGCTCCCCGTTGATGTTTTCTTGAGTTACCGAAGCGGGATTTCGCTGGTGGAGGCGCCTAAACGCCAGCGCAAGCCGCGCTCGGCCGAATATCGAGACGCATGGAGGCTAATCACCGATTGGGCCGCGACACGGATCAAAGATCCGCCAGGCTCGGTCAACGAGGCGCAGGCCGCCCTGATTTGACCATAAACTATCATCCGCGTATAATAACAGATATCTTGTATGGCGATGTAGCTCAGTGGCAGAGCAAGCGGCTCATAATCGCTGGGTCGACAGTTCAAGTCTGTCCATCGCCACCTGAGTCGGTGGGCCTTGTGACCACCACTTAACCCAATTACGCCCTGTCGTCAGCTTCGCGCTGCGGCAGGGCGTTTTTCTTGCGGGTTGCCGGTTTTCTCTGCTATCGGTGATATGGTAGAATCGGGCATCAGACAGCGCAACGTCTCGTGACTGACAAGGATGCAAAGCTGCGCCGATGGATCTTCCCGAAGAACGCGCTCGCGCGCACATTGACAGGCTGCTGACCGCCGCCGGTTGGGCGGTGCAGGATCGCGGCCGGGTTAACCTGGCCGCGGCCGCCGGGGTCGCGGTGCGCGAGTTCCCGCTGGCCACCGGCGAAGCGGATTATCTGCTGTTCGTCCACCGCAAGGCGGCCGGCGCGGTGGAGGCCAAGCCGGAAGGCGCGACCCTCAGCGGCGTCGAGGCGCAATCGGGCAAGTACAGCGCCGGCCTCCCCGCCCAGGTGCCCGCGTGGCGCCGCCCCCTGCCCTTCCTCTACGAGAGCACCGGCGGCGAGACCTTCTTCACCAACGGCCTCGACCCGCAGCCGCGCAGCCGCCGGGTGTTCGCGTTCCACCGGCCGGAGACACTGGCGGCTTGGGCCGACGCGGGGGCGGGCGGTAGGGGCAATCCCTTGCGGTCGCCCTGGGCAGGGGCGAGCCCTGCCCCTGCATCGCGTTGGCATCTGCAAAGGATGCCCCCGCTGATCACGTCCGGACTGTGGGATGCGCAGATCGAGGCAATCACGAACCTGGAAACCTCCCTGGGAGAGGACCGGCCGCGCGCGCTGATCCAGATGGCGACCGGATCGGGCAAGACCTTCACCGCGGTGAGCAGCATCTACCGGCTGATCAAGTTCGGCGGCGCGCGGCGGGTGCTGTTCCTGGTGGACCGCAGCAACCTGGGCCGGCAGACCCTCAAGGCGTTCCAGCAGTACGTCACGCCCGACGACGGCCGCAAGTTCACCGAGCTGTACAACGTCCAACGCCTGACCA
>DAOUAT010000393.1:0-2308 GCA_034433275.1 Anaerolineae bacterium
GACTGTCAGACTGTCGCGCGATTGACGCCAGCGCCGGCAGGCGCGATAATCCGGGTAGGGAGGAGCCATCTATGGACGATCACACGACCCGCAAGGCCTTTTCAGCCCTCGCCCATCCCGCTACGTTGGCCGCAGTGCTGCTGCTGCTGGTCAACGATCACCTGCTGCGCCAGCTGTGGCCATCATGGCTCACGGGCAAGCTGGGGGACTTCGCCTGGCTGTTCGCCGCGCCCCTGGCCCTGGCCGCCGCGCTCACCCTGCTGCTGCCGCGGCGGCTGGTCGGTCGCGAACGGCTTGCAGGCGGGGTCGCGTTCGCCGCGGTGGGCGGGATCTTCGCCCTGGCCAAGACCTGGCCTGCGGGCCATGCGCTGGTGGTGGCCGCTGCGGAAGCCATCTTGCGCTTCCCCGTAGGCTGGCGCCGCGACCCGACCGACCTGGTCGCGCTCCTCGCGCTGGCCGCGGCCTGGCGGCTGTGGACCGCCGCGACAGGCGATGTGTCCCAAGACAGCATCCCGGTCGCGGGGGACACAGGCCCCGCTGAGAGCACCGCTATCCGCGTTCACCCGTGCGCGCGGGCGTCCCACTGTTGGGGCGGCCGTGCGGCGCGGCCGCGGCCCACCCGCGCGGCCGCCGGCTGGATCATCCTGCCGCTGGCCGCGCTGCTCACCGTCGCCAACAGCCCCATGCCTGAGCCGGGCGTGTTCTGCCTGACCGCGGCCGACGGCGCGCTCCACGCCTATTCGGGCCGCGGCCGCTACATCAGCGCCGACGGCGGCCTGTCGTGGCAGCCGACGGCCGAAGCCGGGCCGTGGCCGGAAACATGCCGCAGCCCGTGGAGCCCTGCGTCTGAGCCGCTGCTGCTAACCGACCCGCGTGACCCGAACCTGCGCTACCGCGCCATCGCCAATCAGCACATCGAGCTTTCCGAGGACGGCGGCCAGACCTGGCGCGAGGCCTACCGCATCCGCGCCACCGGCGAGCTGGAGGCGGCCAGGCTCAACCGGCGCGGCATCCTGGCCGAGCGCCAAGACATGCCGCTGGATGGCCTGGTGGATCCGGCCACCGGCAACGCTGTGTTCGCCATGGGCCACCTGGGCGCGTTGGTCCGCCTGCCCGACGGCGCGTGGCGCATGGTGGCGGTGGGCGATTTCCGCCAGGGCGGCGAGGGCGGCGTCCAGGCGCTGCTGCGCCTGCTCATCGGTGAGGCGCTCCTGGCGCTGGGGGTGGGGCTGCTGACGCTGGTCACGCTGGGGCGCCGCTTTGCGGGCCAGGGCCTCTGGCGGGCCCTGCGCAGCGCCGGGTGGCTGCTCTGGGGCGCCTGCGTACTGGTCTTCCCGCCCGCCCTGGCCGAGGGCTATGGCGGCGCGCTGTCCGCCCTGGCCATGCTGGCTGCGGGGCTGGTCATCCTGATCTGTGTAGCGCGCGCGGCGACCGGCCTGGTCGCAGCAGACCGGAGGTTCGTTGGGCGCCTGCTGGCCGTGGCCGCGGCCGTGGCGCTGCTGTTCTTGCTGCCCTACGTGCTGTGGGGGTTGGGGGCCGTGCCGCGCTACTGGCTGGCGGCCGGATTCGCCGTGTTGCTGGCAGCCGGGGGCCTGGTCGCCGGCCGCCAATGGGTTCTGAGGTATGACGCGTAGCCCAGGGCCTTGTGCCCGGCCTTGTCGCCCACCAGGGGCTACACTACATCCCTCAAAGCGAGCGCGCCACCTGGCCCCCACGCAGTTGCCAGTCCACGATGCCCCCGCGCAGGCTGGTCGCGGTGAAGCCCTGCTGGAGCAGCCAGCCGGCTACGTCGTAAGACCGGTTGCCGTGCGCGCAGTAGACCACGATATCGCGGTCTCTGGCCAGGTCGGCCAGGCGATAGGGGATCTCGCGCATCGCAATGTGGCTGCTGCCGGGAATGTAGCCCTGCCGGCGCTCGAAATGTTCTCGGCAGTCCAGCAGGAACGGCGCGTGGCCATCGCCAGCCCGCAGCGCGGCCATCAGCTCGGCAGGCGCTATCTCCCGCACCCGGATCGGCTCGGAATCCGGCGCTGGCGCGACCGGTCGGGATGTGACCGGCGTAGACGCGGGCCGGCCGAAAGTCTTCTTCAAGGCATCTAGCAAACCCATCAGGCGTTTCTCCATTGTAACTATTCAGCCTCAGCGCCGCATCCTTCGACTACGCCGGGGGCCCTACCCCGGCTCCGCTCAGGATGCTCACCTTGGGGGCATAGTTGAATAGTTACTCTCCATTTACGATTGGGTAGGGAAATGAGTGTACCCCGCCGCGGCGTCGGGCGCTAGAAGCTGGCTTCCCGTCTGCGTTTGC
>DAOUAT010000394.1:0-8954 GCA_034433275.1 Anaerolineae bacterium
CGGCGGCTATGACCGGGCGCGCAGCCATTCCTGGGAAGAACTGCTGGAGGTCAACGCGCTGGCCTGGAAGAATGTCGGCCTCGACGTCACTCGCTCAATCTACGACCCGGTCAACCACTGGATGGGCGGCAAGATCGTCAACTGGATCCGCTTCTTCGGCGTGGACCCCGACAACTGGGCGGTGGATCAGGCCGGCGGCACGGCGTGGATCTCCAAGCGGCCGTTCACCGATCTGCGCGGGTTGGAAAAGCACATGCCGCAGCTCCCGAAGTACGAGGAGGTGCGCGCCTGGTACGCGCCGGTCATCACGCAGATCCAGGAGACGATGGCCGAGCACGACATCGTCTTCATCGGTGCGGTCGAGGGGCCGATCACCGACGCGTACAGCTACATGGACATGGCGCTCTTCTGCCAGGCGATCTACGACGCGCCGGAGCTGGTGGCGCACGTGATGGACTGCTGCGGCAAGTTCTCCGCCTACGTCGCGCAGACTTACGCCGAGGTCGGCCGGGCGCCGCTGCTGTTCATGGGCGAGGACGTGGCCACTACCACCGGCCCTATTTTCAAGCCGAGCTGGGTGCGCCGCGAGGGGCTGCCGCGCTGGCGTTGGATCATGGACCCGGTCAAGCAGGCGGGCATGAAGTTCCTCTATCACACCGACGGCCGGTACAGCAGTTTTCTGCCCATCATCTTCGACGAGCTGGGCGCGGATGGCCTGAACCCCATCGAGCGCAACGGCTGCAACGACATCTTCGAGATCCGGCGGCAGCACCCGCACAAGCTGCTGTTCGGCAACGTCTGCTGCGCGCAGACGCTGCCCTACGGCACGCCCTACGATGTCGAGGACGAGACCCTGGAGTTGATCGAGAAGATCGGCCCGCAAGGCGGCGTCTTCATCGGCTCGTCCAGCGAGGTACACGACCTGGTGCCGGTGGTCAACGTGGCCACCATGTATCGCACCGTACACGAGTATGGGCATTACCCGATTGATGTTGAACGGATTCGCGCGCGTCGCGCTGCACTGCGACGGAAAGGCCAACTCAAGCTGCGCGCGGACATCAACCTATAGAATTCATCCAAGGAGTCGTTTCATGTCCCAGATCGAAGCCATCTACACTGCGGTTCTGGAAGGGGACGCGGCCGGCGCCAAAGCCGGCGTCAACGCGGCCCTCGCGGCCGGGCTCGACCCGGAGCTGATCCTGAAAGAGGGCCTGATCGCTGCCATGGGCGAGGTCGGCCGGCTGTTCGAGGAGAACGAATACTTCGTGCCGGAAATGCTGGTTTCGGCCCGGGCCATGCAGGGCGGCCTGACGCTGCTGAAGCCACACCTGGCGGCCGGCGGCGCGGCCTCCACCGGCAAAGCCGTTATCGGCACGGTAAAGGGCGACCTGCACGACATCGGCAAGAACCTGGTCGCGATGATGCTGGAAGGCGCGGGGTTCGAGGTCGTTGACCTGGGCACCGACGTCACGCCGGATAAATTCGTCAAGGCGGTGGTGGAGCACAAACCCCAGGTGGTCGGCATGTCGGCCCTGTTGACCACCACCATGCCGAGCATGGGCGCCACGGTCAAGGCGCTGCAGGAAGCCGGCGTGCGCGACCAGGTGAAGGTGATGATCGGCGGCGCACCGGTGACGGATAACTTCGCCAAACAGATCGGCGCGGATGGCTACAGCCCCGACGCCAGCTCTGCCGTGCGGTTGGCGAAAGCGCTAATCGGATAGCTCTCGGTGCTCCGACTTCACACAGAGCTACTCCCGCGGCGATCCTGCGCCGCGGGCCACGGCGACTGAAGTCGCTACTACAAACCGAGCTGTTTGTTTCAGGACAGGGGGTGACAAGGTGATCTTGCCACCCCCTGCGTCAGTATCTGCCGGACCGCGGCCTACGACAGGAAGAAGAGTGCTTTTGCCATTGATTCAAACGGGCAGCACTCGCACCTCTCCCCGCAGCCGGATATCCTTGGACGAGCTGCCGATCAGCACGCGCACATTCCCCGGTTCCACCGCCCAGCCGGCGCCATCCCACCACGTCAACTGTCCGGCCGCCAGGGTGAAACGGACCGTCCGTTGCTCCCCGGGCGCCAGGTTCAGCCGGGTAAACCCCTTGAGTTCCTTGACCGGCCGCGTGACTTTGGAATCAGGGTAGCTGACATAAAGCTGCACCACTTCATCGCCGATGCACCCTCCGATGTTTGTGACATCCACGGAGATGTGGGCTTGTGCCGTCGGATCGATCTGGGGCGGCTCGATCCGCAGGTTGCTGTAGGCGAAGCGCGTGTAGCTGAGCCCGTGGCCGAACGGGTAGAGGGGCGGCTCGGCCAAATAGCGATAGGTGCGGCCGGCCATGGCGTAGTCGTCAAACGGCGGTAACTGGTCCAGCGATCGGTAGAAGGTCACCGGCAGTCGGCCGGCCGGGTTGACGTCACCGAAGAGCACATCGGCAATAGCTGTGCCTCCCTCCTCACCAGGATACCAGGCTGCCATGATAGCCGGCACGTGCGCGTTCGCCCATTCGACGGCCAGCGCGCTGCCACCCAGCAACACCAGCACCACTGGTTTGCCCAGGGCATGGATCGCTTCGAGCAATGCCTGCTGCGGCCGCGGCAGCGTGATGTCAGTGCGGTCGCCACCGGCAAAGCCCTCGACGTTCACGCGCATTTCCTCCCCTTCCAGGGCGGGGGTGAGGCCCAGGACCATGATCACTACATCGGCCTTGCGGGCGACCTCCAGCGCTTGGGGCCGCAGATCCTGCCCCGGCACGGCCCATATGAGCTGCACCTGGGGATCACGGCCAACATTGACATAGTCCAGTTGTAGATCGTACAGCCGGCCCGCCTCCAGCGCCACCTCCGCAAGATGGGTGAAGGGTTCGTGCTCGTTAAGCTGCATCGGCGCCAACTCTTGTCCATCGAACAGCAGGCGGAAGCCGCTGGATCCTCGTATGCCCAATCGGTAAACGCCCGAAACCGGTGGCAGCAGCGCGCCGGTCCAGCGCACCGCGAAGGACTCGGTCGGCAGGCCGTCCAGCGGGGTCGCAGCGTGCCACTTGAAGTCCACCAGCGGGTCAACGCGTATAAAGGCTGGTTGACCGGATAGATCTGCGTTCGGGAAGTAGGCGCCGACCAGTCCGGGCCGGCCTGCGCTGCCATCCTGCCCGCGCAGACAAGCCGAGGGTATCGGTTCCAGTGGCAATACGCCCGGTGCGATCGCACAGCCGCGCGCACAGTACACGGCAGTAGCCGGCGACACAATCCGCCGGATACCTTCCAAGGGCGTGACAGCCCGCGACGGCGTGCCGTGATAGTTGCCCAGCAGAACCGCCAGGTCGTCGGCGTCTGGCCCGATGACGGCGATGGAAGCCAGGTCCTTGCGGAGTGGCAACAGCTTCCCCTCATTTTTGAGCAGCACGATCCCCTTCTGCGCGGCCTGGCGCGCCAGCGCGCGGTGGGCCGGGGAGTCATTGACGCTGAATGGAATGCTGGTGAAGGGGACCTGTTCTTCCGGGTCGAACAGCCCCAGCCGCATCCGGGCTGTGAACAGCCGCACCAATGAGCGGTCAATGGTTGCTTCGTCGATCAGCCCCTCCGCGACCGCGTTGTGCAGTGATGGGTAAGCACAACCACACTCCAGGTCGCAGCCGGTTTTCACGGCCAGGGCTGCGGCCTCGGCCGGTGTTTTGACTACACCGTGCCCGCCGAAGATGTCATTGATCGCCCAACAGTCGGAGACCACGTAGCCATCGAAGCCCCACTCCTGACGCAGGATCTTGTCTAGCAGGGTCGGGCTGGCGCAGCATGGCTCGCCGTTGGTGCGGTTGTACGCGCCCATGATAGATGCCGCCCCCGCTTCCTTGACGCACGCTTCGAATGCCGGCAGGTACGTTTCCCGCAAGTCGCGGTCGTTCACTCGCGCGTCGAAGTGATGCCGGCTGGATTCCGGCCCGCTATGGACAGCGAAATGCTTGGGCGTCGCCACCAGTTTCAAGTAACGCGGATCATCGCCCTGTAGACCCCTGACAAAGGTCACACCCATTCTGGCAGTAAGATAGGGGTCTTCGCCATAGGTTTCTTGCCCTCGGCCCCATCGCGGATCGCGGAAGATATTAACGTTAGGCGACCAGAAGGTCAGACCAGTGTAGATTTGCCGCACCCCGTGCCGCACATACTCATGGTGTTTGGCCCGCGCCTCATCGGCGAGTGCGTTTGCTACCTCCGCCATGAGTTCCAGATCCCACGTTGCAGCCAGCCCGATGGCCTGGGGGAAAACGGTGGCGACGCCGGCCCGCGCCACGCCATGAAGACACTCGTTCCACCAGTTGTACTCAGGGATGTCAAGCCGCTCGATGCTGGCGGCCGGGTGGACCATCTGGTCGATCTTTTCCTCCAGAGTCATCCTGGCGACCAGGTCCACGGCACGTTCTTTGCTGGATCGGGTGGGATCCTTGTAAATGGGGTCTGGGGTGGGGGATGATGTCCCTGTCGTCATGGTTGACTCTCTCAGATCCGAGGTGCAATTCAGAATGGCCCGAGTGTGCGCGTTTTCACTCAACCACCGGCACAGGCACGGCGCCGACCACATCGGCGATGACCTGGGCAGGGGTGCGACCGCGCAAGCGCACGGTGGGGCTGATGTGGACGCGATGGGTGAGCACCGGCCCGCACAGGTGTTGCACGTCACTGGGGATCACGTACTCACGGCCCCGCAACGCGGCCAACGCCTGGCTGGCCCGGTGCAGCGCCAGCGTCCCGCGCGGGGATACGCCCAGATCCACCGCGCTGTGCTCGCGCGTGGCGCGCGTCACCCGGCTGATGTAGCGCCGCACATCGGGGTTGACATGGATGTCTCGCACCTGCGTTTGCAGCGCCAGCACGTCTTCGTGCGCGACCACCGGTTGCAACGCGACAAGCGGATCGCCGGCCTGGTAACGCAGCAGGAGATCATCCTCCTCGGCCTCGGTGGGATAGCCCAGCTTCACCTGCATCAGAAACCGGTCGAGTTGGGCTTCGGGCAGCGGGAAGGTGCCTTCTAGCTCGATGGGATTCTGCGTCGCCAGCACCAGGAACGGCCGCGGCAGCGGGTAGGTCTGCCCGTCCACGGTGGCCTGGCGCTCCTGCATGGCCTCCAGCAAGGCCGACTGGGTGCGCGGGGTGGCCCGGTTGATCTCGTCGGCCAGCAGGATCTGGCTGAAGGCCGGGCCGGGCCGGAACTCGAACTCGCCGGTCTTCTGGTTGTAGATGCTGAGCCCGGTCACGTCGGATGGCAGCAGGTCGGGCGTGAACTGGATGCGCGCGAACGAGCAGTCCAGGCTGCGCGCCAGCGCCTTCGCCAGCGTGGTCTTGCCGGTGCCGGGCACGTCTTCGATCAGCACGTGCCCCTCGACCAGCAGACTGACCAGCAGCAGCTCGGTCGTCTCGGCCTTGCCGATGATGACTTGGGCAACGTTGGCCTGGATGGCTTGGGAGAATTGGGTAAAATCCATGAGGCCTCGTGTGGTGTGCGAGATGCTTCGCTTGCCAGGGTTGCCTGGCGACTTAAGCAGAAACCCTGACTCTGCGTTGGAGCCAGGGTCATGTTGCTTGCATGCTGCATTATTCAAGCAGATAGGGGAACTTCTGTTCCAAAAACCTGCGCGCTGTCAGAATGGAAACCCCGCTGTAGTTGCCCATGTCGAGCAAGTGCCAATCGCTACTGATGAGATACCTGGCCGCTGTGCTCAGGGCGCAGATGACGAATCTGTCGTCGTCGGGATCCGCCTCCACGATCGTTGGCGCCGGAATAACCGGATACAACTCGATCAAGGGGAGGACGCGTCGCATGATCTCCTCGACCGTGGTGAACCGGTTGCGGAGCTGCCTGGCGAATTTGGGTCGCTGCAAAACCTCGCGAAATTCAGCCAGCGTATCTTCGGTCATGCACAACGTAAGGCGTTCCGCTTCGGCAAGCTCGATGAGCCGATGCGGGAGCCCTGTCCATAGTACAGCCGAAATCAGCGTACTGGTATCAACGACCACCCGCATCCCGTTTCTCCTGGCGATGACGATGCACTTCGGCCACGATCTCGTCCAAAGAGATCTCGTCATCTGCTGCCCGAGTGGCAATCTCCGATAGAGCCGGTTTAGCCAGCCTCTTCAGAATCAATGTGTCGCCCTCAATGAATGCCTGCAACTCCGTCCCTTCGCCCATCCATTTCACAGCCTGGCGCGGCAGGGTGATCTTGCCATCTAATACCTTTATCGCTTCCATCGGTCAATCTCCTGTCAAGGCCAGTTTTCCGCTAATCATCATTAGCATAACACGGCGACCCTTAATAAACAAGCGCGCCAGAAGATTCATCTGACGCGCTCTTGGCAGTCTTGCGCTATTCATCAAGATGCTGGCGGAAGAACCGCACGATCTCGTTGTAACAGCGCACCTTGTTCTCGTACCGCGTCACATCGTGGCCCTCGTTCTCGAACAGCAGGAACTCGATCTGCTTGCCCTGCGCGCGCAGCGACTCGACCACATCGCGCGATTCGTCAGCGCGGACGCGGGGGTCGTTGCGGCCCTGGGTTACCAGCATGGGGCAGGCGAGCTGGCCCAGGTAGGTGCTGGGCGACCGCTCCAGCAGCCAGTCGCGGTCTTTTTCCGGGTGGCCGAGGGCCAGGTAGAAGTAGGTCTTCCACGTCTCCGGGATGCGATCCAGGAAGGTGAGCAAGTTGTAGGGGCCGAACATATCCACCGCGGCGCGCCACAACTCCGGGTGCCGGCCGGCCAGGGTCAACGTCATGTAGCCGCCGTAGGAGCGGCCCATGACGCCGACGCGCGTCATGTCCAGCCGCGGGTCAGCCTTCAGGATCTCGTACGCGGCGACGTGATCCAGCCGATCCAACCCGCCCCAGTCGCGATCCACGCGCTTCATATAATCCAGCCCGTAGCCGGAACTGCCGCGGGCGTTGGGGACGAACACCGCGAAGCCGTTCAGGGTGAAGAACTGGATGAGGGGCATGGAGAACCAGGTGAAGTCGGGCCGCTCCTGGCTCTGCGGGCCGCCGTGGATGTAGAAGACCACCGGCCGCGGCCCGGTGAAACCCAATTCGGCCGCGGGCAGGTAGAGCCGGGCGGAGATGCGCAGGCCGTCATGGCTGATGTAGGACGCGTCCTCGCCGGGCGCCAGCAGGCCGGACGGGATGCCCAGAGGGCGTTCGCGGGTGAGCTGGGCCACATCGAGACCTGTCAGGTCTTCGGAGACCTGACAGGTCTTGCCAACGATGTAGATCTGCACCGGCGATGTGGCCGTGGAGAACGCCACCGCGTAGTCGCCGCTGGCTTCTTCGTAACGAATGGATTGCAGCACGCCATCCCGCAGCGCGCCCTGGCCGCAGATGACGCGATCCAACGTCAGGCGCAGGTTGGCCTCGTCGAACGCGCCTTCGTACATCCATGAGCAGCCGTCAATGTTGTAGCCCACCAGGTAGCGGTCCCCGCGGAGGTGCTCCAGGTGATCCATCTCGCCTACGCCGGTGTGGACTGCGCCGACGACCTCCACCGGCCGGCCGGCGTCCGGGTCGGCCAGCGGGAAGTAGCCCAGGCCGTAACGGTCATCGAACAGCGAGGTGAAGAACAGCAGCCCGCCGCCGGGGGTGAACTGGACGTAGGCGATGGAATTCAGCGGCACGGTTTGTCCTTCGGCCCGCTGCGCCAGCGGCACGCCGAACAGCAGCTTGCGCTCCGGCGCTTCGCGCGTCCACAGGTAGAGTACGTGGTCGCCGGTGGTGTAGCCGTCGCCCAGCACGATCTGCGAGTAGTCGCTGTTCGCGCCCTCGTAGTGGTTGCCGTAGATGCTGCTGCCCAGGTCGGTCATCGCCAGCGTCGCCAGATCGGCCAGGAAGGTGTGGTGCACCGGGTCGGTGCGCGGGTCCACGCTGAAGATGGCAAAGTTCCGCGCCGGGTCGCAGCGCTGGCACACCAATTGCTGGCCGGCAAAGCGGTCACCGAAGACAAGCTCCGGGATGCCACCATCCACCGGCACGAAGTGGGGCTGGTAATTCTCGTCGCCGTTGCGATCGATCATTACCAGCACTTTGCCCAGCTTGGGGAAGACGTAGAACGGCTCACCGCCCAGCAGCTCCGGGGTCATCAGTGCGATGTCGGGGGGCAGCAGCGGTTCGGGCACGCTGCCGGCCCGGTCCATCGCGTACAAGCTCAGCTTGCCCGAGAGGTTGCTGAGGAAAAAGATACGCTCGCCGACCAGTTGCGGGCTGAGGAAAAGGCGGGCGGCAAGAAGCGATTCGACTTTGAATTGAGGCAGCACGGCACACTCCACGGAATCAAGTCCCAAAGATAAAACAGGCGAGCCCAAGCTCTGGATCGGGCTCGCCCTCACACAAGAAGACAGATCTGAGGTGCAGACACCGCACATCAAGGCGGGATTTCATCTCCGCGATACACCAGGGTGATCCCCAGTTCAGCACAGCGTTCCTGAACGCGATAATCAACACCCAGGGCGATCATCACCCCCTCGACTTTTCTGTCGGGGTTGAGCGCCCGAATCAGGGTGACGCGGTCATCCAGGGTGTTCACATCGTCCCAGTCGCAGAAACTCTTGATCTCGAACACCGTGAGCTGGCCGTTTTCGGCCAGGATGTCAATCTCGAAGCGGCGCTTACCAGGCAGACCGACCAGTCCCTCTTCGTCCACAACGGGTTGACGCAGGCGTAGTTGCTCCGGCTTGATGTCGGAGCGCCGGAGCGCAGCGCGCAGGGCGCCGGCCACCAGATCCTCGAGGTTCCGGCCGACACGGTTCTGCAGGCGTCCCGTGAGCACTTCAGCCCAGCAGCGGAGGTCGCTCATATCCTTGCGTATGGCGCCTAACCCCTCTTCCACCTTCTCGAAGCGTTGATCCATGCCATCGAAGCGTTGATCCATGCCATCGAAGCGCTGATCCATGCCATCGAAGCGCTGATCCATCCCGTC
>DAOUAT010000395.1:0-4245 GCA_034433275.1 Anaerolineae bacterium
CGAAGGGCTGCGCCAGCACTGCCGCCACGTCCACTACCTGCTGCGTGGCGACCGGTATTGGAGCAATGTGTTGGATGAGACCGAATCGCACATCGTGGCCGGCCGGCTGGCCGCGGAACACGTCACACTGCACTATCGCACCGAGCTCGCCGCCATCGAAGGCCACCGTGGCCGAGTGGCCGGCGTCATCACCACCGCGGGAGAACGGATCCCCTGCGACCTCGTCGCGGTCGCCATCGGGGTGACGCCCCGGGCGGAGCTGGCCCAGGCCGCGGGCCTCCGGGTGGAACGCGGGGTGCTGGCCGACGAACAGCTGCGCACCAGCGCGACCGACATCTTCGCAGCCGGCGATGTCGCGCAGGTGTACGATCCGTTCGTGGGTAAGGCGGTGCTGGAAACCCTGTGGAACGCCGCCCGGAGCCAGGGCGCGGTGGCAGGGCAAAACATGGCCGGCCAGAGCATCCCCTACATCAAGCAGCCGCCGCTGAACGTGACCCGGCTGGCCGGGCTCACCACCACCATCATCGGCCGCGTGGGCCAGGGCCGCGACGCGGACCTGGTGGGCATCGCGCGCGGGGACAGCGAAACGTGGCGCGAGTTGCGCGGCGCCCTGGTGGCCGAAGACACATTTGAGGTGAACCGGGTGCGGCTGCTGGTGGGCGAACGGACACTGATCGGCGCCGTGGTCATGGGCGATCAACGCCCTTCGCGGCCGCTGCAAAAACTGATCGCCGGCCAGTCCGACATCACACCGATCCGCCAACGCCTGCTGGCGCCGAACGCGCCCCTGGCCGCGCTGGTCACTGAGTTCGCGGCGACGACCGCGTAGGGGGCGGGCGCCCCTCAACCCTTCGCCGGGCCACGCCGACAGCCTCCGGCAGTCGGCCGGCCTGACCGATACGCAGAAACGGAGCTGGTCCAGCATGAAACCGGGTACACGTGAATTGTGGTGGGCCATGGGGGCCATCCTTGCCATCACGGCCGTCTACCTCCTGGTCATCAGCCAGCTACGCGCGATCCCTGCGGCCAGCGGCTTGTTCGGCCACGGCATCGGCGTGATCGGGTTCGTGTTGATGCTGGCCACCGAGACCCTTTACTCGTTGCGCAAGCGAAGCCGCCGCGCACGCTGGGGCCGGACTGCCGCGTGGCTGCGGTTTCACATTGTCACCGGTCTGGTCGGCCCCTACATGGTCCTGCTGCACACGTCGTGGAAGTTCAACGGCCTGGCCGGGCTGGTTGTGCTGATGACGATCGTCGTTGTGATCAGCGGCTTCATCGGCCGCTACATTTACACGGCCGTGCCCCGCACGGTCGAAGGGCTGATCCTGGAGGCCGACCAACTTCAGGCCGAGATCGCCGGCGCCGAGGCCGAATTGCGGCGGTGGCTGGCCGAGCGGCCCGCGGTCGCCCAGGTCATCCCCCCGGAACTGGTCGGATCGCCCGTAACACCTGCGCGCCCATGGCGGCTGGTGTTGGTACGGCCCTTTGATGCCTGGAAGCTGCGCCAGGAGTGGCGGCGCGTGCTGCGCCGGCTCGACCCTGCCGCGCGCGACCAGGGGGCGCACCTGGCTGCCCTGGCCCTGCGCAAACACGCCCTCCAACGCCAGGCCGCGTCGCTGGCCGCGGCACGGCAATTGCTGGGGATCTGGCACACGATTCACATTCCCCTGGGCATGGCGCTCTTTACCGCCGCGTTCGTACACATTGTCGCGGCGCTCTATTTCGCCACTTTGTTGCACTGAGCGAGGCTACGGATGAACGCACGTCGCCTGGGTTGCCTGTCCGGCGCTGGTCTGCTCGCCGCCGCGTGTACCCTGCTGTTGACGGTGGGGGTCACAATTCTGAGCGGCGGCCGCTGGTTCAGCCCCGGCCCGCTCCACGCGCAGGCCGGCGCGACCGAACTGGGCGGCGTTCGCGCCCACGCCGAGACCGGGGGCCGGTGCCAGGCCTGCCACACCGCGCCCTGGGAACGGGCCACACTGGCTGACCGCTGCCTGGCGTGCCACACGGCAGTCGCCGCGGAGCTGGCCGATCCCGCGGCGCTGCACGGCGCGCTCAAGGCCGCCCAGACGCCGCGGGGGTGCCGCGCCTGCCACACCGAGCACCAGGGCCCGGCAGCCGCGCTCACCCGCGTCGATCCGGCCACGTTCCCCCACGCCGCGGTCGGCTACGCGCTCACCGGCCATGTCACACGGGCGCCCGGCCAGCCCTTCACCTGCGCCGACTGCCACGGCGAGAAGCTGTCAGCCTTCGACGTGGGCACGTGCGCCACCTGCCACCAGCAGGCCGACCCCGCCTATGTGCAAGCACACATCGCCGACTTCGGCGCGGCATGCCTGGGCTGTCACGATGGCGTGGACCGCTATAGCCAGGCGACTTTCGACCACCAGAGCGTCTTCCCCCTGGCTGGCAAGCACACGCAAGCCCCGTGCGCAGGGTGCCATGTCGCTGCGCGCACCGTCGCCGACCTCCGGGCCGCGCCGGACGCGTGCGTGGACTGCCATCGGGAGGACGACGCGCACCGGGGCCAGCTCGGCGCCGACTGCGCCGCGTGCCATCAGCCCGCCGGTTGGCTGCCCGCCGCCTTCGACCACAGCAAGACCGCGTTCCCCCTGACCGGCCAGCACGCCGCCGTCCGCTGCGCAGACTGCCACGCGAACCAGGTCTTCAAGGGCACGCCGGACGCCTGCGTCGGTTGCCATGCGGACCCCGTTTTTCACGCAGGGCTGTTCGGCCCAGCGTGCGAAGGCTGTCACACGACCCAGGGTTGGCGTCCGGCACGCTTCGATCAATCGCACACTTTCCCCTTCGACCACGGCCAAAACGGCATCAGCCCATGTCGCACGTGCCATCCGACCCAGGCGCAAGGCTACACCTGCTACGGCTGCCACGAACACGATCCGGGCCGCATCGAACGCAAACACCAGGAGGAGGGGATCGGTGACTTCGCGGACTGCACGCGCTGCCATCGCACCGGGCAGGAAGAAGAACGCAGTGACGATGACTGAGACAGCCACGAGGCGTGAAAGGTCATGATGCCATGCCCACATTGACCACTTCCCCCTTGACCTGGCTCCTGCCGCTGGCCTCGGAGCAGGCCACCCTGCCGCGGGTCGGCGGCAAGGGCGCTAACCTGGCGCAGTTGGCGGCCGCCGGCTTCCCCGTCCCGGACGGCTTTCTGATCACCACGGAGGACTATCGGGCGTTCGTCGCCGTAGTGGTGCAGCGGATGGTCGAAAGCGAAGCGTCCGGCGTCCTGTTCACCGCCAACCCGCTCACCGGCCTGCGCACCGAGACCGTGATCGACGCGACCTTTGGGCTGGGCGAGGCGCTGGTCTCCGGCCAGGTGGAGCCGGATCATTATACTGCAAGCGGGAACTAACTGCGTTTCTTGTTTAGCGGAGCATCCTGAGCAGAGTGGCGGTGCGGTTCCCGCCACGTAGTCGAAGGATGCGGAGCGGTTCTGGCGCACGGCCGCATCCTTCGACTACACTCCGCTAACGCCGCTCCGTTCCGCTCAGGATGCTCGCATTATATAACGAAAGGTAAAACGCAAGTTGTGCCCGCGCGCAGTATACGTGGTGGCGCGCACCGGGGCGATCACCGAGCGCGGGCTGGGAGCCAAGGCCGTGCGCGTGCGCAGCCGCCCCGGCGGCGGCACAGAAACGGTGACGGCCGACCGTAGGGGCGGGGTCCCCCCGCCCTCGCCCACCCCCGCGAACCACGCGGGCGGGGTTTCCCCGCCCCTACAGGCGTTGCCGGACGCGCAGATCCGGGCGTTGGCGGCGTTGGGCCAGCAGGTGGCCGAGCGTTGGGGTGCGCCGCAGGATATCGAATGGGCGTGGGCGGACGACACCCTCTACCTGTTGCAGACGCGGCCGATCACGTCGCTGTTCCCCGTCCCCGCGGGGCTGCCGGCCGACCCGCTGACGGTGATGCTCTCCTTCGGCGCGGTGCAGGGGATGCTGGAACCGATCACGCCCCTGGGCCGGGACATTATGCTGCACCTGATAGCGGTCGGTGGACGGCTGTTCGGCATGCCCCTGACGGTTGAATCGCAGCGGGTGCTCTTCACGGCCAGCGAGCTGGCGCAGAGCGACGACCTGTTCTACCTTTCCTTCGCAGAGCTCGCAGCCTTTGCCGCGGGCGAGCCGGCCGAATGGCACAAGACGCTCGCGGCGCGGCGGGAGGCGTATGGCCGCGAAGGGCTGCGCCGCCAGCTCCCCCGGCTGCTGCTGAGCGACG
>DAOUAT010000396.1:0-3719 GCA_034433275.1 Anaerolineae bacterium
TGGTAGTTGCCGGCCGCATCGGCCGTGTAGAAGATGTTGTACTGCTTGTTTTGATAGGCCAGCTGGATGACGCCGGCCCGGGAGTCGGCCGCAGCCGTGAGGTAGGGGTACTCTCCTTCGGGCCGGTTCAAGCCGTCGGGCTTGGCGATGAAGCCGGGCTTGATCCAGTCCAGCCGCAACCCTGCTGTATCTTCGGTGAGGTGGACAGCGCTCAGTTCCTCGTAGCTGTCCCGTTTATAGAACGCCCAGATCGAACCGTCTGCAGGGTGCTGCGCCAGGGTCATTTCACTGGCGACATAAGTGCCGTAATTGCCATCACCGCGCACCGGGAACAGAGTGGACAACGCGCCCTGGGGGCTGACGTACAGGAAGCCCAGATCAACATGCCGGTCATCGAAATAAGCATGCTGATACCACATGCCGGCCAGCGCGCCGCTGGCCAGGCGGATCAGGCCGCCGGGCCGCGTGGCATAGTCCCCGATCGGCAGCGCGGAGACCAGGGTCGCGCGGTGCGGCAGCGGCCCGCCGCCGGAGAGGACGTAGTGCCGCAGGGTGCTGCGCCCCAGCACGCCGGACCAGATCCAGAAATCGTTGCGGCCGGAGAAAACGTACTCGGCGTTGGCCCGGTCGTTGAAGTCGAAGGGATCCGGCAGGCGGATGTGCGACGTGTTGCCGGCCGTATCGCGCAGATAGAGCCAATCGGTCGCGGCCTCGGTGCGGTAGGGTATGGCGAAAAGGTCCTCGAACGCTGCGGCCTTGCCATCCCCCCAGGGGAGGAGGGTCGCGGCCGCGGGGTTGGACACCACGGTGTCCAACGGCGCCACCTGGGCGAAAACCGCCGCGGGCGGCAGGAGCAGCGCCAGGCACAGCAGCCAGGACAGCAGGAAGGTGCGTTTCATCAGCAGAGCCTCTTTGGGTCGTCATCTGGGATGGGGCGCGAGCGCAGTGCGTTTGCGACGCTGCGCACTTTAACAGACGCAGAAATGGCGCTGAAGTTACGCAAATATCACATGATTATTTGTTTGCCCACGCAAAGGGGGCCCTTTCAGGCTCCCCCTTGCGTGGAGGGGATTTCCCACGTGACCGCTAGCGCGTGATCAGCGGCAGGTAGACCCGATATGCGGGCGTGTCCGTCGCCGTGGGCGTTGGCTCATCGGTCGCGGTGGATGTCGGGGTGGGGGTGACGGTCGCGGTCGGTGTTGGCGAAGCCGTAGGTGTTGCGGTCTGCGTTGCGGTTGCGGTCGGCGAAGCTGTCGGCGTCGCGGTCTGCGTCGGCGTCGCCGTGACCGTTGCGGTGGGTGTTGGGGTCAGATCCGGCCCCTCGGTCACCCGCAGCAGCTTCTGGCGCTGAGGGCCGCCGTCCGCGATCCACAAGGCGCTGCCGATCTGCGCGATGCCCCAGGGCGAGCTGCCGGCGGGGAGTTGGTACAAAGCCCAGCCGTGCGCGTTCACCGACGGCGGTATCGCCGCCAGGTCAGTGAACGCCAACGTGCCCTGGCGCGTGGCGGGGGTTGTTTGGAATGGCGTCACAGTCTCGCACTGCGGCGTCAAGGTGGCGCTCCCGGTCCCCACGGTCTCGGTCACGCCGGTCGCCAGCGCCGGGTCGAGGCTGCCGATCGCGCCGATCTCGTCGTCGGTGTACCAAATGCGGCCGCCCACCAGCGCGATCATGCCGCTGGCCATGCCGGACGGCGGCGCGTAACGGGTCAAACGGCTGGCGCTGGGGTCCAGCCGCCCCAAAGATCCCAGGGCATAATCCGTGAACCAGACGCCGCCGGCCGCATCCACCACCAGGCCCTCGGGCCAGGCCTTGAGATCCACGTCCCACCAGGTGAGGGCGCCGGTGTTCGGGTTCAGCCGCACGATGCGGCCTATCCAGTAATCCCCCACCCATAGCAAGCCGTTATGGTAGATGAGGTATTCCGCGCGGCCTCCATCCGGCAAAACATACTGGCAGCGCTGGTTTGTGTCCGGGTTCAGGCGGAACATGTTGGAGGTGTAGGAGTCGGTCGCCCAGACGCGGCCGGCGCCATCGAACGCCACGCCCCACAGCCCCCAGGTGTCCTTGGGCATCGGCCAGCTTGTGGCGACGCCGGCCGGGTTGATGCGCACCAGTGTTTCGTCCGACCAGTTGGAGAACCAGATGTTCCCTGCCGCGTCGGGCCGGCCGTCAATGGCCCCTGTGAGGCCGGTAAAGACCGTGTAAGCTCCGGTCGCGGGATCGATCCGCCAGACCTCGGTGTTGCCGCTGACCACCAGCATGCCCATGCCGGCGTTGACATCGGGGAATTCGTTGAGGCCGCTCAGTCTCGCCTCGCTCCCGACCAGGCTGGCGGCATGGGCGGCGAATCCCCCTAAAGCCAGGGCCAGGACTGCGGTCAACGCCAGCGCCAGGATCTTTTTGGTAGGCATAATCGCCTCCTTTATTCAAGTATAGGACCACGCGACGCTGCGAACGCGCGACTTCGCGCACGTGGCCCCAAAGACGGTGTCTGCCTATTGTACGCTTTTATCCCCGTATCACAAATGGCAGGTAGATGCGATGGGACGGCTGGGGTGTCCCGGTCGGCGTGCCAGTAGGCGGGGCTGTAGCGGTCGCGGTTGGTGTGGGGGTATGGGTGTGGGTGGGTGTCGGCGTCGTCGTAACAGTCGGCGTCAGTGTGCTGGTCGGCGTTGATGATGGCGTCGCCGTGGCGGTCGGCGTAACGGTAATCGTTGGCGTTGGGGTGATGGTCGCGGTCGGCGTGGGCGTGCTGGTGCCGGCGCCCGGGGCCAGCACCTCCGCGCTCCCCAAAGCCCCCACGACCGAGGCGCCGCCGTAGAACACGTCGGACGGCGGGACATACGTGATCGCCGTGGCGTTGACCGAGGCGATCACCTTGAATCGCGCGGTCGCGAACCGGAAGGCGCCGCTGGGGAACGCCCCGGTCAGCCGGCCGGCGTCATAACGGATCTCGCCCGTGCTGTTGTTCGCGACGTTGTATAACGCGACGGGCAGCGCCGTCCCATCCCCTTCGATGCGCGCCGCGGGATCGCCGCCGGCATTCACGACCTGCAAGACCGCCGGGTCGAACCGGATGTACGTCTCCACGTTGTTGACCGGCTGCGCGCCCGCGGCAGCCAGCAGGTCAAAGGTGACAATCTCGCCCACGACTGCTGTGCGGAACGCAGGGGACAGGACCAGGTCCACCGTCCCTGCCTGCCGGCCCGCAACGCGTGCCTTCAGGCCAGCCCAGACCGAGGCCGCAGCCGCCGGGCACGCGACCGGGCCGCTCCGGTCGTAGTTGGTCGCCAGCAGCGAGAAGTCAACGCCGCTGACCCGGCCGTCGTCGTTGAAGTCGGCCCGCGGGTCGAACCCGGGCTCCCCTGCCTGCGTGTTGTAGGCCGTGGCCAGGAGCGAAAAGTCAACGCCCGACACCCGGTCGTCGTCGTCGGCATCCCCTTCCAGCAGGGTGCAGAAGTCCATCGGGCCGGCGGCCGGCAGCGCGATGTCGGCGCGGCGGCTGCTGAGCGAGTGGCTACCCTTCACCGCCACGTCCCAGATCCCGGCCGCGGGCACGGCGCACGTGGTGAAGCGGCCGGCGGCGTCCAGGGCCGTCGCGTCGGCGCTTGCGGCCGTGTTCGAGCCCGGCGAGTAGAACGAGACACGCACCGGGTGGCCGGCGGCCGCGGCGTGCGCTTGCAAAGCGACCTGGCCCGTCAGGCATACGATTGGGGTG
>DAOUAT010000397.1:0-22659 GCA_034433275.1 Anaerolineae bacterium
CGACCATGCAAGACATGGCCCGTGCAACGTGGAATTTCTTTGAGGCGTATGCTGCGGAAAAACAGTAGGGGTGGGTTTCTCCGCACCCACGGGGAACCTGTCGCTATCAGGCAACTGCAGAGCAAGGCGCGCTTGCCTTAACCGGGCCAAACCCGCCCCTACGCTACGCCGGTCATGCTGAACGGGTTGGACAGCCGGCGACCACAACAGCGCGACGCCAGTGAAGCATCTCCTCGCCTCTCAGGAGGCAGAGACCCTTCGCTGGCGTCGCGCGACGCTGAAATTCACCGGGCTACCCAGCTCAGCGCCCTGTAAAGCTGGATTTTGTCATGCTGTTGTTGACCCGCTCAGGGTGACATGCGGCTGATATTGCCTAAACCCGGCGTTATTCAGCCGGCGCTTCCGGCTCCGGGCTGGCCGGCTCCGGGGTGGCGGGCGGCGCAGGCTCAACGGGCGGCGCGGCGGGGGCGGCCGGCTTGGCCTCCAGCTTCGCCAACAGCTTGCCCAGCTCACGGTTCAGCGCATCGAGTCCGGTCAGGATGCCTTTGCGCACATCTTCGACCACATCGCTTTCGCGCAGGTCCTCCACCACCTTCTCGGCTTTCTCGCGCAGATCCTTTGCGGTTTCGCTCTCGCTGGCCTTGTCAAGCGCCTCAGTCACCTGTACGCCGAATTTCTGAACACCTTCGGTGATCTCGGTCTGCAACTTCTTGCGGTCTTCGCTCTCCCAGGCCGCCTTGATCGCGTCAGCGACCTGCGTGCCAAGCTTGCTCAGCTCATCAGCAATGTTGCGTTCCACTTTCGGTTCCTCGGCCATGGTATCCTCCCTGTGTATCTGGATAAGGGTGCGTTGGAGATCGGTTGTAGCCGCAGCGGCGGGCGCCTGCGCGCCAGCAGAGACCTTGTCCCGGTCACACGGGTACCGGGCAAGCCGGACTAGCGCTAACCGGGCACAATCCACTCCTCACCCTGCTCACCCTTTATACGCTATCCACGTGCAAAGGTTGCAGCCCTGAAAGGCGAAAATCGTAACCTAAATCCTTTGCGCATTTGCCCGTTCCGGTGTATCATAATCGGCACGTTACGCCGGACTGCGCACCTTCGGCGCGTGGCATGATGCGGGTGAAGTCAAGGAGGTCAGGTTGATCAAAATCGCGCCGTCCATCCTATCGGCCGATTTCGCGGCCCTCGGTTCGGCGGTCCACGACGTCGAGTCGGCCGGCGCGGACTATATCCATGTTGACGTGATGGATGGGCACTTCGTCCCGAACCTGACCCTGGGCCCGCCGGTGATCGCGGCGCTGCGGCGGCATACCGGTCTGCCGCTCGATGTACACCTGATGGTCGAGACACCCGAGCGCTCTCTGGCAGATTACGCTCGCGCCGGCGCCGACATCCTTACCGTACACGTGGAGACCTGTCCGCACCTGCACCGCACCGTGCAGCAAATCCGTGAATTAGGCGTCCGGCCTGGCGTCACCCTGAACCCGGCCACCTCGCTGGAAATGCTCCGCGAAATTTTGCCTTACGTGGATCAAGTGTTGGTGATGACGGTCAATCCTGGGTTCGGCGGCCAGAGCTTTATCTCCACGATGACAGCCAAAGTGGCGCGCCTGGCGGCGATGATCGCCGAAGCCGGGCTGGCCGTGGCTATTGAAGTGGACGGTGGTATTGATGCGGCGACGGCGCCAGCCATTGTGTCCGCGGGCGCGCGGGTATTAGTGGCCGGCACAGCCGTATTTCGGCACCCGGAAGGGGTGGCGGCCGGCATCACAGCCTTACGGCAGGCGGCCGCCCAGGGGCTGGCAGCCGGCGCTTGAACCGGCACGCCACGCGCACCGGTAACTTAAAAGCAAACAGCCGGCGTTGTCGCCGGCCGCATGCCTGGTTTGGCTGGAGCAATGCTCAGTTAGCCTTCTGCATTGTCTTAATGCACTTGGTGCAGGCGTAGATACGCCGTTCCACCCCATCCGCCATCAAGCGCACCCGCTGTACATTCGGGTTGAAGCGGCGCTTGGTGTGGCGCATCGAGTGGCTGACATTGTTACCGAACTGTGGCCCCTTGCCGCAGAGTTCACACTTGGCCATTTTGAGTCCCCCTCGTAAACGCTCTAAGTCCGTACAAATCAGTGACCGAGCCAAGAGGGGGCCCGGCCACAACGATGAAATATTACCACAACAGACCGTTTATTGCAAAACACGTGCCTATGTTCGTAGCACACCGCCTCACCGAATCGGTGTAAGGGAGAGCTACCGCCCCGGTGGGCGCTTGCAGGCACGAAGCCTTGGGCGACGCATCTTAGTAGGACACAGAAGGGGGCCGCATGGCGGAAGAAAAAAAATCAGGCCGCATCGAGATTTCACCACACGCGATCGCGACCATCGCGGGCGAGGCAGTGCTGCGCTGTTACGGCGTGGTGGGCATGGCCAACAAAAACCTGATGGATGGGTTGGGCGTCCTGCTCCAACCCGATCGGTGGAGCCGCGGGGTGGATGTGCAAGTGCGTGATGGCCAGGTCATCGTTGACTTGTTCGTGATCGTGCAGTATGGCACCCGCATCTCCGAGGTGGCCCACGGTGTTATGCACGGTGTGAAATACGCCCTGGAACAGACGCTGGGGATTCCAGTGACCGAGGTCAACGTGCATGTCCAAGGGCTGCGCATGCCGAATGACACAAAATGATCGAGCAATAGATCGTCTTGGGAGGATAGTACTTTGGCAGTAACAAACAGCCCAGCAGCACGCGGGGCCTCAGGCGCACACTCATCGGCCGACGAACCCCTGCTGGCCCTTGACGGCGCGCGGTTTCGCGACCTGATGAACGATGCCCTGGCCTGGCTGGATCGCCACCACGAGATCGTCAACGCGCTCAACGTGTTCCCAGTGCCCGACGGCGACACCGGCACCAACATGCTGCTCACCATGAAGTCGGCATGCCGGGAGATCACGGCCGAGCACACGCACAGCGTCGGCGAAGTAGCCCATGCCGCCGCGCACGGCGCCCTGATGGGCGCGCGCGGCAATTCCGGGGTCATCCTGTCTCAGATCCTGCGCGGCCTGGCCCGCAGCCTGAATGATCAGGTCACCCTGACGGGCCCGGGCCTGGCTGCGGCCCTGGCCGAAGGCAGCCGCATCGCGTACAAGGGCGTCAACCGGCCGGTCGAAGGCACTATCCTCACGGTAGCACGCGAGGCTGCGACCGCGGCCGATAGCGCGGCGCAACTGGAGGACGACATCCGCTTCATCTTGACGCGCGCGCTGCACGCAGCCGATGAGGCGGTCGCCAACACCCCGAATCTCTTGCCCGTGCTGGCCCAGGCCGGCAAGGTTGACAGCGGCGGCAAGGGCTTTTTCTACATCTTGCAGGGTATGCTCCGCAGTCTGACCGGAGAAGCGGGGGAGGCCGCCCCCGCCACGGCTGCGCCGGCCGTTGCTCCCCGACCGCAGAAGGGCAAACGTGAGCTGCCTCCGCTGTTCTACGGTTTCGACGTGCAATTCCTGGTCGAAGGCGGAAACCTCGACGTAGCTGCAATTCGCGAGCGCATCACAGCGATGGGCGATTGCCCGCTGGTGGAAGGTGATGCGCACCTGGTGAAGGTACACGTCCACGTTCCGGACCCAGGGGTGGCTCTGGCCTATGCCGTCAGCCTGGGCTTTGTGACGGATGTCGTCGTCGAGAACATGGACGACATGCAGATCCCCGACATGCCGACCGGCTATGATCCGCTGCCCCCACGCTTCGACACAGCCGCCCAGGAAACTACGGCCACGCCCCCTGCTGTCGGCGGATGTGAGGTTGACGGCGTTTTGGAGGGGGTGGGGGTGATCGCCGTGGCACCGGGCGCGGGTCTCACCCAGGTCTTTCGCAGCCTGGGCGCGCACTGCGTCGTCTCGGGCGGCCAGACCATGAACCCCAGCACCCAAGACCTGTTGGAGTCGGTGCGCCGGTTGCCCACGGATCACGTCATCATCCTGCCGAACAACGGCAATATCATCATGGCCGCGGGCCAGGCCCAGCTCCTGGCAGCTGAGGAAGGCAAGACCGTGGCCGTGGTGCCCAGCAAGAGCATTCCACAGGGCATCAGCGCGCTCCTGGCCCTGAACCCGCACGCTGCCCTGGAACAAAACGTCCAGGTGATGACCCACGCCCTGCAACACGTTCAGACGGGCGAAGTCACGATCGCCGTGCAAGATGCGCACTTCGACGGTGTCTCGGTCAAGGCCGGTGATGTCATCGGCCTGCTCAACGATCAGCTCACCACTACTGGGCCCTCGGCCGATGCCGTCGTCCACACCCTCCTGGAGCAAATGGATGCGGCCAACCTGGAGGTGATCACGCTGTACTACGGTGAGCCGGTGACCAAGGAACAGGCCGCTGACCTCCGCGCCGTGGTGCAGGAAGCCTACCCTGACCAGGAAATCGAGGCCATTGACGGGGGCCAACCATTCTATCATTACATCATCTCGGCTGAATGAGGATTTATCGCTCGTGGCACAGGTAAAAATCGTCACTGACAGCAGCATCTACTTGCCGGATCCCACCCTCACCACCCGCTACGGGGTTGAGGTCATCCCACTGACGGTCCGCATCGGCGCACAGACGTATGCCGAGCGCATCAATCAGGTTGATGAGACGTTTTTGCGCAAGCAGGCACAGAACAACGAAAACGTATCGGTTGAAGCCCCATCGGCAAGCCAGGTGCATGCGTTCTTCACCCGGCTCAGCCAACAAGCAGATAGCATCGTGTGTATTCATACATCCAGTGCGCTGCACGATATGAGTGACGTAGTACGCCGGGGCGCGGCCGGCTTCATCGGTCGGCATCGCATCATCGTGCTCGACACCTTGAGCATGTCGGTGGGCGCAGGCCTGATCGTGGAAGCTGCCGCCCGTGCGGCCGCTGCTGGCGCCACCCAGGCAGAAATCGTCAAGATCGTCCGCGGCATGATCCCGCACATGTACGCCCTGGTTTTCTCTGACTCCTTGGAATACCTGGAGGCCTGGGGGCGCCTGGGAACCGCTCAAACGATGTTGGGCACTATGTTGGGCTTGAAACCACTTTCCACCATGGAGGACGGCGACCTGATTCCTGTCGAGAAAGTGCGCAACTACGAACACGCGGTAGACAAGCTTTACGATTTCATTATCGAGTTCTCGCGCATCGAGCAGATGTACCTGATCCAGCACGGCTTTGAATCGGAAGCCGCGCAACTGCTGGAGCGCCTTGAAGTCGCGTTCCCGCGCCGGGAGTTCCCGGTGATCGGTTATCCGCCGTCGTTGGCCGTACACATCGGCCCCAAAGCACTCGGCATCATCGTTCACGAGGGTGCGCGTTGAACGGCACGAGGCAATGATGGACAGCGCAATTTCCCGACTACTCAAAGTTCTGGCACTAGAAAAGAAACAGGGGTTCCGTAACAAAGCCGTCATCGGTGGGCTGGACAAGTTCGTCAGCCGGTGGGAGTCCGACGCGCGCGCCGAAGTGGGGGACGGCCAGGGCATCAACGAAATCGTCTCACTGTTGCTGGGCTATGCCGCGGTGGAAGATGTCACTGCCCGTGGGCGGATCCTCGAGCAGGTGATCCGCCGCGCTCAAGAAGTCAGCCAACCCGGTGTGGCGGCCGCGCCCAGCGCGCCGCCCGTTTCGGCGCCGCCACCGCCCGAGGAACCCAAGGCCGAAAAGCCGCGTGATTCACAACCCGAGGCCTGGGGTCCCGCGCTCAGCAAGCCTTCAACGCCCGCAGCCGAAACTCGCACACCTGTGACGCCGCTTGAACCCCGGGTGACGCAGCCGGCACGGCCTGCTCCACCGCCCCAGGAACCGCCGCGCGAGCAGCGCACGATCGCCAGCGCGTCGCCGGCGCCACTGGGCCTGGACGCGCCCGTCACCCGCTTGCCCGCCATCGGCCCCAGTTACGCGCACAAGCTGGCCAAGCTGGGCGTATACACCGTGCGTAACCTGCTCTATTTGCTGCCCCAGCGCTATGATGATTTCAGCAAGCTGCGCACCATTGACCGGTTGCAGTGGGGCGAAGAAGTCACCATCATCGCCACGGTCTGGAATATCAAGAGCCGGACCATCGCGGAGGAACGCAAGCTGGTGACAGCGGTTGTGGGCGATGGCACCGGCGAAATGCAGATGTCTTGGTTCAACCCGTTCGTTGAGCGCCAGCTCCGCACCGGCCATGCCTACACGTTCAGCGGCAAGGTGGACAGCTATCGCGGCGTCCCCACCATGCGCAACCCGATTTTCGAGCCGCTGGACAAAAATCAAGTGAGCACCGGCCGGCTGGCGCCGATTTATCCCCTCACCGAAGGGCTCACCAACAGTTGGCTGCAGCGGGTGATGGACCGCACCCTGGAAGCCTGGGGGGCCGAGATCCCCGACTTTCTGCCCAGCGCCGTGCGCGAACGCCTGGGCCTGGCGCCGCTGGCGCACGCGCTGCCCCAGATCCACTTCCCTGACAGCCAGGCGAGCCTGGCGGCCGCGCACCGCCGGCTCAGCTTCGACGAATTCTTCGTGCTGCAACTCGGTGTGCTGGCCGCGCGCCAACGCTTCCGTAACACGGCCGCGCTCCCGTTGACGGCCAACGCCACCACTGTCGCGCCCTTCCTGGCCGCCCTGCCCTTCGCCCTCACCGGCGCACAAACCCGAGCCCTGGAAGGCATCCTGGCCGACCTGGGGCAGCATCAACCGATGAGCCGCTTGTTGCAAGGTGACGTGGGATCGGGCAAGACCGCCGTGGGGGCGGCGGCGCTATGGGTGGCGGTGGCCAACGGTGCGCAAGGCGCCATCATGGCGCCCACCGAGATCCTGGCCGAACAACACGCACGTTCCTTTGGCCGAATGTTCGCTGGCCTCGATCATCCGCAGGCCGGACGGCCGGTGCGCGTGGTGCTGCTCACGGGCGCGCTGCGCGCCGCCGAGCGCGAAGAGGCGCTGGCTGCGTTGGCGGCCGGCGAGGCGGACATCGCCGTGGGCACCCATGCCCTGATCCAACACAGCGTCAGCTTCAAGCGACTGGCCGTCGCCATCGTGGATGAACAGCACCGTTTTGGCGTGGAACAGCGAGCCACCCTGCGTACCAAGGGCCGCCAGCCACACATGCTGGTCATGAGCGCCACCCCCATCCCGCGCTCGCTGGCGCTCACGGTGTATGGCGACCTGGACATCTCAGTAATTGATGAAATGCCGGCCGGGCGCACCCCCATCAAAACCAAATGGCTCACCTCATCGCAGCGGGAACGCGCCTACGATTTCATCCGCCGCCAGGCCAAGGAGGGCCGCCAGGCCTTCATCATCTACCCGCTGGTCGAGGAATCTGCCACGACCGACGCTAAGGCCGCGGTGGACGAGCACGCCCGGCTGCAAGCCAGCATCTTCCCTGACCTGCGCCTGGGGCTATTACACGGCCGTCTGCGCGGGGAAGAAAAAGACGCGGTCATGCAGGCTTTCAGCAGGCGCGAGCTGGATGTCCTGGTCGCGACCTCGGTGGTGGAAGTGGGAATTGACGTGCCAAACGCCACGGTGATCCTGATCGAGGATGCGGAGCGTTTCGGGCTGGCGCAACTGCACCAGTTCCGCGGCCGCGTGGGGCGGGGCGAGCACCCATCCTACTGCATCCTGATCTCCGATGCCACCGAGGGGGACAGTGTCAAGCGGCTGCAAGCGCTCGAAAGCAGCACCGACGGCTTCGCGCTGGCCCAGATTGACCTGGAGCTGCGCGGCCCGGGCGACTTCTTCGGCACCCGGCAGAGTGGGCTGCCGCCGCTGCAAGCCGCGCAATTGAGCGATCTGCGCACACTAGAGGAAGCCCGCGCCGCGGCCCAGCAGCTCTTCGCTGCTGACCCTGGCCTGGCGCTTCCCGAACACCGGATGTTGGCCGGTCGCGTCGCCGCGTTCTGGCAGGGCGCGGGAGATATCAGCTAAGGCTTCTTGAGGAGACGGCGTACATGATCCGAGGTTTGTACCCCGGCACATTTGACCCCATTCACAACGGCCACGTAGACATCGCGATGCGCGCCGCCAGCCTGTTCGACGAGCTGGTGATCGCCGTATACGATAGCCCGCCCAAAACGCTGACCTTCGACACAGCGCAACGAGTGGCGCTGGTCCAAGAGTCATTGGCCCAAGTGCCCAACGTGCGCGTCAAGCCCTATCAGGGCCTGACCGTCACCTTCGCCCGCCAGATCGGGGCTTCTGTGCTGGTGCGCGGGCTGCGCGCCATCTCCGACTTCGAATTTGAGTTTCAGATGGCCCTGACCAACAAAAAACTGGATCCCGCCATCGAATTCATCTGCCTGATGACCAAACTGGACTATGCCTACCTCAGCTCGTCCATCTTGAAGGAGATAGCCTTGCTGGGGGGCGACATCGAGAGTCTGGCCCCGACCTGTGTGCGCGCTGCACTGCAAGCGCGTTTCGCCAACCTCTCGCCGAGCGCGGCCGCGACCGTGCCGATACGCACCTCACGCGATTGAACCCGTAGCCAAAGGGAGCTCATACCCATGCAAGCACTCATTGACGAGCTTGACAGCCTATTCCAAACCGGCATTCGGATGCCCATTGGCGGCAAGATCCTGGTAGATGAGGCGGCGCTCAGCCGTGCCATCGAAGGCCTTCGCGGCGCCGCGCCCGATGAGCTGCGCGCCGGCCAGCGCATTGCGGGCGAGCGCGACCGCATCCTGGCCGAGGCGCGCGCCCAGGCCCGGCGCATCATTGAGGAAGCCCAGGCCCAACTCAATCAACGCCTGGATGAGCAGACCATCGTCCAGGCCAGCCGGCAACGGGCGCGTGACATCCAAACGGAAGCAGAGAAAACCGCGGGGCGCTTGAAACACGAGGCCGACGAATACGTCCTGGGCCAATTCAGCGCATTCGAGAGCCGGCTCATCCGCATCCTCCGCGAGGTGCAGGCGGGACAGCGCGCCCTGAGCGGCGAGGGCGCGCCAACGGAGACCGGCCCCCGTTCTTGACACTGATCGAGCTCTCGCCTATAATGATCGCTTGGCGCTTTGCCGCCAACCTTTACGCGAACAGGATGTACGGTCTTGGAGAGTCTCAGTTACAACGTGGCCCAACTGCTCAGGGATCAGGTCGGCTCGTCGCGTCACCTTGACGTGGCTGCTGACCTGCGTGAATTGTCCCCTGACTTGGGTGCAACCGGCGCCGATCAGGTGGCTGAAGCGGTCCTCGCCGGCCCAGTCCGCCTCATGCGGACCAACGCCGGCATACTGGTGCAAGGTGACCTGCACGCCGAGATCGCCCTGAGTTGCGCGCGTTGTCTGGCGCCGGTGCGCGTGCCGCTGGATGTGCCGCTCGAAGAGGTTTACACGCCGACCCTGGATATCCTGACCGGCAAACCGATCGAGCCGGATGAAGAAGATCGCGCACTCTGGATTGATGCGCATCACATCCTGGATCTGACCGAAGTGCTGCGCCAGGATGTGCTGGTCGCCGTGCCGATGCAAGTGTTGTGCAAACAAGACTGTCGCGGGCTGTGCCCGATGTGCGGGAGCAACCTGAACGAAGGGCCGTGCGAATGCCAGCCTGAGATCGACCCGCGCTGGGCCGCCCTGGCAGATCTGCTAAAGAAATCGAACCCGTGAAGGAGTATTACTGTGCCACCTCATCCAAAACGTAAACTATCCAAGGGCCGGCGTGATCGGCGCCGCGCCCATGATGCGTTGCCCGCGCTGCACCTGGTGCGCTGCCCGCAGTGCGGCAGCATGCGCCGGCCGCATCATGTCTGCCCCGATTGCGGCACGTATAAGGGCGAAACCGTGCTGGAAATGGAAACTGAGAAGAAGTAAGGGCGCGGCAGTGCAGTCGCCCTGTTGGGCCGGCTTCAGCATGGGACTTTGGCCTGAGTCCAGCCGAACAACCAGCCGTGCAGCGCACAGCCGTGCCCTTTACGATGTCGTCACACCAGGGGGGACTTGGGAGTAAGCCCACGTCCCCTCTCTTGTCTATGGGTGTCCCATGAGCGAGCAGACCGCTTACATCTTTCCCGGACAGGGCTCGCAGGCCGTGGGTATGGGGCGCGCACTGGCCGCGGCTTTCCCGGTGGTCCGGGACACCTTTGCCGAAGCCGACCGCATCCTGGGCTTTCCGTTATCGGAGCTCTGCTTCGATGGCCCGGTGGAAACCCTCACAGAGACGGTCAACGCCCAGCCTGCCATCCTGGCGACAAGCATCGCGGCGTGGCGTGCGGCGCGGCCCAACCTGCCCCCGCCGTGCTGCGTCGCCGGGCACAGCCTGGGCGAGTACACGGCCCTGGTGGTTGCCGGCGCGCTCGACTATGCCGATGCCGTGCGGCTCACCCGTGCGCGCGGTGAGTTGATGGCCGAAGCCGGCCGTCTCCGACCGGGCAGCATGGCTGCCATCCTGAAGCTGGACGACGGTCAGGTGGCTACGCTGTGTACCCAGGCCGCGGCCGAGAGCGGCGACACGGTGCAAGTCGCCAACTACAACGCACCGGGCCAGGTGGTCATCTCCGGCGGGCCGGCCGGGGTGGCGGCGGTCGTAGCATTGGCCAGGACGGCCGGCGGCCGCCCCCGGCCCCTTGCGGTCAGCATCGCCGCGCACTCCGCGCTGATGGCGTCGGCCGCGGAGGAATTTGCGCGCCGCGTTGCAGCCACACCGCTGCACGCGCCGGCCCTCTCCGTCATCGGCAACATCCACGCGCAGCCGCTGCACACGCCCGAAGAAATCCGCGCCGAACTGGTCGCGCAACTCACCGCATCGGTGCAATGGACCGCTTCGGTGCAGTACATGGCCCGGTTGGGCGTCACCCGATTCATCGAGTTCGGGCCGGGCGATGTGTTGACGGGGCTGGTGAAACGGATCCTGCCGGAGGCGGCCACCGCGAACGTGCGCACGCCGGAGGACCTCGAAGCGGCCTGAACGGAGGGGTGTCTATGCTGGTAACGGGCAAGATCGCAATCGTCACCGGCGCTTCGCGCGGGATCGGCGCAGCCATCGCCATTGAACTCGCCGCGCAAGGCGCAACCGTCGTCGTCAACCATCGCGACAGCGCGGCCGGGGCCGCGGCGGTCGTGGCCGAGATCGAAGCCGCGGGCGGCAAGGCTGTTGCCTGTCAGGCAGATGTGAGCAGCCTGGCCGAGTGTCAGCGGCTGGTGAAGGAAACCCTGGACCGCTTTGGCCGGTTGGACATCCTGGTGAACAACGCCGGCGCCACGCGCGACATGCTGCTGCTGATGATGAGCGAAGACGACTGGGACACGGTCATCCGCACCAATCTAAAAAGCGCGTACAACTGCTGCAAAGCGGCGGTGCGGCCCATGCTCAAACAGCGATCCGGCCGGATCATCAACATCACTTCCGTGTCCGGGCTGGCCGGGCAGGCCGGACAGACCAATTACTCCGCCTCGAAGGCTGGCCTGATCGGCTTCACCAAGGCGCTGGCCAAGGAGATCGGGCCGCGCGGCATCACCGTGAATGCGGTCGCGCCGGGCTTCGTGCCCACTGTCCTCACCGATGTGCTGACGGAAGCGCAGAAACAGGCCGCCATCGCAGCCACGCCGCTGGGCCGGTTTGCCAGGCCCGACGAGATCGCGTACGCGGTCGCGTTCCTGGCCAGCGATCGGGCAGCGTTCATCACCGGCCAGGTGCTCAGCGTTGATGGCGGCCTGGTGATGCAGTAAACCCAAACCGAGGGACACATGGACGACGTTCAAGGAAAAGTCACCATCGCACCGGGCGTGCTCACCACCATCGTCCGGCAGACCACGCTGGAGCAACGGGGGGTGCAGCGCCTGGCCGCTGTGCCGCCTACCGTGCGTGGTTTGATGGCCGGCACGGCGCTCGATGAGGGGATGTTCATCGCGGTGACCGAGCAAGGCGTCCAGGTTGAAGTCCACATCATCGCCGCGGCTGAGAGCAACATGATCAAGCTCGGCTCGACGCTACAGACCAAGATCACCCGCGCCCTGGAGGAGATGGTCGGCATGCCGGTCGCCACGGTGGATGTGTATATTGATGGCGTTGCGCTGCCTGCCGCCAAGACCGAGTGAATGGTATGGCTGGGAAACGTATGCCTGGGAGCGAGATCATTCAGGCGCGTCGGCAGGCGCGCAGCAGCGCATTGCAGGCACTCTACGAGCTCGACACCACCCGGCACGCGGTAGACCAGGTGCTCGCCTATCGGCTGGAGGCGGCGCCGTTGCCGGTTGAGGGCGAGGCCTTTTTGCGGCAGTTGGTGACCGGTGTCATAGCCCATCGCCAGCAGCTCGATGCGCTGATCCAGCGGTATGCGCCGGCCTGGCCCGTGGCGCAGATCGCGGTCGTTGACCGTAATGTGCTGCGCATTGCGCTGTTCGAGCTGAGTGGAACAACCAACACGCCCCCCAAGGTCGCGATCAACGAGGCCGTGGACCTGGCGAAAACCTTCGGCAGCGATAACAGCTCGAAATTTGTGAACGGTGTCTTGGGCGCGGCAGTAGCTGCCAGTGGGCAGCCGGCGCCTGCCGCCAGCACGACCGGCGAAGACCACAGCGAGGACTGAGCGTGGATATCCTGGGTATCGGGCCCCTGGAATTGATCGTCGTTTTGTTGGTAGCATTGGCCGTCTTTGGGCCGGACCGCCTGCCAGCGATCGGCGCCAAGCTGGGGCGCGCCATGCGTGACATGCGCCGGGCCACTCACGAGTTCTCACGCGAGATCGAGGCCGCGCGCAAGGCCGTCGAAGCCCCCCTGGACGAGGTCAAAGAGCCGCTACAGCAGATCGGGGGCGCCGTGCAAGGAGCGGCGACCCTGGCCCAGGCCGCGCGCAACCCAGGGCAAGCCCTGCGCGATGCGGTCGTGCGGGAGCTATCCTCAGTGACCACATCTGAAGACGCGCCGCAGTCCGCCGATGCGCCTGTTTCTGAACCCGACCAAGCGGCGGCCGCGGTCCCCTTCAGCGGAGCACAGACCGCGCCGCCCCCGGCGCCTGATGAGGCTACGTTGCCGCTTCCGCTGGCGCCCGCTGAGCCGGCCGCCGCTGAGCAGGCAACGACTGAGGCCGAAATGCCCGGCCGCGCCGAACTCGACAGCGAGGAGGCACGCTAACCATGTCCTTCACCGGCGTGTTCGGCCTGGTCCTGTTGGCCATCGTGGCCCTGGCGTTGTTGGGCCCGCGGAAACTGCCCAGCGGCATCGAACAGTTGTGGCTGATGCTCACCAACCTGCGCAATTCACAGGCTGACCTGCCGCCGTTGACGCTGGAGCAAGCCCGGCGCTCCTGGGAGGTGAACGGCAGCGCGCTCTACGATTTGGTGCAGATTCTGTACGGTGCGGTAGAACACCTGATGGAGCTGCGGCGGCGCATCTTCGTAGTGCTCGGTGTGATGCTGGCCGGCGCCATCGTGACTGCGGTTTTCGTGGATCGGATCCTCAAGTTCCTACAGCTGCCGGCCGGGAACGCGAACTGGATCTTTCTGAAGCCCGTAGACATGATCTGGGTGCGCATGGAGGTCATCTTCAGCGCCGGCATCGTACTGGCGTTGCCCGCGCTGCTCTATCAAGCCCTGATGTTTATCCGCCCCGCGTTGGAAAACCCGCGCGAGCTCGCGATCTTCCGCACTATCGCGCTGCTGGGCATGCCACTGGTGTTGGCCTTCTTCGTCGCAGGGCTGGCGTTTGCCTACTTCGTCCTGCTACCTGTCATGCTCCCGTTCCTGCTGGGCACCGGGGGGGTGATCGCGAACCCAACCTGGGACATCCGGCCGTACTATTCCTTCATCCTGGCAGTGATGCTCTGGATCGGAGCCGCGTTTGAGACGCCGCTCATCATGACGCTGCTGTCGTGGCTTGGCCTGGTGTCGCCGAAAGTCATGGTGCGGCAGTGGCGGTACGCCATCGTCGGCGTGGCATTCCTGGCCGCCGCCATCACCCCCACCGTTGATCCGTTCAACATGGCGCTGGTGATGATACCGCTGGTTGGGCTCTATTTCCTGGGCGTGATCATGGCGCGCGCCGTCTACCGGCCGCGACCTTAAGTTATCTCATTGGCAGCGCAGCAATGAAGCAACCTGTCCTTACCAAAAGACTCCTCTGCTACTGGTCAGACATCTGCGACCCCTGATACCCCGTACACGCACGTGTTCGTTCGCAGGCGATCTGCGATCGCCGTTCTTCCGAATCATCGCGATAACATAACTCATAAGCTATCCCAAGGAGCTAGCCAGATGTCCAAGATCCGCACCCTCATCATGGGCGCCGCAGGGCGCGACTTCCACAATTTCAACACCGTGTTTCGAGGCAATGAGGCCTACGACGTTGTGGCCTTCACCGCCACCCAGATCCCGAACATCGAAGGGCGACGCTACCCGACAGAACTCGCCGGCCCGCTCTATCCCAAAGGGATCCCCATCTATCCCGAGAGCGAATTGGCTTCACTGATCCACGCGCTGAACGTGGAACAGGTTGTTTTCGCTTACTCGGATGTCAGCCATCAATACGTGATGACCAAGGCCGCGACCGTTCTCGCGGCCGGCGCCGATTTCCGGCTGATCGGCCCGCGCGAGACGATGCTCAGTTCCAGCAAGCCGGTCGTGGCTGTGTGCGCCGTGCGCACCGGCAGCGGCAAATCACAGACGACGCGTTATGTCGCGAACGCGCTCCAGAAAATGGCCAAAAAGGTCGTCGCTGTGCGCCATCCCATGCCCTATGGCGATCTGGTCAGGCAGAAGGTGCAGCGCTTCGCCACCTATGCCGACCTGGACGCGCACCAGTGTACCATCGAAGAGCGCGAGGAGTATGAGCCGCATATTGACCGCGGGGTGGTGGTCTATGCCGGCGTGGATTACGAAGCGATCTTGCGCCAGGCCGAGGCGGAGGCCGACGTCGTGCTGTGGGATGGCGGCAACAACGACCTGCCATTCTTCAAGCCCGACCTGCACATCGTGGTGGCCGACCCCCACCGACCCGGCCACGAGCTGAGCTACTGGCCCGGTTCGGCCAACTTCCGCATGGCCGATGTGATTGTGCTCAACAAGGTGGACACCGCCGACCTGGGACCGATCAGCGCAGTCCGCGACAGCGCGGCGGCCGTCAACCCCGAGGCCATCATGATTGAGGCCGCGTCCCCGATCCTTGTGCCTGACCCAGGCGCGATCCGCGGCAAGCGCGTGCTGGTGATCGAGGATGGCCCGACCCTGACCCACGGCGAGATGAAATACGGCGCGGGCATCGTGGCCGCGCGGCGCTTCGGCGCAGCCGAGATCATTGACCCGCGGCCCTATACCGTCGGCACCATCACCGAAACCTTCCAGAAGTACCCTGAGATCGGCACCCTGCTGCCGGCCATGGGCTACAGCGACGAGCAGATCGCTGACCTGGAGGAGACCATCCGCCGCGTCCCGTGCGACCTGGTCATCTCGGCGACCCCGATTGACCTGACGCGGGTGGCGAAGATCTATCATCCGGTGCAGCGCGTGCGCTACGAACTCCAGGTCATCGGCCAGCCGACGCTGGAAGATGTGCTGAAGGAAAAACTGGGCTAACGTGCGGCGATCTGCGAGTCATCCACACGGGTGCTTCGCAGTTTGACCAGCGGGCGGGAGCACAAGGGCGTGCTCCCGCCTTTCTGTAGTTAAGGTATTGACAAGCGATCGCCGAAGTTGTACAATTTGCACAAATGTTACAAGCGCGAGGCCACAATGGAAGGCAAAGGTAATTACCTGACCCTCAAAGAAGCTGCCAAACACTTCGGTGTACACCCGAACACGCTGCGCAATTGGGATCGCCGGGGTGTGATCCGGTTGGAGCAATTGCCGGGCAGCCGTTATCGCCGCGTGTCCGAGTCTGAGGTGGAGCGATTGACCAGCACGATGGAGACCGGTTTGCCGGATTTCTCCTCCGACCGCTGGGTGCGCTCCGGCAGGTCCCTCATATTGCTGCCACCGCCCGAAGAGGGTCCCCCTGCGCACGATGTGCAGCCGACCCACAGCACATCCTGGAGCGTGCGCATCGAACCGCCGGATCCCGATCCGGAAGCCATTGCCGCCGGACAGGCGCTGGAACGAGAGATTCACGCGCTACTGGCACAATCTGAGCCAGAACAGACCCTTGAGGAAGTGATGCAATCACTGCGAGGCTGGTCATGGTTGTGATTGATTCAGACATCTTCATCATCCACTATCGCCATCGTCGGGATGATCGTTCCGCTGACAACACCCATTTCCTGCGGGCCATCTTGGGGGCTTCACCTGCGATTACAATCTACACCCTGATGGAGGTCTTGGGTCAGCTTTCCTTCAACCTGTCTGCCGACGTATTGGCGCGCTGGCCAGAGTGGCTGCAAGACGCGCACGGCCTAAACGTATTATGGCCACAGGTCGGCGATATGAGTGCCGATAACTTCTTCGTGCAACAGATCTACGGGCTCCCGTTCAGCCGGATGCTGACGCACCGGATACCTTTCGCAGATGCGTTAATGCTGCAGGTGGCAGAGCACGTCCCCCAAGTTCGTGTGATCGTCACCTGGAATGCCCGACACTTCAAGGGCAAGACATCGCTGCCGATCCTCACACCGGCCGAGTATCTGGCTGGTGCAACAAGTCAACCAGCCTGAAACGTTTTTCGGAATCCAGGTCTGGTTTTCACCCAAACACGCTCGCGTGAAGCAAGGAGGCACCATGCGCAACGTCTACGTCGTCTCCGGCGGCGTCAGCAAATTCGCCAAAGCACGCCCCGACAAGACCTTCCAAGCCATCGTCAAAGAGGCCTACGATTACGCCATCACCGACCTGGGGCTGGAGCACCGCCAGTTCATCGAGCTGGTGGATGGCTCCGTCGCCTCCTACTTCTCCGACCATTTCACCCGGCAGCTCATGGCCGGCATCATGGTGCAGGATTACCTGGGCCTGTGCCCGAAACCGGGGCATCGCGTGGAGGGCGGCGGCGCCACCGGCGGCATCTGCTTCCAGGAGGCGTGGAAATCGGTCGCCTCGGGCCACATGGACATCTGCCTGGCCTACGGCTTCGAGACCATGAGCCACGTCAACACCTGGAAGGGCAACGAGTTCATCGCGCTGGCCTCCGATGTCAGCTTCGACTACCCGGTGGGCGGCTTCTACTCCGGCTACTATGCCATGATGGTGACCCGGCACATGAAGGAGTTCGGCACCACCGTGGAGCAGTTGGCCTATGTGTCGGTGAAAAACCATCGGAACGCGCTCAACAATCCTTACAGCCAGAAACACGAGCGCCTGACCGTGGCCGACGTGCGCGCGGCCCCCATGGTGGCCTGGCCCCTCACCCGCCTGGACATCTGCGTGATGTCGGACGGCGCGGCCGCGGTGGTGTTCGCCAGCGAAGAGGGCCTGGCGAAGCTGGAGCAGGCCGCCGGCCGCCGGCTGCCGCGAGTCAAAGTGACCGGCATCGGTCGCGGCACCGACGCGATGCGCATGGCCGACCGGCCGCATCAATCTTATGCCGAGTTCCTGGCGCGCAACCTGCTGTCCCACGAGGACACGGCCGAGACGCGGGCCTATTACAAAAACCTGTGGGACCACGGCTTCCGCTATCCGGGCGTCCACTCCTTCCGCGCCGGCCGCACGGCCAGCAAGCAGGCCTACGCCCATGCCAAAATCGAGGATCCGCTGCGCGAGATTGACTTCGTCGAGTTGCACGACGCCTACACCTCGTCCGAGATCCAGACCTACGAGGACATGGGCCTGTGCCGCTACGGCGAAGGCGGGCCGTTTGCCGCCTCTGGCGCGCCGTTCCTGCCGCAGGTGGATTATGGGCTGCGATTCGACGAAGGACGAAGGACGGAGGACGAAAGCAATCCGCAATGGCCGGTCGGCGCGTGCGCGGTCAACCCCAGCGGCGGCCTGATCGCGTGCGGGCATCCCGTGGGCGCAACGGGGCTGATGCAGGGCGTGTTTGCGCTCTGGCAGCTCCAGGGAACGATCGGCAAGCACTTCAAAGACGACACCTTGCAGATCCAGGACGCCCGCCGCGGCGCGATCCACAGCCACGCCGGCACGGGGACGTATGTGACCGTCAGCATCTTGGAGAAAGAGGCGTAGACGTATTGCGTATTGCGTATTGCGTATTGCGTACTGCGTAGTTGGCCGATTCGCCATTCGCTGATTCGCTGATTCGCTTGTCCTGACAAGGAGCGATCTTTTATGACAACCCAAGCCTTCCCCACCCGCATCCCAGAAACCGACGACGGCGCGATCCTGTTCAACGTGCCGTTCCCAACCGTGCTCAACGCCGAGACGTTGGCCGCGCTCAAGGCGATGGCGCCCATCATCATCAAGCAGCCGTATCAGATTGATTACATCCACTCCTACGGCCAGGACAGCCCCTTCTTCGCGGGGCTGGCCAACGGCCGCGTGCTGGGGGCCATGGTCCCGGAGACCGGTTACACCTACGCCATCCCGCGCGGGCACGACATGGCTACCGGCGGCGAGACCGACTGGGTGGATCTGACCCGCCGTGCGGCGCGCGTCCACGCCTTCACCGTCTGCTACTTCGGCTCCGAGGGGTTCCTGCCGGAATGCCCCTTCGTGCTGGCGCTGATCGAATTCGCGGGGGCCGACACCCTGTTCCTAGGCCGGCTGCTGGGCCTCGATCCACACGCGCCGACGTTGGATTGGATCGGGCTGCCGGTTGGTTTGCGCTTCCGCAGAAACAGCAAATTTAAGCCAACGGATGTATACTTCTATCCGTTGGGCATAAAGGAGCAATGAAGCAATGACTGAGACCCTAATCTTGCGCGCTGATCTGCGTGAGACGCTAGAACGCGATGCTCAGCAGGAAGCGCGCAGTATCAGCGACATCGTCAATGAAGCGGTCGAACGCTACGTGCGTGAAAGGCAGCGCGCCAAACTGGACAAAGAAATCACCGCCTTTGAGGCCATGCATGCCAGGCTGCGCCAAAAATATCTGGGACAATGGGTCGCCATCAATAACCAAAAACTCGTTGATCACGACTCGGATCGCCTGGCGCTTTATCGCCGGACCCGCGAAAAATACGGCCACACCTCCGTCCTTTTGCGCGAAGTGACTGAGCAACCTCAGGAAGAAGTCTGGTTACGCACGCCCAGCACCGGCAGGATCGCGCCATGAGGTCAGCCTACGACACCCACTACTTTCCGCCTGCGCCGAGCATCGAATTTCGGCTAAGCGCACCAGAGCGTGCATTCACTGGTACGTCGCTACGCGGGCTTATTGACACTGGCGCTGACGCCACGATCGTGCCTTTCCGACACATCAAGTCGTTTGGTCTTCAGGTAGACAACCGGAAGTACTTGCGAAGTCAATTCGGAGAACGCGTGAAAGTAGATGTGTACCTGCTGGATGTCGAAATCGGTGAGATCCGGCTACCGCTTATCGAAGTGATCGCGGACGAGTCGGGTAGTGAAAGTATCATCGGGCGCAATGTCCTGAACAAGCTGATGATCGTATTAGACGGACCCAGACAAGTGCTGGAGATCTCAGGTTGAATCTTCTTCGAGGAGCTTCTATGAAACTGATCATCTTCGGCGCGACCGGCGGGACAGGTCATCAGTGTGTTGACCAGGCCCTGGCGCGGGGCCACCAGGTGACCGCGTTCGTCCGCCGGCCGGAGGCGGTGACGACGCAACACACGAACCTGACCGTCGTGCAAGGCGACATCACCGACGCGGCCGCGGTGGCGCGGGCCGTGGCCGGGCACGATGTTGTCCTTTCCGCGCTGGGCACGCGCGGCGGCCCGGCCGTGCTGCCCGAGGGCACGCGCCACATCCTGGCGGCCATGCGGGCGCACGGCGTCCGCCGTTCCATCTGGGTCAGCTCCTTCGGGGCAGGGGACAGCTTGCAGCAGATGAACTGGTTCGCGCAAACTGTCATCGTCAAAGGCTTCCTGCGCAAAGCCATCGCAGAGAAGGAGATCCAGGAAAAAATCATCATGGCCGATGACGCCGATTGGATCATCGCCCGGCCCGGCGGCCTGACCGACGGCCCGCTGACCGGCAAGTATCGGATCACCGGTCCCGGCGACCGAGTGGGCCAGCCGACCATCTCCCGCGCCGACGTGGCCGACTTCATGCTGAAGAACCTGACGGATGGTCGCTATGTGCGCAAGGCTGTGGGGTTGACGTATTGAAACCATCTTCCAAGGCCCTTTCAAATGCCTATCAAACCATGCTCGCTTCCGAGGCGGTGCTCCGGCGCGACTGGGATCGCCCTGAGGAAGACGAGGCATGGGCAGATCTTCACCCTGAGCACCCTGCTGAGACTCAAGAGAGCACTGAGGCAGAATGGCTCAACGCGGCCGCCCGCAACCCAGCATTTGCATCTCTGTATGAATCATCTGAGAACATCTATACGCTGGCCGACGGCAACCCTTCCTCGGCCACGAAACACGATCCTGAGCCTGCTCTCAATCAACGTTTACGCCGGTTGTTCGGCTTCAAATAAGGGCTTCCAAAGGCAGATTCATGATGACCGTACCTGATGCTATCCGCAAAGACCTTGCTGCGCTCTCCGTTGTTGACCAGGAGCGCGTCGCCGACTACATCGCCTTCCTGCGCTGGCGGGCCACACAAGACCCTTCAGAGCTTACAAAACCCGAAGACGCTGGGCGACCCTGGCGCTTCAACTTCCTGGAGCACCTGGCCGAGGCGGACGTGCGGGCGGCGGCGGGTCGTCCCGGCGGGGGCAAAAATACCGGCATGGAAGTCAAGACCGCAGAGGCGGCCGTCAACGGCGAGCGCCGACCCGCGCTGTGGCAGCACCCGCCCGTCAGCGGCGAGTCGCTGGTCGAGTTCCACGTGCCCATCCCGGCCGGCCTGCGCGACCTGCGCCTGCGCTTCGCCATCGGCATCCGCGACGGCGCACAGGGGGACGAGCAACTGGTCGCATTCCGGGTCAAGGCTGATGGCTGGCAGGTGTGGAGCCGCGCCGCCTATCCGCGGACGTGGGCGCCGTTCGAAGTGGCGCTGCCGTTCCGGGCCGGCAACATCCTTCGCCTGGCCTTCGCCACCGACGGCCTGGGCGTCCACCAGTGGGCCTGGGCCGCGTGGGGCGAGCCGGAGTTGGTGGGGGAGGAGACGTAACGTATTGCGTATTGCGTATTGCGTATTGCGTGGTGTGTGCGATGTGATCTGATGATTTGAATGCGCAGTACGAAGTAAGCAGTACGCAGTATTTCCCCGGAGGCGATCAATGGAGATCCTGCAAGCGGGGCACGGTGAGCTCATCGGTTGGCACGACCCGGACGAGAACCGGCAGTGGGTGCTGGCGAACAAGTCGTGTGAGCTGCGGGACAAACGCATGACGGTGGCCGAGGCGGTGGCGCGCTTCGTCCATGATGGCGACCTGCTGGCGTCCGGCGGCTTCGGCCACGTGCGCGTTGCCATGTCCGCGGTCTACGAGATCATCCGCCAACGCAAACGCCATCTCGTGCTGGCCGGCAAGACCGCCGTACACGACGGCGACATCCTGGTCGCGTCGGGCTGCGTGGATCGGGTCGAGGTGGCCTACACCTTCGGGCACGAGCTGCGCGGCCTGTCGCCGGCCTCGCGGCGGATGGTGGAAGAGGGCCGCTGCCGGGTCGTGGCCGAGACCAGCAACGCCGGCTACCAGTGGCGCTTCCTGGCGGCCGCCATGGGCCTGCCCTTCATCCCCGCCCGCAACCTGCTGGGTACCGACACCCTGGCCCACAGCTCGGCCAAAGTTATCGCCGACCCCTGGAGCGGCAAGCCGGTCTGCCTGCTGCCCGCGTGCTACCCCGACGTGGCAATCATCCACGTGACCCGCTGCGACATGTACGGCAATGCACAGATTGATGGCACGATCATCGAGGATTTCGAGCTTTCTCGCGCCGCGCGGCGCCTGATCCTGACCACTGAGGAGATCATCCCCGAGGCGCAGATCCGGGCCGAGCCGTGGCGGACGGCCATCCCCTTCTTCCTGGTGGATGCGGTGGTCAAAGCCCCGTTCGGCTGCCATCCCTGCCAGATGCCCCTGCGCTACTATTTCGACGAAGACCACATCCGCGGTTGGATGGCGTGCTCGAAGACGCCGGAGGGCGCGGCCGCGTACTTCCAGGAGTTCGTATTCGATGTGCCTGATTTCGAGGCGTACCTGGAGAAGATCGGCGGCTCAAAGCGGCTGAGCTATTTACGAGAAGTCGAAGAATTGCGCGCATAACAACAGGCTGGAATCGAGCCTTCAGGCGGTTTGGCGCTCAGACAGAGAGACCGGCTGAAGCCTCGATTCCGGTGCATGGACAAACCTGTGTATCCACAGGACGGAGGTCAACCGATGACGGCTGAAGCTCCCTACTCCTCCACCGAGCTGCTCGCCTGTGTCGCTGCACACCTGCTGGAAGACCGCAAATCTGTCTTCGTCGGCACCGGGCTGCCGATGATCGCGGCGATGCTGGCGCAGCGCACCCACGCGCCCGGCCTGCTGATCATCTTTGAGGCCGGCGGCGTCGGCCCGCGCATCCCGGTGCTGCCCATCTCCGTCGGGGACTCGCGCACCTTCCACCAGGCGGTCGCGGCGTCCAGCATGCACGACGTGATGTCGCTGGCGCAGGCCGGCCACCTGGACTACGGCTTCCTGGGCGCGGCGCAGATCGACCGTTTTGGCAATATCAACACCACGGCCATCGGCGATTATGCCGCGCCACAGGCGCGCCTGCCGGGCAG
>DAOUAT010000398.1:0-7260 GCA_034433275.1 Anaerolineae bacterium
CCATCAGCGGCGCGACGAGCCCCAGGTCGACCAGCGTGGCCTGCACGGAAGTGATCAGCTCCGTCAGCGGTGCGATCAAGTGCGCGTTCAGGGTGACGGTGGTGGCGCGGCGCACCGCGTTGAACTGGCTGGTCAGCTCGTGGCCGCAGGTGGCCGGCAGCCCGCTAAGCTCCTCGACCAACGCCTTCACCCGCAGCTCGTGGGCCGGGTTGCGGACGCTGAAATAGCCGGAGATGGCAAAAGCCTCCACCTTGTCTCGGCGGGCCAGGATCGCCGCGCGGGTCGCAGCTTCGTCCAGGGGTGTGCGCTCGTCGCCCACGGCATCGTGGCCGCCCGCGATGTACACCACATCATCGGTCGCCAGCTCGCGCTCGAAGTCGTACGCGGCCATCAGCTCGCGGTCATAGCCGATCAACAGCAGGCAGACCGCGCCGCGCTGGCCCTCAGCCAGGGTGTTGGTGGCCAGCGTCGTCGAGAGCGCGACCAGGCTCACATCGGCGGGGGCGCAGCCGACGCCCCGCTCGGCCGCGGCCGCAAACACCGCGCGGATCGCGTCGGCGATGCCGAGCGCCAGGTCGTGCCGGGTCGTCAACGCCTTGGCGCCGGCGGCCACCTGGCCGGTGGCGTGTTCCACCAGCGCGGCATCGGTGTACGTGCCGCCGGTATCAATGCCTAAGGAGAGTGTCATACGTGATACCTTGCTCTGCCCTTTTGAGCGGGAATCAGCATTTGCATGTTTTAGCACATTGGCGTATTATAACTAATGTTGCATAATTGGGCTTGGGCGTGATGTCCCCACACGTTCGCCACGAAGCAAGCAGATTCGCTGGCGGACGAGCTCAAAGCACCAGACTCTGCCGCTCCACCTGCCATGTCCCAAACGCCATGCGAGCGACAGGAAGATTATCCTTGCTTTCCACAAAGGAGGTGATCGTCCGCATCATTTTGTATCCATTTGCACCAGACCGCAAAATCGTCAATAAGTCAAACTTGGATCAGTTTCAAGGAGGAACCACATGAAGCACTGGACCAAACTGGGTGCGATGGCAGGGGTATTGCTCCTGCTGCTCGGCGTTTTCGTCGTGGCTTACGCAGACCAGTCCGCCGCCCCCGCGGCCCAAAGCGCCACCCCCACCACGGCGCCCGCGGGCCCCGAAGTGCCATTCCTCAAGGATTGGCAGACATCGCCGCACAACGACGTCAAGTCAACGGCGTTCACCTATTGGAACAACTCAGAAGCCAAGACTGTCCCCGTGACCTGTGCTAAGTGCCATAGCACCACCGGCTACCAGGACTTCTTGGGTGTTGATGGCAGCGCCGCCGGCAAGGTGGACAAGGCTGCGGCCATCGGCACCACCGTCGAATGCGTGGCGTGCCACAATGCCACCACTGTCGCCAAGACCAGCGTGGTCTTCCCGTCAGGGATCGAGATCGCGGACCTGGGCGGTGAGGCGGTCTGTATGGAATGCCACCAGGGCCGCCAATCTGCGATCAGCGTCAACAAGCTGATCAGCGACACCTTCAAGCTGACGGATAAGGACTTCGACACCGTCGTCAAACCGATGGTGGCTGTTGTGGACGGCAAGACCGTCACGACAACCTTCGGCTTCCTCAACATCCACTACTACGCGGCCGCGGCCACGCAATACGGCGCCCTGGCCAAGGGTGGCTATGAGTACAAGGGCCTGAGCTACGATGGCAAGTTCGAGCACCCGGCGCCATACAACACCTGCACCGGCTGCCACAACTCCCATACGCTGGAGATGGATCTGAAGGCCTGCGCCACCTGCCACGCAGGGGTTGCCAAGGCCGAAGACCTGGCCAAGATCCGCATGGCTGGCTCGCTGATGGACTACGATGGCGACGGCGATGCCAAGGAAGGCGTGTCTGCTGAGTTGACCGGTCTCAAAGAAAAATTGATGACCGCCGTCACCGCTTACGCCAAAGAAGTCGCGAAGGCCAACATCGTCTACAACAAGGATGCGCATCCGTACTGGTTCACCGATGCCAACGCCAACGGCAAGTTCGACGAGGGCGAGAAGGCGTACAGCACCTGGACCCCGCGCCTGCTGATGGCCGCGTACAACTACCAGGTCGCCAGCAAGGATCCGGGCGGGTTCGCGCACAACGCCAAGTACGTCATCCAGTTGACGCACGACTCGATCGCGGACCTGAACACCAAGATCGCGAAACCGGTGGACATCGCCAAGGCTGCGCGGAACGACGCCGGCCACTTCGATGGCACCGCCGCAGCTTTCCGCTATTGGGACAACTCTGGCGTGGTGCCGGCCCAGTGCGCTAAGTGCCACGCGGCATCCGGGCTGCCCCAGTTCCTGGCCCACGGCGGCTCGGTAGCAGTGGCGGGCGCCAATGTCCTGACGGTGGGCGTGACGGGCGCGGAGCCATCCAACGGCCTGGCCTGCGACACCTGCCACAACGACCTGGCTGAGTACACCCTCTATCCGGTCACAACTGTGCCGTTCCCCAGCGGCAAGAGCGTCACCTTCAGCACGGAGAAGGATGACAAGGGCAACCTGAAGCCGGTGGCCGCGAACCTGTGTCTGGAGTGCCACCAGGGCCGCCAGTCAACGGCCGCGCTGAATAACCGTATCGGCAAGAACGAGGACGACAAGGTGCCGGAGCGGAAGCTGAGCTTCGCCAACGTACACTACTTCGCTGCGGGCGCCTCGCTGTTCGGCAATGATGCTCAGGTGGCTTACCAATACACTGATAAGGAGTATGTGGGCCGCTTTATGCACGCGCCGGGCTTTGACACCTGCACCGGCTGCCATGCTACGCACGAGCTCGAGCTCAACTTCGACAAGTGTACCACCTGCCACGCCGGCGCCAAGACCGCAGGCGACATCCGCTTCTCCCAAACCGATCTGGATGGAGATAAGGATGTGAAGGAAGGCGTGAAGGCGGAGATCGCCGCACTGGAGGAGAAGCTGTGGGCCGCGATGCAGGCGTATGCCAAGAAGGTCGCTGAAGCGCCCATCGTCTACGACCCATATGCGCATCCGTACTTCTTCGGCGATGCCAATGACAACGGCAAGAAGGACGCGGACGAGAAAGCCTACACCGAGTGGACCCCGCGCCTGCTGCGCGCCGCCTACAACTTCCAGTACGTCCAGAAGGATCCCGGCATCTACGCACACAACCCGAAATATGCCGGCCAGATCCTGTTCGACAGCCTGGAGAGCCTGAACGGCGCCGGTGGCCTGAAGGTTGACATGACCGGCCTGGTCCGGCCTGAGGTCAAGAAGTAAAGCCTGGCACCCGCGCCTCATGATCCGGAATAGAGGCTTCAGCCGGTTGCGTCCGTAATCCAGCTAGACCGGCTGAAGCCTCGAGTCCAGTGTCATGCACCAACAATAAACCAGGTTTCGTCTGACGGCGAAAACCTGGTTTGTTTTTGGTGCGTTGCCTGTGCTATACTTGCGTCATGTCTGAACTCAAAACCCTCGAACTCCCCATCGCCGGCATAGACTGCGCCGAATGCACCCAGCACGTGCGCCACGCCATCGCCAGTCTGCCGGGCGTGAGCGATGTCGAGGTCTTCCTGGCCGCGGAAAAGGCGACCCTGCGCATTGACCCGGCCCAGGTGAGCCTGGATGCGATCCGCCAGGCGGTCAAGGCCGCGGGCTACAACGTGCCCGCGGCCAAACCTGACGGGTCTCCGAAGACCCGTCAGGTTTCGGACATCTCCCGCCAGATCAGCCTGTTGCCCGCGGCCAGACCTGACGGGTTTTCGGAAACCCGTCAGGTCTCAGAAACCTCCCGCCAGATCAGCCTGTTGCTGGCGGTCCTCTTCGGCGTGGTCTTGTTCATCGTGGTGGTCGGCGAGTGGCTGGGGCTGTTCGAGGCGCTCACCGAACGCGTGCCGTGGCCGATCGGTCTGGCGATCGTGCTGCTGGGCGGCTGGCCGGTGTTCCTGAACGTGATCCGCGCGACCCTGCGCCGGCAGATCATCTCGCACACACTGATGACCCTGGGCGTGATCGCGGCGCTGGCGGTGGGGCAGTGGGCCACCGCGGCCGTGGTGGTGTTCTTCATGCGCGTGGGCGATGCCGTGGAGAAGTTCACCGCCGAGCGCTCGCGCCGCGCGCTGAAGGACCTGGCCAGCCTGGCCCCGCAGACCGCGCGCGTCGAGCGCGACGGCGCGGAAGTCGAGATCCCCGCAGGCGACCTGCGCCCCGGCGAGATCGTCATCGTCCGCCCCGGCGAGCAGATCCCGGCCGATGGCGAGGTGGTGGCCGGCCAGGCTACAGTGAACCAGGCCGCGATCACCGGCGAGCCGTTGCCGGCCGATGTGGGGCCGGGCAGCCGGGTGTACGCGGCCACCATCGCGCAGCTCGGCGGCCTGCGCGTGCGCGTGGCGCGCGCCGGCGCCGACAGCGCGTTCGGCCGCGTGGTCAAGCTGGTGGAAGAAGCCGAGGCGCAGCGCGGCCCCGTGCAGACCACCGCCGACCGCTTTTCGGGCGTCTACCTGCCCATCGTGGTCGGCATCGCCGCGCTGACCTTCCTGCTGCGCCGCGATCCGCTGGCGACGGCCGCGGTGCTGGTGGTGGCGTGCTCCTGCTCCTTCGCGCTGGCCACCCCCATCGCCATGCTGGCTTCCATCGGGGCGGCAGCCAGGCGCGGCCTGCTGATCAAAGGCGGCCGCGTGCTGGAGACCCTGGCCCGCGCCGACGTGCTGCTGATTGACAAAACGGGGACGGTGACGTTGGGGAAACCACGGATTGTGGATTGCGAATTGCAAATTGCGGATTGGCCCACGCACCAATCCGCAATCCCAAATCCGCAATCCGAAATCCTCCGTCTCGCCGCCTCCGCCGAGCGCTACTCAGAACATCCGCTGGCCGAGGCGGTGCGGGCCGAGGCGCGACGTCGCGGGATCGTCCTGGCCGAGCCGGAGGATTTCCAGGCGGCGCCGGGGCTGGGCGTGTCGGCGGTGGTGGATGGCGTGCGTGTGCAGGTGGGGAATTCCGATTGGATTCGAGGCTTTAGCCGGTCTAGCGCACAAGGCGAACAACCAGCTGAAGCCTCGAGTCCGGAATCGCAAGACCTGATCTGGATTGGAGGCTTTCGCCGGTCGGCTACAGAAAGCGAAGAACCGGCTGAAGCCTCGATTCCTGAGTCACACGAGGCCAACTGGATTCGAGGCTTTAGCCGGTCTGTTACAGAAAGCGAGAAACCGGCTGAAGCCTCGACTCCGGAGTCGCGAGAGGCTGCGACTCTGCTCTACGTGTCGGTTGACGGCCACCTGGCCGGCGTGCTGGCCGCGGCCGACACCTTGCGGCTCGAGGTCCCGGCCGCGCTGGCCCAGGCGCGGGCGCTGGGCATCCGCCGCATCGAGCTGCTGACCGGCGACAACGACCGCGCCGCGGCCGCGCTGGCCGCGCAGCTCGGCATCCCCTACCGCGCCGGCCTGCTGCCCGAAGACAAGATCCGCATCGTACGCGATTACCAGGCGGAAGGGCACACCGTCCTCATGGTCGGCGACGGCGTCAACGACGCCGCGGCGTTGGCCCAGGCCGACGTGGGCATCGCCATGGCCGCGGCCGGGTCGGACATCGCGATCAAGGCCGCGCACGCCGCGCTGCTGCGCGACGACTGGACGCTGGTTCCCGAGCTCCTGCGCATCGCCCGGCGCACCCTGGGCATCGTCAAGCTGAACCTGGGCTTCACCGGCCTCTACAACCTGCTGGGCCTCACGTTAGCCGCGTTCGGCATCCTCCCCCCCATCCTCGCCGCCGCCGCCCAATCGCTGCCCGACCTGGGCATTTTGGGAAATTCAGCACGCCTGTTGCGGCAGAAATGAGGCGTATTGCGTACCACGTATTACGTACTGCACAGTGCGTGAGCCGTTAGTTGTGATTCCCGCACTTTCCAGTTCCGTCAATTCCCCTATCTCCGCGTCTCCCTATCTCCGCGTCTCCCTATCTCCGTGTCCCCGCGTCCCCGCGTCTCCCTATCCCCGCGTCTCCCCATCTCCCCATCCCCACCATTCCCCCCGTCCCCGTTTTTCCCCTTCCGTGATTTTTGTGGTAAACTCGGTACAGTTCCATGCAGGTTCATGGCCTCTACCGCTTGACGCCGGTAGAGGCTTCCGTTTGTATACCAATCTGGAGGAAAAGCAATGTCTACCATGATCAGTGAGGTCTTCGGCCGTGAGATCCTGGATTCACGCGGCAACCCGACCGTCGAGGTCGAGGTCTGGCTTGATAACGACGTGATGGGCCGCGCGGCCGTGCCGTCCGGCGCGTCCACCGGCATCCATGAGGCGTTGGAGCTGCGCGACGGCGACAAGGGCCGTTACGGCGGCAAGGGCGTGCTGCAGGCCGTGGAGCACGTGAACAACGAGATCGCCGAAGAGCTGTTCGGCATGGATGCGCTGGATCAAGTCGCGGTGGATCAAGCGATGCTGGCCCTGGATGGTACGCCGAACAAGAGCAAGCTGGGCGCGAACGCGATCTTGGGCGCCAGCCTGGCCGTGGCCCGCGCGGCCGCCGAGTCGGTCGGCCTGCCCCTCTACCGCTACCTGGGCGGCGTGGCGGCCCGCACCCTGCCCGTGCCCATGATGAACATCATGAACGGCGGCGCGCACGCCAACTTCGAGAGCACCGACTTCCAGGAGTTCATGATCGCGCCGGTGGGCGCGCCGAGCTTCCGCGAGGCCGTGCGCATGGGGTCCGAAACCTACCAGGCGTTGAAATCGGTGCTCAAGGGCAAAGGGTTCAGCACCGGCGTCGGCGACGAGGGCGGTTTCGCCCCGAAGCTGAGCGCCAACGCTGAAGCCCTGGATCTGATCCTCACGGCCATCACCAAGGCCGGCTACAAGCCCGGCGAGGATATCTGCATCGCACTGGATCCGGCCACCAGTGAGATTTACCAGGACGACGGCACCTACCTGCTGCGCCGCGAGGGCGGCAAGAAGCTGACCTCCGAGGAGATGGTGGCGCTGTGGGCCGACTGGGTCCGCCAGTACCCCATCATCTCGCTGGAAGATGGCTTCGCCCAGGACGACTGGGATGGCTGGAAGCTGGTGACGAAGGAACTGGGCAGCAAGATTCAACTCGTAGGCGACGACCTGTTCGTGACCAACGTCGAGCGCCTGGCCCGCGGCATCAAAGAGAACGCGGCCAACTCGATCCTGATCAAGCTGAATCAGATCGGCAGCCTCACCGAGACGATCGCGGCCATCGAAATGGCGCGCAAGGTGGGCTGGACCGCCATGGTGTCGCACCGCTCCGGCGA
>DAOUAT010000399.1:0-2116 GCA_034433275.1 Anaerolineae bacterium
ACATCAGATCGGCCAACGTCTCCGGCTGCGCAGCAGGCTGGGCCAGCCACTGTTTGATCAGGTCAGTGCGCGTGACGATGCCCAGGATGGCCCCGGTGCGCGGATCCAACACCGGCACCTGGCCCCAGTCCTGTTCGGTCATCACCTTGCGCAGCGTGGCCACCGAATCATCGGGGGTGACGAAGATTTCACCGGCGCGCATGTAGCGGCTGATCGGGTGCTTTTCCAGGCCATGATGCACGGCCCGATCGATCTCGCGGCGGGTCAACATACCGGCGATTCGGCCATCGGATGGCTCCACCACGGGGAAGCCCTCGAACCCATACCGGCGCATCCGCTCGGCCGCCAACGCGATGGTGTCGCTGGGCGCCAGAGTCTGCGGCGCGCCATACGACATGATCTGCCCAACGGTGACCGTGGGCCGGACATTGCTGTGCAGCAGATAAACCAACGCCTCGAACACGCTGGGCAGCGACCCTGCGCGGATCAGCGCGGCCGCGGCGCGCGCATGACCGCCACCGCCCAATGCCTGGGCGATCTTGCCCACATCTATCGCCTCGCTGGTGCTGCGCGCCACCAGTTGGATATAGTCGGCCATCTGCACCAGCATGAAGAGGCCATCGGGTTCATAGAGGTCGTGCAGCTTGTGCGCCAGGGTTGAAATCTCATCCACAGGCTCTGGCACCGCGGCCGTAGCGATGATCACAGCGTGCCCATGAAACTGGTAGGGATGGCTGTTGTCGGTTAGCTGCTGATAGACCTTCTGCTGCTCGTCAGTGAGCGGATGGTGCAGATGCCTGTTCACGACTAACAGGTTCGCGCCGCGCTCCAGCAGCCACGACGCGGCGCGCAGGTCGCGCGGGGTGGTGGTCTGATAGCTTAAGGCGCCGGTGTCCTCGTAGATGCCCAACATCAGCAGTGTAGCCTCAATGGGGCTGAGGCCCAGGCCTTGGGCAGCCATGCGTTCCACCAAGAGTGTTGTGGTCGCGCCCGTCTCCTCGCCCCAAAAGCTCCAACCCTCCGGGAGCTCGCGCAGCAGGGGGTGATGGTCAATGATGGTGGTGGGAACCTGCACAGGCATACCGCGCACCGGCTGGACCGATTGGGTATCTACGGCGATGACGTGATCGACGCGGCGCTTAGATAGATCCTCCTGCCGCACAAAGGGTAGCAGATCCCAGTATTCGGCGAGGAAGGCCTCAAGATTGCGGTTGAGTTGGCGCGGCAAGACCGGCACTGCGCCCGGATAAAGACGCGCGGCCGCTAACATGCTGGCCAGGGCATCGAAATCCGTGTGCTCGTGCGTCAGCACAACGGTGAAAGGGGTGGTTGGACCTTGCACGATAGCGCACCTGGTGAGTGACAAACGCCCGGTGTGGAACCGGGCGTTTCGTCATCCTATCTATGCTACAAGTGAATCCCGGTTCAGCGCCGGCGCTGTGCGCACTGGCTGCACACGGTGGTATGACTTAAGACAGCCAACCGCTCCGGCTCGATCGGTTTGCCGCAGCGCTCGCAGCGGCCATAAATGCCCATGTCGAGCTGCGCCAACGCCTCATCTATCTCCGCGAGATGTTGTTTGGCGCGCTCACGCAGGGCAAGGTTGAGCTCCCACTGATAGATCATGGGATCGCCCTCACCCAACTCGTAATCGCCCTTCACTTCCAAGCGGCGATTGAGCGTATCAAGCTCCTCTTGCACCTCGGCGCGTTCAGAGAGCAGACGCGCGCGGGCTTCCGTGATCTGATCGCTGGTAGACATGGTCTTTACTGTAGTCCTGCCCGAGAATCCGGCGCAAGGGCTTGGCCGGAAACGCCTGCCAACCACGCAGGCTACTGCGACACCACGGTTTCAGACCGTGGTGTCGCAGCCGGTGTGCGAAACGGAGTTGTAAGTTACGCGGCTGCCTCGGTGTCGGCCATCTCAGCCACGGCCTCGACCGTCGCTTCGGCTTCTTCGACGACCTCGTCGGCCACCTCGGCCACGGCCTCGACCGTCGCTTCGGCTTCTTCGACGACCTCGTCAGCCACGTCGGCCACGGCCTCGACCGTCGCTTCGGCTTCTTCGACGACCTCGTCAGCCTCGGCGGCCACGGCCTCGACCGTCGCTTCCGCTT
>DAOUAT010000400.1:0-18558 GCA_034433275.1 Anaerolineae bacterium
CCTCCATGCCCGCATCGCGCAGCGCGCGGGCGACGACTTTGGCACCTCGGTCGTGGCCGTCCAGGCCGGGTTTGGCGACGAGAACGCGGATTTTGCGGTCGGTCATGATCGAAAAACACTCCTTACAACTCGGACCAGGTCTGGAATCCAACCTGGAGAAAATGACGATCAAACGTAAAGGCTGTACTGAGTCCCCACTGCTCCATAACGACAAAGCTCGTACAATCCACCATGCTCACGTCTTTGTCGTCATACTGCAGGAACTTTCGCCAGGCCAGTTCTTCAATCTGCTTGTCCACCCAAATGACTCGGATGAGTGCGCTTTCCTCTACCAGGGTTCGCAGACGGGCAATCGCATTACGAGCAATGCGGTCCACCAGGCCAGTATAGGCCTCCGCCAATACCCAATTGGTAGTCACAAGCGCGCGGCGTTGAGCCTTGAGGGCAGCCATCTCGCGCATGGCGTCTTCTCGCCACTGATCGCGTACATCCATCCAGGCGACCCATGGCCCGGTATCCACGAAGATCGCAGGACGCTGATTCACCGCTTACCTCGCCTGGGTATTTCGTCCAGATCTGCCCCATACAGATAAAAGTCATGGCGCACGGAGGTGTCTGTGGGACGGGCACCCCAGTTGACCTCGTCTGGTCGGGTCAGTTCTGTGATATGGTATATCGGGTCATCGAATTCTTCATCGCTCACGAGCACGGGTTGAGCTTTCGGCGCGATCAGATACTCAACCAGGCTCTCCCGGACCACTTGAGCCAGGCTTTTATTCTCTTCGAGCGCCAACTCCTTGACACGTTCGTACATGGCCCTGGGCAACCTGATGTTGGTCGTCACATACTCGGTCATGGCCCACCTCCCGACGGCTCGATTGTATCATAATACAATTGTATCGCCAATCCAACTGGTTTAGAACCCAGGTTTCTCGGAGAAACCTGGGTTCTAGACCAGTCTCTCAGAAGAACACCGGCTCCTGGTACTCGCCAAATACGCGCCGGAACACATCAGTGATCTCGCCCAGGGTGGCGTAGGCGTTAACCGCGTCCAGGATGGGGTGCATCAGGTTGGTCTTGCCGTCGCGGGCCGCATCAGTCAGGTGAGCCAGGGCGGCGGCCACGGCCGCGTGATCCCGCTCGGCGCGCACGCGCTGGAGCCGCGCCACCTGCCGCGCGTAGCCCTGCGGGTCCATCTGCAGGATGGGGATCGCCACCGGCTCGTCCGCCACGTAGTCGTTCACGCCGACGATGGTGCGCTCGCCCCGATCCACCTCCTGCTGGAAGCGGAACGCGGCGTCCGCGATCTCCCGCTGCATGAAGCCGGCCTCCAGCGCCGGGACGACACCGCCCAGCGCCTCGATGCGGCGGAAGTAGGCTTGGGCCTCGGCCTCGATGCGGTCGGTGAGAGCCTCCACAAAGAAGGAGCCAGCCAGCGGATCAACGGTGCTGGCGACGCCGCTCTCCTCGGCGATCACCTGCTGGGTGCGCAGGGCGATGGTGACGGCCTTTTCGGAGGGCAGCGCCAGCGCCTCGTCCATGCTGTTGGTGTGGAGGCTCTGCGTGCCGCCCAACACACCGGCCAGCGCTTGCAGCGCCACGCGTACAATGTTCACCTCTGGCTGCTGCGCGGTCAGGCTGACCCCGGAGGTCTGCGCGTGGGTGCGCAACATCCACGAGCGGGGATCTTTGGCGCGGTACTTGTCGCGCATGGCTCGCGCCCAGATGCGCCGCGCGGCCCGGAACTTGGCGACCTCCTCGAAGAACTCGTTGTGGACGTTGAAGAAAAAGGAGAGCCGCGGCGCGAAGTCGTCCACGAGGAGCCCGCGCGCCAGCGCAGCCTCGACATAGGCGAAGCCATCGGCCAGGGTGAAGGCCAGCTCTTGGGCCGCGGTGCTGCCCGCCTCGCGGATGTGGTAGCCGGAGATGCTGACCGTGTTCCACTTCGGCATCTCCCGCGTGCCGAACTCGATGGTGTCGGTCACCAGCCGCATGGAGGGCGCAGGCGGGAACAGGAACTCCTTCTGCGCGATGTATTCCTTCAGGATGTCGTTCTGGATGGTGCCGCCCAGCGCGGCGCGCGGGATGCCCCGCCGCTCGGCCGCGGCGATGTACATGGCCCAGATGATCGCGGCCGGGCTGTTGATCGTCATGGAGGTCGTCACCTGGTCCAGCGGGATGTCGCCCAGCAGCGCCTCCATGTCGGCCAGCGACGACACCGCCACGCCGCACTTGCCGAATTCGCCGATGGCCTCGGGCGCGTCGGTGTCGTAGCCGTAGAGGGTGGGCATGTCGAACGCGATGGAGAGGCCGGTCTGGCCTTGCTGCAGCAGGTACTTGAAGCGCGCGTTGGTCTCCTCGGCCGTGCCGAACCCGGAAAACATGCGCATGGTCCAGGGCTTGCCGCGGTAGCCGGTGGGATGCACCCCGCGCGTGAACGGATAGCGGCCGGGCAGCCCCAGGTCGCGGTCATAATCCAGATCGGCCACATCGGCGGGGGTGTAAAGCCGGTTCACAACCGCGCCGGAGATAGTGGTGAAAGGGTCGCGGCGCTCCGGCAGGCGGGCCTGGGCCTTGCGGACATCCGTTGCTTCCCAGGCCGCGACGGATTCACGAAGGTGCTGGATAGTCGGTCTATCGTCCATTTCACAATCTCCCCAGGCGTGTCAGTCAGGCTTCACTTTACCGTTTACCGTCGGATCTCCGTGAAACCGGCCGGCCCACCGAGCAATAGCCGTAGTTTGTTGAATCCAGCCAAGACGACATTGGTTCTGACGCGCTTGCCTTTCCGCACACCCTGTGTGTGCGCCGTGAAGGTGATGGGTATGATACACCCGATCAAGGCCTGGCGCAAGCAATCGGCCGCGGGCATCGGGCTGCAGGCAGCAGCCAAGTGATGACCAGGCTGACCGCCCATGTCCATCAGGTGAACGCGGCCACAAAAACACCCCTTCCCATGGTGGCGGGAAGGGGTGAGAACAGGACAGACGGCCGCTGGCTGAGGCCGGCGGCAGAGCTAAAACTCGCGGAACAGCTTCTTCAGCGCCCGGCAGACCGGGCAGTTATCCGGCGGCTCGTCGCCTTCCATGGTGTAGCCGCACACGCTGCACACCCACACTTTGGGCAGAGCGACATCGCCGCCCCCGACCAGAGCGGACTTCGCCTGAGTATACAACTGGGCGTGGACCTTCTCGGCCGCCAGCGCAGCTTCCATGCTCTGGAGCGCGCGCTTCTCTTCATCGGCCAGCGCCGTCGCGATGAAGTCGGGATACATCGTGGCGATCTCGTAACTCTCGCCGCCGAACGCCGCTTCCAGGTTCTCCAGGGTCTTGCCGACGCCCAGGGCGCGCAAGTGATTACTGGCGTGGATCTGCTCCGAATAGGACGCGGCGCGGAACAGCCGGGCCACGTTGGGCAGTTTTTCGCGCTCAGCCAGCTCAGCAAAGACCATGTATTTGATGTGGGCCTGGCTTTCACCGGCGAAAGCATCCAACAAATTCTTCAGGGTCATGTCTTTCATGGACGGATCTCCTTTCTGGTGCTGGTCTTAGCCTACCACGCACTGAGAGCGCCGTAAATGATATGTGACATGTCCTTTCACTTTGCTGGGGAAGCCGCACGCGCAAACAAGCGCGGGGCCCGCGGCTCGGTGCCGTTGAGGATGCGCTTGATATTCGGCCGCAGCGCCCAGATCACGGCCAGGACCGCCAACACGCCATAGAGCACGTGCAGCCAGGGGCCCGCGCCCACCGCCGCGCGGATCGTCAGCGTCACGGGGATCACGATCCCGATCACGATGGATGTCACCGATGCATACCGGATGACGTTCAACCCAAAAGGCAGCAGGGGGATCAACCACAGCGCGGAGAGTGGCCAGATCGCGATACAGGCGCCGATGTTTGGCCCGGTGCCCGCGCCGCCCTTGAAGCCCATGTAGATCGACCAATTGTGGCCGATCACCGCGGCCACGGCCGCCAGCACGTCACCCCACACCGCGCCGCCCGTGATCCACCGGGCGACCACCACAGCCAGGATGCCCTTAATGATATCCCCCACGCCGGTCAAGACGCCGGCCCATGAGCCGCCGGCCCGCAGCGCATTCGTGCCGCCGGTGCGGCCGCTGCCGTGCTTACGAATATCCTGGCGCTTCATGGTATAAATGACCAGGTAACCGACGGGAATGCTGCCGAGCAGATAACCAAGGATGGCAGCGAAGAACAACTGATACCACTGCATCGCGCATCACCTTCCAGCTATTAATTGTGATCCTTTGACATAGTAGCACAACACGGAGAGACGGCCAAAGTCGCGACCCGGCTGCCCTGGAATTCGCCCCCTGGTTTTCGGGCAGAGGCTTCAGCCCAGGTTAGCGCCATTGGACTTCAGCCGGCCTCTTGCATCGAGAGTCTAACCGGCTGAAGCCTCGATTCCAGGACATAGGGATGTTTCCGTACGCCCCTCGCAATCCGGCGGATTGCGTTACTTACCGATCCAGAATGTTGCTGAGGAACAACTTGGTGCGATCGTGTTTGGGCGCCTCGAACAGCACTTGCGGCGGCGCTTCTTCGATGATCTGGCCATAGTCCATGAACACGATGCGCCGGGCCGCGGCGCGGGCGAACCCCATCTCGTGCGTCACGCACAGCATGGTCATGCCGGTCTGGGCCAAGTCGAGCATCACATCCAGCACCTCTTTGATCATCTCCGGGTCCAAGGCGCTGGTCGGCTCGTCGAAGAGCATGATCTTGGGGTCCATGGCCAGGGCGCGGGCGATGGCGACGCGCTGCTGCTGGCCGCCTGAAAGCTGACCGGGGTACGAGTCCGCCTTTTCGGGGATGCCGACCCGCTCCAGCAGCTCCCGCGCCTTGCGCTCGGCCTCGGCCGCGTCCCGCTTGCGCACCACGCGTTGGGCCAGGGTGATGTTCTGGAGCGCGGTCAGGTGGGGGAACAGGTTGAACTGCTGGAACACCATGCCCACCTCAGCCCGCACCGCGTTGATGTCGGTCGCCTTATGGGTCAGGTGAATGCCGTCCACGATAATGTCGCCGGCGTTGACGGTTTCCAGATGGTTGATGGTGCGCAGCAAGGTAGATTTGCCGGAGCCGCTGGGCCCGATGATCACCACGACTTCGCCAGGCGCCACATCCATGCTCACGTCATTCAGCGCGTGCGTGCGGCCAAACCATTTGTGGACATTGTTGATCTGGATGATCGGAACGGGCATCCCAAAGCCTCACCGGGCAGGCGCCAGGCCGTGCCCCTACTTGCGCAACCGCGGATCCATCGCATCACGCAGCCCATCTCCCAGCAGGTTGAAGCCCAGCACCGTGGTCACGATGGCCAATGCCGGGAACAAGATCAGATGGGGGGAGGTGAACATCTGGTTGCGCTCGGCGCCGATCATCGCGCCCCACTCGGCCGTTGGCGGCTGCGCGCCCAACCCCAGGAAGGAAAGCGCGGCCGTATCGAGGATCGCCGTGGCGATGCCCAGCGTGGCCGCCACGATGAGTGGCGCGGTCGCGTTGGGCAAGATGGCCCGAAACAGGATGCGGTTCGGCCTGGCGCCAATCGAGCGGGCGGCTGTGACGAACTCCTGCTCTTTCAGCGAAAGCACCTGGGAACGCACCAGGCGTGCATACGTGGGGATGGACACAGTCGCGATAGAGATCAAAGCCGTCAGCAGGCCGATATCCGCAAAGCCAAAAGCCCGCTGCATGAGATTCAAGCCGCGCGCAAAAACGCTATCCGCAGCCACTGTCAGCAGCGCCGAGTTGATCGCGATCGCAAGGATGAGTGAGGGGAAGGCCAGGACTACATCCAGAATCCGCATGATGATGTTATCGGCCGCCCCGCCAAGGTAGCCGGCAACGGAGCCCAACAACACGCCCGCGATAATTGCCAGAAACACCGTGTAGATGCCGGCCTTCAACGAGACGCGCGCGCCGAACAAGACGCGGCTGAACAGGTCGCGACCGTTGCCATCGGTGCCGAAGTAGTGCTCTGGTTGGCTGGGGTCGCAGCGGAAAAAGTCCACGACGGGCAGGGAAGGCAAGTTGTCCACGGCCTTCACGCACGGGGGCTGCCGGCGCTTGACGCCCGGCTCCTTGCCGATCAACACGCCGTTCGGATCATGGGTCGCCAACGCCGGCGCCAACAGCGCCAGCAAGATCAAAAACAGGGCGATCACCAGGCCGACCTGGCCGGAACGCCGATTCAAAACCAGATCGCGCAACGCCTCGGCCCAAAAACCGCGCGATTTTCGGCGCTTAGTCACGATGAGTTCGGCGGGAGATGTGGTCGCGTCGTACGAATTCATGAATCCTCTCTGCGGCGGAGGTTAACCGTCGGTTATGTCAGGCGGATGCGCGGATCCAGGAAGCCGTACAGGATGTCCACAGCCAGGTTGATCACCAGGAACATGATAGCCGTGACCAGGGTGAAGCCCTGGATCACCGCATAATCGCGCGCGGTGATGCCATCGAACAGGGCGCGGCCCATGCCCGAGAAGCCGAAAATGGTCTCGGTGAGCACCGCGCCGCTGAGCAGGAAGCCAAGCGAGAGGCCGATGATCGTGGCCACAGGCAGCAGCGCATTGCGCAGCGCGTGACGCAGCAACACGACTCGCTCGGCCAGGCCCTTGGCGCGCGCTGTGCGCGTGTAGTCTTGCCCCAACACCTCCAGCAGACTGGAGCGCGTCATGCGGGCAATCAGCGCCATGGGGATGGTGCCCAGGGCGACCGCCGGCAAGATCATGTGTTTCAAGCTGTCCATGAACAGCTTGCCGTCCAGATGGATGATAGCGTTGAAGAAATAGAGGTTGGTGAAGAACTGGGCTAACCGAAAGCGCGGGTCTCCTTCCACCAGGCCGAACCGTTCAGCCAGGGAAGTCACCGTCATGCCGGCGGACAGGCGCCCCGACGGCGGCAGGGCAAGAGGCGTATCTTTCAAGACAATAGCGAACACATAGGCCAGGAACAGGCCGAGCACGAACACCGGGATGGAAACGCCCAGGTTGGCGCCGACCATCGTCATAACATCAACCGTGGAACTGTGCCGCTTGGCGGAAATGATGCCCAGCAGCACCCCAAAGATCACCGCAAACAACATGGCGCTGAACGCCAGCTCGACGGTCACGGCCAGGCGCTCGGAGATCATCTTGGTGACAGGCTGGCCGTAACGAAAGGACATGCCCAGATCGCCCGTCAGCACATCCCGCAAGTAGATGCCGAACTGGGTAGTAATGGGCCTGTCCAGGCCATAACGGGCGTTGAAGGCCGCGCAAGTGACTTCGTTGGCCTTCTCGCCCAAAATCGCCACGCACGGATCGCCCGGCAGCAGGCGCGCCAGGGTGAAAGTGACGAAAAGGATGCCGAGGAGCACCGGCAGTGCGGCAAGGATGCGCTGCAGGATGTACTTGGTCATGATGAACTGACCTCAGGCGAGGTGGAATCGCGAGCATCCTGAGCGGAACGGAGCTGCCCAGCAGTACTGGCGGCGGAGTGCAGTCGAAGGATGTGGCTTTTCGCGCAGGCCGCTCCGTATCCTTCGACTGCGCCTTGCGGTGCTCCGCTCAGGAAGCTCCGCTCAGGATGCCAGCACTCCACTCACGCGAAGCGGCTCTGCTCTCTGGTCACACCTGGCAAAGGTGGCCCTGCGCCGCGGCGCAGGGCCACGCCAAGCTCATTCGCCCGGCGCGTTCTTAAACGCTCCGAAGTACGCCTGGAAATAGGTGAAGTCGCCCACGCGGCCGGTGTGTAGCGGGCTGGCCGCGTCCCACTGGGCCACCCACGAGGTCACCACATCCCCGGCGTCCAGATCGGTGCCATCGTGGAACTTCACGCCCTTGCGCAGGTAGAAGGTCCACTCGGTCAGATCGTCATTCGCCTCGAACCGCTCGGCCAGGGCCGGCTCCACATCGGTGGTGCCGACCACATAGGACAGCAGCGCCTCGTTGATCTGTTCGCAGGCGCGGAACGTCTCGCCGTCCGTCTCGTCAGCGCAGTAGAGGCTGATGGGCTCAGCGTTCTGCATGAAGACCAGGGTGTCGCCGCCGCAGGTAATCACGTTCAGCTTCTCGCGGGTCAGCGGGCTACTGTGCGCGCCCTGGCAGACGGCCTGGAACGCGGTCGCGGAGCCGCCATGGGCCACCGGGATCATGGGCACGTGCTGCTTGACCAGCGCGTTCGCCTCATCGTAGATCGGCTGGCGTTCGGCCTGGTCAGCCAGGGCGGCCGCGCGCTGCAGCGCGTTGATCAGATCCGGGAACTTGTCGCCGAACTGCTTGCTGGAGCCGGCGCCGAAGTGGTAATCCAGGAAGTTTGTCGCGTCGGGATAGTCGGCGCCCCAGCCCAACAGATGGAGACCGTTGAGTTGGCCGGCGTCGGCCGCGTCGAGGAACGCGCCCGATTCCATGACCTGGATCTCGGCCTCAACGCCGATCTCGGCGAGTTGGGCCTGGATGTCCTGCGCCACCACGCCCGGTTCGGGCAGATAGCCGCGCACCACATCGCGGTAGAAGATCTTGGTCTTGAACTTGCCGCTGGCGTCGTAGACCCCCGCCTCGGTCAGGATCTTCTTGGCCATCTCGGGATCATACGCGTACCAGTCAAAGCCTTCGGAGTAACCGAAGATGCTGGGCGGCATGAACTGGGTGGCGACGATCGAGCCGACCGGGTAGAAGTTGTCCACGATGCGCTTACGGTCAATTGCCATCGCGAAGGCCTGGCGCACCTTCTCGTTATCGAAGGGCGGGAAGGTGTTGTTCATGCCGATGTAGAAGATGTTGGTGCCGGCGCGGGATTTCAGGACCAGCTTGGCGTCGCCTGCAATCACGTCGAAGTCATCCGGGCCGGGGTTATCAATGCCGTTCACGTTGCCCGATTGCAGCTCAAGCAAGCGCTGCGCCGCTTCGGAGCTCCAGCGGAACACCAGGGTCGGAGTCTTGGCCTTTTCGCCCCAGTAGTTGGGATTGACCGTGAGGATAAGCTGGTCCCCCTTGCGCCATTCCTTCAGCATGTAGGGGCCGGTGCCCACGGGCTTCTCCAGCCACGCCTTGCCGCCGGAGGTCGCGCCGGCCGTCAAGGCTTCAGAGGGCCAGATTTGGAGGGCGGTGTCGGCCGCTTTGGCCGGGAAGGCCGGGTCGGGATAGCACAGGCTAAACTTGACGGTGTGTGCGTCCACGGCCGCGATGGCCTTGATCTCACCGCCATAGGCGCAGGGATCCTCAGCCACCGGCGCGGTCGTCTCGATCGGCTTGGGGGCCGTCGTGGGCGCAGGCGGGGGGGCCGCAGGTGTTGCCGCCGGGGCGCAGGCGCCCAAGACCAGTGCGATCACGGTCAGCAAGGCAAATACAACCAAGAGTCTCTGGGTTTTCATGTTTCTCCTCCTGTCAAACAGATAAGATTAGGCGCACACGAGTATCCTGTTCTCCACGATGCTGCTGAATGTTCGCCCCCTTTCTTACATAGGCTGAACAACCCCTGCATGAATTAAAACATTATAACTTGGCTGATGAGAAAGTCAAACGAACCAAACACGTCGAAAACCCGGCACAAGCGCTACTTTGCCTTTTTGTTGTTTGACAATGGAGCAATGAGACTATACAATTCAACTTGTACCAGTTCAACGAAATCCTCCCTTTTCGTCCGACTTTCACCAAAAGGAGAAGAAGTCCATGCATCTCGCTATCCCCGTGCTCCGCAAGTGGATGTTCATTCTGGCTGTTGCTGTGCTCGTGGTAGCCAGCCTGTCCGGCTGCGCCGGTGGCGCGAAGGTGATCAAGATCGGCTACGTCACCGAGCAGACCGGCGTCGAGGCCTACATCGGGCAAGCCTCGATCCCGGCGCTGAAAGATCACGTTGACAAGATCAACGCCGAAGGTGGGATCGGCGGCTACAAGCTGCAGTTGATCCCCTACGACACCCGCTCCGAAGTGACCGATGCTGTCGCCGTCACCAAACGGTTGATGGACCAGGACAAGGTCATTGCGGTGATCGGTCCCTCCTGGTCGGCCGCCGCAATCCCGGTGGCGGAGATCGCCGACACCGCCAAGGTGCCGGTCGTCGCCACCACGGCCTCCAACGTCAACGTCACCGTGAGCGAAGACGGGAAGTTGCACCCGTACATGTTCCGCGTCTGCTTCATTGACCCGTACCAGGGCTACGCGCTGGCCGACTTCGCCTACAACAAGCTCGGCTTGCGCAAAGTGGCCTTCCTCACCGACGTGGCGTCACCCTACACCGTTGGCGTCCATAAGTTCTTCGAGACGCACTTCGTCGAACTGGGCGGCCAGGTGATGGCGCAGGAAGGGTATTCCGGCGGTGACACCGAATTCCGCGCCCAGCTCGCCAAGATCAAGGACTCCGGCGCAGATCTGCTGGTGGCCGCGGCCTACACCTACAAGGACGTCGGCCTGATCGGCCAGCAGATGCAGGCGCTGGGCATGAAGATGCAAGTGATGGCCGGCGACGGCGTCTTCGTCCCCGAGCTGCTGGAAATGTCCGGCCCGCAGCTCGAAGGCGCGATTGTCACCACCGGTGTCTCGGAAACCGCGCCTGAGTTCGCCTCGTTCAACGCCGAGTACGAGAAGAAGCACAATGTCAAGGCCAACGTCTACACCTACTACGGCCTGGACGCGCTCTATGCCATCGAGCACGGCATCCGCGAATCGGTGAAAAACGGCGGCACGCCCACCCCGCAGAGCGTGCGCGACGCACTGGAGAACATGAAGGACGTTCAGCTGTTCACCAGCGTTGTCAGCATGGAGCCCGACACCCACAATCCACACAACAAGCCGCTGCTGATCATGACCATCAAGAACAGCCAGTGGGAGCTGGTGGAAACCTTCAAGCCCCAAGAATAAACTAAAGAACGACCAAGAGGGTGTCTGTGAATCTCGCAGACACCCTCCTGCTATTTAGCCCTGGGAAATGACGATGGACCTATTCATCCAACAGCTTGTCAGCGGCATCTCGATCGGCGCGATCTACGCGCTCCTCGCTGTGGGCTATGCGCTGGTCTATAGCATTTACAACTTCACCAACTGGGCCTTTGATGCCTTCATGGCCTTCGGCGCCATCATGGCCTTCATCGCCATCGCGTCGCTGGCCTTGCCGTTTTGGCTGGCAGTCATCATCGCAATCGGCCTGACCATTCTGCTCTCCGTGGGCACGGAAAACCTGGCCTACCGGCCTCTGCGTCTGCGCAAAGCCCCGCGGCTGTTCATGATGATCTCCGCGATGGGCGTCAATCTCACCATCGTGCAGTTGATGAACAAGTTCTTCGGCGGCACGTTCCGCAAATTCCCCGTTGAAAGCGTGCAGCCGATCTTTGTCGGCAACATCTCCATCGGGCGAATGGACCTGTTGGCCGGGCTGATCTCCTTCGGCGTGCTGGCGTTGCTGTGGTTGTTCCTCTATCGCTCCAAATGGGGGCTGGGCATCCGCGCCAGCAGCATTGATATTCAGACTGCGTCGCTGATGGGCATCAACAACAATCGCGTCGCCATCATCATCTTTGCGCTCACCGGCATCTTGTCGGCCGTGGCAGGGATCTTCTATGGCATCAAGTATGCCGTGTATCCCACAATGGGCCTGGTGACCATCAAGGCCATGATCGCCAGCATCATCGGCGGCCTGGGCAACCTGCCGGCGGCCATCGTCGGCAGCATGCTGCTGGGCGTGCTGGAGACCCTGGTTTCGGGCTACATTTCGTCGAGCTACCGCGACCTGTTCTCCTTCCTCTTCCTCATTGTCATCCTGCTTTTCTTCCCGAACGGGTTGCTGGGCAAGAGCGGCGACGAGAAACTCTAGGCCAGGGGAGGCGCATCATGGGCTATATCAACGCCATTATCATCCTGGGCGGCATCAACATCATCGCGGCCCTGGGCGTTGCCATCCTGACGGGCTACACCGGGCTCTTTACCATCGGCCACGCCGGCTTCATGGCCCTGGGCGGCTACTTCAGCGCCATCTTGATTAAGGGCTTCGGCGTGCCGTTCCCCCTGGCGCTGCTGGCCGGTGGCCTGGTGGCCGCGGTGCTGAGCCTGATCATCGGCTACCCGTCCTTCCGCAGCCGCCTGCGAGGTGACTACTTCGCCATCGCCACATTGGGTTTCTCCGAAGCGATCCGCCTGATCCTGAACAACATCAAAGAGATCGGCTCCGTCAAGGTCGGCGGCGCGTTCGGCTACTCCATCCCCTCCACGCCGAACAGCGTGATCTTGCTGGTGGTGCTGGTATCGGTCGCGCTGGCGCTGTTCCTGGCGCACATGTTCGTCACATCGCAGTACGGCAAGAACTGCATCGCCGTCAGCCAGGATGAAGTCGCGGCCGAGATGATGGGCGTCAACCTGCTGAAGACAAAACTCATCGCCTTGTTCATCAGCGCCTTCTACGCCGGGTTCGCTGGGGGTCTGTTCGGCATGTTCTTCGCCTACCAGAGCCCGTCGTTCTACACCATCACGCAGTCATCGAACCTGCTGGCGGCCGTGGTGTTCGGCGGCATCCAATCGCTGATCGGCCCCTTCATCACCTCCTTCGTGCTGGTGGCCGCGCCGCAACTGCTGCTGTTCCTGGAAGAGTGGCGGTTGATCGCCTACGGCTTCCTCTTCGTGCTGGTGATGGTGTTCCGGCCACAAGGGTTGCTGGGCTATGTGGAAATGAACGCCAATTGGGCCAGGGCGCTCTGGAGCAAGGCGACCGTCCGCAAGCCGGCCGGCGGAAAGGTGGGCTGACGATGAGCGACCACATCCTGGAAGTTCGCGATCTGACCGTGGATTTCGGCGGCGTGCGCGCGGTCAACAAGGTTTCCTTCGCGTTGAAGCCGGGGGAGTTCGTAGGGTTGATCGGACCCAACGGCGCGGGGAAGACCACCGTCTTCAACCTGATCACCAACGCCATCCGAGCGACGTCCGGCGAGATCATCTTCAAGGGCAAGAGCATCCTCGGCAAAAGCCCCGACCAGATCTGTCGCCTGGGCATCAGCCGCACCTTTCAGAACATCCGCCTGTTCCCACAGATGACGGCCTACGAAAACGTAGAGCTCGGGCTGCACAGCACGCCCCGCTATTCCTTCGCCGAAGCCTTTGTGCGCACGCCCCACGCCCGGCGCATCGAGAGCCAGACCCGCCAGCAAGCGCACGCGTTGTTGGAGCTGGTGGACCTGGAAGAGCACGCCAACAAACGTGCGGCCAGCCTGCCCTATGGCCTGCAGCGCCGGCTCGAGATCGCCCGCGCCATGGCCGCCAGCCCGGACCTCCTGCTGCTCGACGAACCGGCCGCCGGCATGAACGAGGACGAGTGCGTGGATCTCGTCCAGCTCATCCGCCGCATCCACCAGGAAAAGAAGTACACCATGATCATGATCGAGCACCACATGAAAGTGGTGATGGATCTCTGCGCCGGTTCCCGGATCTATGTGCTCAACCTGGGCAGCTTCCTCGCTGTGGGCGGCCCGGAGGAGATCCAGACCAACCCGGCGGTGGTGCGGGCGTACCTGGGAGAGCGGAAGAGCGAAGCGACCAAGGCGTTTCTGGGGGAGCGAAAACATGGTCACTAACACTCGCATGCTCGAAGTCACCGACCTGGTGGTGCACTACGGCGGCATCTGCGCGCTGGATCGCGTCAATCTGCACGTGGACCGGGGCGAGTTTGTCGCGGTGATCGGGGCCAACGGCGCGGGCAAGTCCACGCTGATGCGCACGTTGTGCGCCATCAAACCTTTCACCTCCGGCTCGATCATGTTCAAAGGGGAACGGCTTAAAAAAGAGGCCTCCCTGGTGGTGCGCGATGGGATGACGCTGGTCCCCGAGGGGCGCCGCGTGTTCGCGCCGCTCAGCGTGTATGAGAACCTGATGGCCGGCGCCTATACCCGCTCCAACCGGAAAGAGATCGCCGAAACGCTGGAAGAGGTCTTCGTGCTGTTCCCACGGCTGAAGGAGCGCTTGCACCAGCGCGGCGGCACGCTCTCCGGCGGCGAGCAGCAGATGCTGGCTGTGGGCCGCGCGCTGATGTCCAAGCCCCAGATGCTGCTGCTGGATGAGCCCTCCCTGGGCCTGGCCCCCATCATCATTGACAGCATGTTCCAGACCATCCTCCGCCTCAACCGCGAACTGGGCCTGACCATCCTGGTCGTAGAGCAAAACGCCACGCTGGCGCTGGAAATCTGCGATCGAGCCTATGTGCTGGAAACCGGTCAGATCCGCATGGAGGGCCGCGGGGAAGACCTGCTGCACGATGAGCGGGTGATGGAGAGTTATTTGGGGGTGACGAAGTAGCGAATGGCGAATGGGGAATGGCGCATGACCGTCAGTTCCCAGTTGCCAGCTTCCAAACCAGGCGGTTTTCTGTTACCTGAACGCTCGCCCGGCCGGCGCGTTGCAGCGCGGCCAGGCAGGCGTTCACTGTTGTTTGCGTCAGCCAGTAGATGGCCGGGTTGGGGATGGTCGCGCCGAGGCGGTCGGCTGTGCGGCGGATGAGCTCGCCCACCTCGCCGCTTTCGGCCAGCGCGGCGGCCACAGCCTCGCAGATTTGCTTCAGCCGCGCCGCATTCTCGGCGCACCAGGGCGCGATCTGTGCGACCGCGGGGCCGTGGCCCGGCACAAACCAGGCGTAGCGGCCATCCAGCGCGGCCAGGCTCGCCAGGCTGGCGAGCGTTTGATCCACATCCACATAAAATGGGATGCCGTGTTTGTGCAGCACCTCCGGCGCAAAGACCGCATCCGCGACGAAACAAACCCCGCCGCCCGCGATCATCACCTGGTTCGGCGCGTGTCCAGGCGCAGGGATGATCGTAAGCGGCACGTCTCCCAATACCTGATCCCCGGTCTCCAATCTCACATCCACCGGACACCCCTCGGCCAGCGTGAACTTGTGCCGCAGCTCGGCCGGCGGCAGCGCGCCGGAAAACAGGTACACGGGCTCCCAGAGTGGATTGGCCACCACATCCGCCTCCAGTGCAGGCGCGTAGACGGGCGCGCCGGAGCGCGCCCGGATCAGCGCCGCGCCGCCGAAGTGATCGGCGTGGGCGTGGGTGATGACGACCGCGGCCAGTCGAACTTTCAGGCCCTCGATGTGGCGCAGGATCTTCTTGGCGGTGTCGCGATCCAGGCCGGTGTCCACCAGCAGCGCGCGGCCATCCTGGACGATCAGACCCGCGTTGGAACCGCCGCGCAGATGATAGGCAGAGGGAGTCAGGGGAATGAGCTCCACTTACTTCTTCATTCGGGGATCCAGCGCATCGCGCAGGCCATCGCCCAACAGGTTGAAGCCCAGCACAGTCAACATGATAGCTAACCCGGGGAAAACCACGATGTGCGGGGCCGAGACGATGTAGGTCCGCCCTTTCTGCAGCATGTTGCCCCATTCCGGCACATCGGGCGGCGCCCCGAGACCCAGAAAGCCCAGGGCCGCGGCCGCCTGGATCGCGACCGCAATTTGCAGGGTTGATTGCACCACGATGGGCGCGAGGGTGTTTGGGAAAATATGCCGCACAAGGATGCGCAGGTCGTTGGCGCCGGTGCTGCGACTGGCCTCGACAAACAGGTTGTCTTTGGTGGCCAGGGTGGAGCTGCGCACCAGGCGCGCATAGGTCGGGATCGAGACGATGCCGATGGCGATCATTGCGTTATTCAGGCTCGGCCCGAACATGGCAACCATGAGGATGGCCAGCAGGATGCTAGGAAAAGCCAGCATGATGTCTATGACGCGCATCACCAGCAGGTCTATCTTGCCCCCCAGGTAGCCGGACAGCAAGCCCAGCGGCGTCCCGATTGTCAGTCCGATCCCCACCGAGATCAGGCCGATGATCAAAGAGAGCCTGGCGCCGTGCAACAGGCGCGAGAAAAGATCGCGGCCAATCTCGTCGTTGCCCAGCCAATAGGTCGCGCTGGGAGCTTTGCGCGCCATACTGAAGTTCGCCCGGTCATAATCGTGCGGCGCAATCCGATCAGCCGTCAGACTGATAAACAGAAAGGCGGACACAACGATCAGCCCCAGCATGGCGCCAGGACTGCGCAGCAGGCGATACAGCACAGAGGGAAGCTTACGCCGCCGGGCGACCATGGGGAGGGCCTCGGTGATTTGCGTAACAGGAAGTATTGTTGCCATTCTTAGTTACACGCTTAATTGTAATGAATGCGGGGGTCCAACCACGCGTAAAGCACGTCCACTACGATATTGACCAGCACAAAGCCGACCGTGATCACCAGCACTGCGCCCTGGATCACGGGATAATCGCGAAAACCGATGGCATCCACCAGCAGTCGTCCTAACCCCGGCCAGGCAAAGACCGTTTCGGTTAACACCGCGCCGCCAAGTAAGGTGCCAAATTGCAAGCCGATGATGGTAACAATCGGGATCAGGGCGTTGCGGAGCGCGTGCCGGTAGATCACAGCCCGTTCCGAGAGCCCCTTCGCGCGAGCAGTGCGCACATAATCCGCTTGCAACACCTCCAACATGCAGGCGCGGGTCATACGAGCCTGAACTGCCATTGAATTGGCTGCCAACACAATGGTTGGCATTACCAGATGCCGCCAGGTGCCACTGCCGGTGGGCGGCAAGACCGGCCCCGACAGCCCCAGCCAGCGCGGCAGCAGCACCGCGAAGAGGATCATCAGCATCAATCCCAGCCAGAAGATCGGCATAGACACGCCGAGCAAAGCCATAATCATGCTGCCACCATCGAGCCAGGAGTTGGCGCGGATGGCCGAAAGCACCCCTAACGGGATGCCAATCGCGGCTGCCACCAACAGGCTGAGCACGGCCAGCTGGATCGTTTTGGGCAGCCGGGCCGCGATCTCACGGGACACGGGCAGGCTACTACGCACCGAGCGGCCCAGGTCGCCTTGCAGCGAACGTTTCAAGTAGATGCCATACTGCACCAAAATGGGACGATCCAGCCCCATCTCGGCGCGCACCTGGGCCACCAACTGGGGGGTAGCCAACTCGCCGGCCAGGGCAATGGCAGGGTCGCCCGGCACAAAGCGGATGCTGGCAAAAACCAGGAACGACGCGCCCAGCAGCACCGGAATAGCCAGCAGCAGGCGGCGAAGTAGATATGTCGTCATTTCGTTGTGCCCAAAAGAGTCACGCTGAGAGGCGGGCAGGACCACCTCTCAGCGTGCAGGGGTTCGATAAGGTTACTGCTTCACGGCATCCGTGGCGATCATCCGCTCATTAGGATGCACCACAAAACCGGACACATTCTTGCGCACAGCAGTAATCTGGATTTCGCTGTAGAGGAACAGCCAGGGGGCATCTTCCCAGATGATGCGAATGGCTTCGGCGTAAGTTTGCTGGCGCGCGTCCTGGTCGGGGTTGGCCCGGGCAGCGTCCAGCAGCTCATCTACCTTTGGATTGCTGTAAAAGGCGCCGTTGAAGCCAGGCGGGTGCTGGCTGGAGTGAAACAGTGCGTAGAGCGCGTAATCAGCGTCCATGGTGGGCGTGCCCCAACCCAGCATCGCGAACTGAATGTCGTTCTCTGGCTTCGGCTTGCGGACGGTGGGCACGTACTGGGGCCACTCCAGGGTCTTCAGTTCAGCTTCCAGGCCCACCTCGCGCAGTTGCGCGCGCACCGCGTCGGCCACCAGGGCATCCTGGATGTAGCGGCCAGTGGGATGGTAGAGCACCACCTTGGTGCCGGGCGCGACGCCGGCTTGGGCCAACAGCGCCTTGGCCTTCTCCACATCACGGGCATAAGGCGGTTGCGGCGAGTAGCCGAAGATCGGCGGAGCGAACGGCGCATCGCTGACACGCGCCGCATTGACGAACAGATCGCGCACGATGGCTTCCACGTCCACCGCGTAGTTGACAGCCTGACGTACTCGCACATCAGTGAAGGGTTCTGCAGTGACATTGAAAAAGATATAAATAGTGCGCAGGCCAGGGGTCGTCACTACCTCGATGTTGGGGTTGGCGGCCAGGCGGGCGGCCTCGGCCGGCGGCACGCGCACCGCCACATCCGCCGTGCCGGCCTCGATTTCTACCAGGCGAGAGCCCGCTTCTTTGACCACCTTGAAAACTAGCGTATCAACCGCTGTAACTTTACCCCAATAGTTGGGGTTCTTCTTCAGGGTCACGGCCTCATCGCGCCGCCAGCTATCCAACAGGAACGGACCGGTGCCGATGGCGTTAGTGGTTAACGCCTCTCCACCCTGCGCCAGCAGGTCAGGATGCACCATGGCCAACGCGCCATGGGATAAGTGCGCCGGCAGCGGCGCAAAGGGGCTACTCAGCTTCAAGTTCACGGTAAAGTCGCCGGTCACCACCACTTCCTGGATGCGATCAATCAGGAAGCGGAAAGTGGCTTTGTTCTCGGCATTGAGCACCCAATCCAGATTAGCTTTGACGGCCGCGGCGTTGAAGGGGGTGCCGTCGCTGAAGGTAACATCCTCACGCAGCTTGAGGGTGAAAGAACCATCATCGTTGGCCTTCATGCTCTCGGCCAGCAAAGGCTCCAATTCTCCTTCGGTGTTCATGTGGAACAGTGTATCGTAGATGTGCTCCAACACGGTGAAAGAGGGCGAGGAAGTCACCGCGTGGATGTTCATGTTCTCCACAT
>DAOUAT010000401.1:0-2049 GCA_034433275.1 Anaerolineae bacterium
GAGACACGGAGACACGTGAACGAGGAAACAAGGGAAATTCCTTGTCTACTTGTCTACCTGTCTACTTGTAACCCTTGTCCTCGCCGAGCATCTCGCCATCCCGCTGCCGACGACCGACGCACGCATCCCGGCGGTGTACCAGCAGATCGCGCAGGAGCCGGGCGAGTTCGCGATCGTGCAGTTGCCGCTGGGGTGGCGCAACAGCTTCGGCGCGCTGGGCAGCGAGCAGACGCAGCTCCAATATTTCCAGACCGCGCACGGCAAGCCGATCATCGGCGGCAACATCAGCCGCGCGCCGGACTACAAGCTGGACTACTTCGGCCGCATCCCGCTCTTTCAGGCCATCACCGGGTTGGAGGCGTACCGCGAGCCGGCGCCCGAGGTGGACGCGGCCGCGCGGGCCCAGGCCGGCGCGTTGATGGCGCTCTACGACGTGCGGTATTTTGTCACGACGCCCGCCATCCCCGGCCGCTACCCGTACCAGGACACCTGGCAGCGCACCGAGGCGTACGCGCTGGACGTGCTGCCCCTGGAAAAGCCGGCCCTCTGGGAAGCGGACGGCTACCGCGTCTACCGCGTGATCCAGCCCGATCTGCCCTCCCCCTTCCGCGTGGACATCGGCGCGGCAGGCGCGGCGCCGCACCTGGGCCAGGGCTGGGACGTGCGGATCGATGAAACGCCCTACAGCGCCACCGCGAATTGGGCGACCGGCCCCGTGGCGGATCTCTACCTGCCGCTGGCTGAATCGCGGGACGCGACGCTGCGCCTGGCTGTCGCACCGCTGAGCTACGACGGCGCGCCCGCGCAGACCGTCGCGATCAGCGTGAACGGGCAGCCCATCCTGCCTGCGCAGGCGTTGGCCCCCGGCTGGCAGACCGTGGAAGTCCGCGTGCCCGCGGCCGCGACCCGCCGCGGCCCCAACCGCGTCCGCTTGCAGTTCGCCTGGGCCGCCAGCCCGCGCCGCGTCTTTCCCGACCCCGCCAGCCGGGCCGCCATCGGCGCGGCCGGCATTGTCAGCCCGGTCAACCTGGACATCCACAGCTTCACTGAGGCGTTCGCCACCGCCACCGACGCCGCGGGCGCGGTGACCGATCTCTCGACTGGCCGCCGCGGCTACAACGTGGCGGTGCTGCACCCGAAGACCGGCCGGCTGCTCGACCGGGCCGGCTTCGACACCGCAGCCAACACCTACGAAGCCGAGGCCCTGGCCGCCTACCTGGCCGCCATCCCCCGAGGGCGCATCGTGGTCGTCGTCACGAAGGAGGACGCGGCCGCCCATCTGACCCCGGCCGCCATCGCTGCTTTACGTAACGTCGGCTCCCGCGTGGCCGATCCGGCCGAGCTGACGGGCATGGCCCATGCGCTGGTGGGCGTGGGGGGCGCAGCCCCCGGCGCGGCCGCTGAGGTGATCAACCCAGGCGACGCGTTCCTGCGCGTGGCCGGCGACTTCCGCACCCTGGCTGCCGCCGTGGATTGGGTGGAGTTGGAGTGAGCGGAGGGGCAGGGGAGACCGATCTGCCATCAGCCATCTGCTCCCAGCCACCTGCGATCTGCCATTCGCCATTCGCCATTCGCTGATTCGCATGCGCACACACCGTTCCCGTTTCATTGACCCACTTATCGCCGCAGCCGTCGGGCTGGCCGCGTTCGCGTTGTACCTGCGGACGCTGGCGCCGGGCCTGCTGTGGGGTGACAGCGCCGAGTTTCAGTTCGCGGCCTGGCTCGGCGGCTTCGCGCACCCCACCGGCTACCCGCTCTACCTGATGCTGGGTTGGGTATGGACGCACCTGGCGCCGTTGGGCGACCCGGCCTGGCGCATGAACCTGTTCTCCGCAGCCTGGGGCGGGGTGGCGGTGGGGCTGGTGTACGGGGTGGTGGTGCAGGTTCTGCGGGCCAAAGCACCTACCCCCCCGTCCCCCCTTCCTGCCAGGGAAGGGCGAGCTTTCTCCCCCTCTCCTCGCAGGGAAGGGCGAGCTTTCTCCCCCTCTCCTCGCAGAAGAGGGGGTTGGGGGGTGAGGTGTCTGGCCCTCGCCGCCGCGCTGGTCTTCG
>DAOUAT010000402.1:0-6494 GCA_034433275.1 Anaerolineae bacterium
CGCGCGGACGGACGCAGATGAACGCGGAGACATCTTTCACGCTGGACATCGCGGGCCTCCGGGCAGCCGTCGAACTGCCCCGTGCAGGCTGGGCCGCGCCCCTGGCCGAGCGCTACACCGCGTTCCTCAGCGAGGCCACACCAGCCTGGCGCGTCGTCCTTGCGCACGCGCCGGGGCTGCCCATGGCCGACCCGCCCTGGATCCGCCACGAGGGGCCGGTCACCCGCTTCCGGCTCTTCAGCCTGGCAGGCGAGATTGACCTGGCCGCGCGGACGGCGATCGTACACGCCCCCGAGCCGCGCTGGGCCGCGTCCGGCCTGGAGCGGGCCCTGGCCTACATCCTGATGCAGGCGCAGCCGCGCGAGTACGACGGGCTGCTAATCCATGGCGCTGGGATCGTCCTGGATGACGCGGGCTACCTCTTCGCCGGCCCGTCGGGCGCGGGCAAGACCACCGTCGCCGGCCTGGCCGCGGGCGTGGGCCAGGTGCTGTGCGACGAAAACCTGGTGGTGCGACTGGAGGGGGATGGGGCCGTGCTGTACAGCACCCCCTTCTGGGGCCAGAGCACCCCGGCCGAGCGCGTGCGCCGGGTTAATCGCCGCGTACCCCTGGCCGGCATCTACATGCTGGCGCACGCGGCCGGCTTCACGCGGACGCGGCTCCGACCGGCCGAGGCCGTTGCGGCGCTGCTGAGCACCGAGAAGGTCGCCACCGAGCGGGTGGAGAGCGCGAACGCGTGGCTCGCCGTGGCGGGCCGCCTGGCCGCGTTGGCGCCGGTCTACAGCCTCGGCTTCCGGCCCACAGCCGAGTTATGGGAATTCCTGGCCGGGCCTGCCCCTGGAACATAGCTGTCTCAGATCTTGAGGGATCGAAAAAGCGCCAACCCGAACGGGTTGGCGCTTTTTCGATCAACAACTGACGATCACAGGAACTTAGCGCGTGCGGCGGAGGGCGATACCGACCCCGGCCAGGCCGAGCAGGGCGCCGAACGCAGCCAGGCCGCCGACCGGCAGCGCGGCCGGGACCGCAACCAGGCTCTGCAAGGTCACGGCGGTGGGGCCAAAGTAGACCTTGAAGGGCAGCGTCTTATCCGCGGCCAGGGTCCGCAGCCGGGCATGGAAGTTACCGATAGTGTACCCCGCGCTCATGCCGGTCGGGACAGTGGCATCTATCGCCGGCGCGCCCGTCTGGGCGGTAGGCAAGGGGTCGCCGGCCTTGGCTACATGCCCGCCCCAAACGATGTATGCACCGCGGTCAGCCTGCGGCGTGTAGCTGATGATGACCCCGACCTCGTTGGCATAGCAATTCGGCAGGCCCAAGACCTGCGGCGTGACGGAGTTGATGATGAGTTTGTAGCCGTAGATGAACGAATGATCCAGATCCCAGTCACCATCGCCGAGATTGATCGCCTCACCGCCCGGCAGAGTGACGGGCGGCAAGACAGGTGCGCGGGTCGTGGTGTTAAAAGCCTCAAAACCGGTGAAGGCGTAAGCCCTGGGAGGATATGGCTCCTCGTACACCTGGAGGCAGATCGGCAGGTCATAGGTCACGCCTGCTTCTTTGGTGACCTCCGCGGCCATGGCTGCGGTTTCACCTTCCCAGTAACCCGGGTTGTTACCGTTGGTCCACTTCGGGCTTCCGCCCCCCACTGACGGATCCCAACTGTACTGCTTGATGCTGCCTGGGGGTGTGAGGGCCAGACCCGCCGCAAAGACGGCGCTGATCATGCCCATGACGAGAACTACTGCGAGAAGTGCGGCCCACCGCATGTTTCGTGCCGACCTGGATTTCATGTTGCCTCCTATCCTTTAATGAATGACTCTCCACCGACGACCAGGATCGCCTAATACGTAGCGTATTATAAAGCAAAAGCTCTCGATGTCAACATGCGCAGGTGACTCATCTAAGATGAATACAATTATCATACAAACCACCTCAGTCGCCGCGTCTATGGAACTCGGAACCGGCGGGCCTCGTCTAAAACGCGTGTTTCGTGGTATAATCTATGGCGCGGCAGAGTGTATGGGCGATCACCGCTGGCCTGCCACCTCTGCCCGCCCAACGAGGGGAAGGAGGTTCCACCATGCATCCCCGTTATCGTGCGTTCTCGCTGTTCACTTGCCTGGCGTTGCTGTTGGCCGCGTGCGGCGCGGCGCCGGCGAATCCCACCCCCAGCCCGGAGGCCAATGTGCCCCCAGCCCGCGTCGTCATCAGTGCTGAACCGACCCCATCGCCGGACACCGGCCTGGTCTTCGACCTGTCGCTGGGTGCAGATCAGCCGGAAGCCGGTGCAGCGGCCTCGGTCGCGCCGGCCGGACCATTGCCCGTGGCCGAAACCCAGGCGATCTTGAACCGCCTGCCCGCGCTGGAACCGACCGCCGGCGACGCCCAGCCCTTCAAGTTTCCGGCGCAAACGCTGCCCGCGCCACGGCCGGGGGCCACGATCCAGGAGCCGTTCCCGCCGCCCGCGCCCGCCGGCCCGCCGCCCGAAACCGCAGCCGGTCCGCTGGAGGTGCTGCGCTACGCGCCCGAGGGGGACGTGCCGCTGGCCCCCAACCTCAACCTGACCTTCAACCAGCCCATGGTCGCGCTCACCGGCCTGGCCGATCTTGCGGCGAAAGACGTCCCCGTCAAACTGTCACCCCAGCCCGCGGGCCAGTGGCGCTGGGTGGGGACCAAGACGCTGGTCTTCGAGCCGGCTGCGGTGGTCGGCAACGCTGCGGGCCGCTTCCCCATGGCCACCAAATACACCGTGACCGTGCCGGCCGGCACGAAATCGGCCGTGGGCGGTGTGCTGGCGAAGGCAGTGACCTTCACCTTCACCACCCCGCCGCCGCAGGTCCAGAGCTTCCATCCCGGAGGCGGCCCCACGACGCTGGAGCCGCTGCTGTTCGTCGCCTTCGATCAGCGGGTGGACCCCGCGGCCGTGCTGAAGACCATCGCGCTCACCGCAGGCGGCGAGGTCCTTGTGCCGGTCGGGATGCAGCCGGCCCAGGCGGTCGCCATCGGCCCTGACGGCAAGATCATCCCCACGGTTGCACCGACGCCGGCCCCGACGGCCGTTGGCGCACGGCCCCTCCCGTTGCGCCTGGCCACGGAAGAAGAGGTGGCTGCCGATCGTCCGGTGAAGCAACTCGCGGCCCAGGCGCAGCCCGGCTACTGGCTGGCGTTCCGGCCAGTCGAGCCGTTGACCCCCGCCACGCAGTACACCGTCAGCATCGGCCCCGGCACCCCCTCGGCCGAAGGGCCGCTGACCACCACCGGCGCCCAGACCTATGCCTTCTACACCTACGGCCCGCTCAAGGTCGTGGAGAGCCGCTGCGGCTGGGACAACAACTGCGCGCCCTTCATGCCGTGGAGCATTCGCTTCTCGAACCCGCTGGATGCGGCGTCGGTGACGACCGAGACGGTGCGCATCACGCCGGAACTACCGGCCGCGACGATCAACGTCTACGGCGACACGTTGCAGATCCAGGGCCGCAGCGCAGGTCGCACCACCTACACCGTGCAGCTCAGCGCAAACCTCCGCGATACCTTCGGCCAGACGTTGGGCCGCGACCAGAGCGTGAGCTTCGCGGTCGGCCCGGCGCAGCCGAGCTTTTACGCGGCCGGGGGCAACCTGATCGTGCTCGATCCCGCCGCGAAACCGGTCTACTCGATATACACGATCAACTACAGCAAGCTGGCGGTGCAAGCGTACGCGGTCACACCGGACGACTGGGCCGCGTTCAAGACCTATCAGCAAAACTTCTATCGCAATGAGAAACCCCCGACGCCACCGGGCAAACTAGTGCTGAACACCACCGTACCGGTCGAGGCGCGCACCGACGCGCTCACCGAGACCGCGATTGACCTGAGCAAGGCGCTGCCCGGCGGCATCGGCCACCTCATCGTGGTGGTGCAGGGCCAGCAGGGCGGCCTGGCGGGCCTGGCCCCCAGCCGTGATGTACGCGAGGCCATGGCCTACGCCTGGATCCAGGCCACCAAGATCGGCCTGGACGCGTTCGTTGACGGCGAGCAGATGCTGGCCTGGGCCAACAGCCTGACCGACGGCGCGCCGCTGGCCGGCGTGAAGCTGCAGCTCTGGCCGGGCGACCGGACGGGCGCGACCGCGGCCGACGGGACAGCCACGGTGACCCTGCCGGCCGGCCGGGGTGCGCAACTGTTGGTGGGACGGCTCGGGGATGACGTCGCGTTCCTGCCGGCGAACGTCTACGCCTGGGGCGACGAGGGCTGGCAGCAACGACCGCGGGCCGACAGCCTGGCGTGGTACGTGTTCGATGACCGCGGCCTCTACCGGCCCGGCGAGGAGGTCCACGTCAAGGGGTGGATCCGCCGGGTGGGCGCGGGGCCGCGCGGGGATGTGGGCGGCTTGCGCGGCGCGGCCGAATTCGTGACCTACACCCTCAACGACAGCCGGGGCAACCAGGTGGCATCCGGCCGGGCCGACCTGAACGCGCTGGGCGGCTTCGATTTCAAACTCACCCTGGCCGAGACCATGAACCTGGGGGACGCGTACCTGCAGTTCCAGGCAGCCGGCGGTTCGGGCGGGGTCGAGAACGGCTGGTTCAGCCACCCCATCCCCGTGCAAGAGTTCCGCCGGCCCGAGTTCGAGGTGAAGGCGACCGCCAGCGAAGGCCCGCACTTTGTGGGTGCGGGCGCCGATCTCGAAGTCAGCGCGGCGTACTACGCGGGCGGCGGCCTGCCCAACGCGGACGTCACCTGGGTCGTCACCTCGCAGCCCGGCGCGTACAGCCCGCCCGGCTGGGACGACTTCACCTTCGGCCGCTGGACGCCGTGGTGGCGCTTCTGGGGTTGGGGCGGTAGGGGCAAGGCGACCTCGCCCCTACAAGAGGCCCAGACCTTCACCGGCGTCACCGATGCGGCCGGAATCCACCGCCTGCGCATTGACTTCCGGGGCGTGACCCCGCCCGAACCATCCACCGTGCGGGCCGAGGCCACCGTCATGGATGTCAACCGCCAGGCGTGGACTGGGACAGCGAATCTGTTGGTCCACCCGGCCGCGCTGTACGTGGGCCTGCGCACCGAGCGCATCTTCGTGGCCCGCGAGGAGCCGCTGCCGGTGGACATCATCGTCACCGACCTGGACGGCGCGGCCGTGGCAGGCGTGGCCGTCGAGCTGAAAGCCGAGCGCCTGGTCTGGCAGCAGCGGGGCGGCGAGTGGCGCGAGGTCCCGGCCGCCACGCAGACGTGCAAGGTCGTATCTGCGAAAGAACCGGCCCGCTGCACGGTGGAGACCCCCGAAGGCGGCACGTATCGCATCACCGCGACGGTGACCGACGCGCAGGGCCGGCCCAACCGCACCGAGCTCACCCGCTGGGTGGCCGGCGGCGAGCGGCCACCAGCGCGTGAAGTCGAGCAAGAGGAAGCCACCCTGATCCCCGACAAGAAGGACTACCAGCCCGGCGACGTGGCCGAGATCCTGGTGCAGTCGCCGTTCTACCCGGCCGAGGGCGTGCTGACCCTGCGGCGCTCCGGCCTGGCCCGCAGCGAGCGCTTCAGTATGGATGGCTCGACCATCACCCTGCGCGTGCCCATCCAGGCGGGTTACATCCCCAACGTGCACGTGCAGGTGGATCTCGTGGGCGCGGCCGAGCGGACCGGCGATGCAGCCGTGGCCGGCGCGGGCGGCGTGCCGGGTAGGGGCGGGGTGACCCCGCCCCTACCGAAACGTCCCGCGTACGCGATGGGCGAGCTGAACCTCCTCGTGCCGCCGTTGTCCCGCACCCTGAGCGTCGAGGCCAGCCCCCAGGACGAGAAGCTGGAGCCCGGCGGCAGCACCACCGTAGACGTCCAGGTGCGCGACGCGGCCGGGAAGCCCGTGGCCGGCGCAGAGCTGGCCGTGGTGATCGTGGACGAGGCGATCCTGGCCCTCACCGGCTACGACATCGCCGACCCGGTCGCGGTCTTCTACACTGAGCGCGGGGCTGATGTGGCCGATCACCACAGCCGCGCCAGCATCCTGCTGGCCAGCCCGGATCAGATCGCAACTGACCAACTGGCCTACGGCGGCGCGCGCGGCGCGGCGATGCCTGCGATGGCGGCACCGGCGCCCGGAGCGACGAAGGTGGTCGAAAAAGAGGTGGCCCTGGATGCCGCCGCCCAGGAGGCCGCGTCGCCCATCGCGCTACGGACCGACTTCAACCCGCTGGCGCACTGGAGCCCGGCGGTCGCCACCGACGCAGCGGGCCGCGCCACCGTCGAGGTCAAGCTGCCCGACAACCTGACCCGCTACCGCGTCACCGTGGTGGCCGTGGCTGGCGGTGCGCAGTTCGGCAAGGCCGCGTCCGCCATCACCGCGCGGCTGCCGCTGATGGTCCGCCCCTCGCCCCCGCGTTTCCTGAACTTCGGCGACGCGTTCGAGCTGCCCGTGGTGGTGCAGAACCAGACCGACGAGCCGATGACGGTGGACGTGGCGGTGCGCGCCGTCAACGCGGTGCTGGGCCAGACATTCAACGTCTCAGAGACATTGA
>DAOUAT010000403.1:0-8657 GCA_034433275.1 Anaerolineae bacterium
TCGATGAAGCTGCGCCGTCCGCTCTCGGCCAGACGGGCACACAGGTCGGGATCTAAGTGCAGCCGAGAGAGCGCCGCGGCAAGGTCATCGCCATCCGCGCGGCGGCACAGGTAAATCTGTTCACCATGCCGCAACGCCTGCCGCACAGCCGGGCTGTCTCCACTGACGACCGGCTTGGCCATCGCCATCCCCTCATAGATCTTGTTCTGCACCGTCATGAGCGACTGCGGCGTCGTGCCGAAAGCCCCCAGACAGACATCCGCGCACGCCACCCGCTCGACCAACGCCGCCTGATCCAGCCACCGGGTGAATTCAACGTTTGCCAGTCCATATTGCTGCGCCAGTGCTTGCGCTTTCGGCAGATCAGGCCCTTCGCCGATCAGCTCAAACCGGATGGCAGGTTCATCTGACAACACGCGCGCGGCCTCAATAATGTATTCGACACCGTGGTTAGGAATGAAGGTGCCGTAGTAAATCACGCGGAACAAACCGTCTGGAGGAACTGAGCACGGGATCGGCCTGAACACATCGCTGTCTGCGCCTGTCGGCACGAGCCGAAACCGTCCAGGCGCGACGCCGTGCGTGCGCCCAAACCAGGCAACGTATTCGGAGGTATCCAGGATGAGCAGATCGGGCAGGCGGCAGGCCAGGCGCTCGACCAGCCTGATTGCAGTGAGCGTGAACCGGCTGCGTTTGGCAAGCTGGCGCTCGACAGCGATCAGGTAGATGGACATGAAAATGTCCCAGACCAGCGGCCGCCGCCGCCACCAGCTCAGGACACGGGCGAGGAACACATCAAACTGGCCGGGGTAGCCCACGATCATGCAATCATATGGGCCGACTTTGCCATATTGCTGCAGCAGTCGCAGATAAGTCCGCACAACCCGCAGCCAAAACGCAGGTCGGGCCCATCCACCGCTGGCGGCATTGACCCGGTCCTCGATGCCTGTCCACAGCGGCGCCTGACATGTAACCACCTCAACGCCGTTGCGGCGCAGGCCCTCAATCATGATCCGATTACGCGAGTATTCGCCCCGGTAAGTGCCGAAGTAGCACACGCGCATCGGTTGTTTCTTACCCTGGCTGCTCTGCTCCGACATCGGTCAGTGAGCCGCACCAAGCTCGGTTTTGCGCGCGTGATACACCACTTCCTCCATCATCTTCCGATTCATGCTCACCAGATCCGCGATCAACCCGATCAACCCCACCTGGAACCCGACGATCGCCAGGATCGCGGCCAGGATCAGGGACTGCACGTGGCCGGCCCCGCGGCCGAGGGTGTAGAAGTAGAGAAACCGCAGCCCCAGGATCAGCGCCGCGCCGACGAGGAGGCCGCCGGCCGTCATGAACACCCGCAGCGGCCGGTACATGGTGTAGAAGCGCACGATGGTCACCGTCTGCAGCGCCAGGAACGACGGGATGCTGCGGATCAACCGCGAGGTGCGCGTCTGTGGGTTGGTGCGGATGGGCACGAAGGTCACCGCCATGCCCCGCGCGCCGGCCTGGATCAGTGTCTCGAGGGTGTAGGTGTATTCGCTGAGCACCGTCAGGCGCAGGGCGGCTTCCCGGCTGAACGCGCGGAAGCCGCTGGTGGCATCGGGGATGGGGATGCCGGCCGCCCGCTGCACCACCGCGCTGCCCAGGGTTTGCAGCCGGCGCTTGAGGGGCGAGAACTGCTCCAACGCAGCCACGCCCCGGTCACCCACGACGATGTCGGCCTGACCGGCGACGATGGGGGCCACCAGTTTTTCGATATCAGCGCCGCAGTACTGGTTGTCGGCGTCGGTGTTGACGATGACGTCCGCACCGGCGGCCACTGCAGCCTCCAGGCCCGACTGAAACGCGGCCGCCAGCCCGCGGTTGCGCTTGTGCCGCACGATGTGGTCCACGCCCAAATCCCGCGCCACCTCGACCGTGCGATCCCGGCTGCCGTCATCCACGATCAGGGTCTCGATGGCGGTGACGCCGGGCAGTTCCCGCGGCAAGTCGGCCAGGGTCAGCGGCAGAGTGGCTTCCTCGTTGTAACACGGGATCTGGATGATGAGCTTCACGGCGCTTCCGTCGGTTATTGATGGCGCATCGTCCCGTCGTGAGGCGAGACAACGCCATTATAACACAGAGCCGGACGGGGGCAAACCTTGTCCACGAGAGCGTCACGAGCTGGGGACACCTGCGGTCTCCTGGGTCTGGACCGGCCAGATAATGCTGACGCTCCTTTGAGGAGTACCTTGCAGCCCTTTCAATGTACTATCGAAAGGGCTGCGCTATACAACTGGCAAAACATTCTTACGCTAGAACGGCAAGTCATCCTCGTGGACGGGGAAATCATCGCCGCCGGCCGATGGGGCGCCGCCCATGCCTTCACCGCCCTCCCCGCGGCCGCCCAGGAAGCGGATGTTGGTGGCGGTCAACTCCAGGCTGGCGCGCGGGCTGCCCTCGCGGTCCATGAAGGCTGAGGCGTCAATATCGCCCTCAACCAACACCAGCCGACCCTTCTTGAGGTACTGCGCGGCTAACTCACCGGTCTTGCGCCACGCGGTGACGCGGAACCAGGTGGTCTTCTCCTGGGGCTCGCCGTTGGCATTGGTCCACTTGCGCGTGGTCGCGACGCTGAAACTGGTGACTGGGACACCGCTGGGGGTGTAGCGCATTTCGGGGTCTTTACCAAGGTGCCCGATAACCATAGTCTTCTGATACATGTGCGTGACTCCCTTCTGATTCGGCCCGAATCAAGTTGCTGTGCTCGCAGCGCTTCTTCCGGCTGCGCTGTTATCATACTCCCAAATACGTCACCTGTCAAATCCATAGAACGCCTGTTCAATAACAGTCGTTGACTCCAGAGATCGCAGCTTGCTGCGCTCCAGGGCAAGCCCCGACGTCCGGGGTTCAGGGCAGTTACCCAGGCCGCGGCCGGCGCCGCGCCGGATGAATAATGTAGCGCAATCCTCCGGATTGCCGGTGCGCCACAAGCCGCAATCCAAAGGATTACGGTACAGGCGCATTCTTCAGCCCAGCAATGTGATCGCGGCGGGGTCGAGCCAGAGGGTCAGCGGCTCGCCCGCGGCCGGCAGATCGGCGTCGGTGGCTGATGCCTCGCAGGTGAGCATGACATCGCCGGCGTGCGCGGTGCGGATCAGGTGATAGCTGCCGCGGAACGACGCTTCCAGCAGCCGGCCCGGCACGCTGTTGGGGCCGGTGGCGCCTGCGGGGCGCACATCGGCGGCCTCGGGGCGGATCAGGGCGGTGACGCGCTGACCGGGGGCGAATCGGCCGGGTGCGTCGGACGCAATCAGGATGCCCAGCGGCGTTTCGACGGTGACAGATGACGTTTCGGCCGTGACCACCGTCCCCTCCAACAGGTTCTTGAACCCCAAAAACTGCGCCACGTAGGCCGTGGCCGGCCGGCGGTAGACCTCGGCGGGCGGGCCGTCCTGCTCGATCCAGCCACCGACCCCGGCCTCGGGCCGGGCGCGCATGATCAGCACGCGGTCGGCAATGGCGAACGCCTCCTCCTGGTCGTGGGTGACGTAGAGCGCAGTCACGCCGACGCGCTTCAGGATGGCGCGCAGCTCGTTCATCAACTGCTCGCGCAGCGCGCGATCCAGCGCGCCCAGCGGCTCGTCCAGCATCAGCAGCCGCGGCCGGGGCGCCAGGCTGCGGGCCAGCGCCACTCGCTGCTGCTCGCCGCCCGACAGCGCCACCACGCGGCGGCGTTCGTAGCCAGCCAGCGCCACCAGGTCCAGCATCTCCCCCACGCGGGTGGACACCTGGGCCTGCGACCAGCCCATCATGCGCAGGCCGAACGCGACATTGGCCGCCACATCCTTGTGGGGAAAGAGCGCATAGTCCTGGAACATGAAGCCGAACCCGCGACGGTGTACCGGCACACCGGCCAGATCCTGCCCCTCGAGCCGCACCGTCCCGGTGTCCGGCGTCTCCAGCCCAGCCACGATGCGCAACAGCGTCGTCTTGCCGCACCCGCTGGGGCCGAGCAGACAGGCGATCTCGCCCCGCTCGACCGCAAAACTGGCCTCTTTCAGCACCGGCAAGCCGGGATAGGATTTGGAGACATGAGCCACTTCAAGCAGCATACAACCTCGGGCCTCGCTGGCAACTTTCAACTGTCACTCTGAGACACTCGATGCCGCGGCGCGCCATGCGTTCCCGCAAAAACTTTCACCTGTCATGCTGAGCGGGTTAACGACTCAAGTCTCGTTGCGGCGACTGACCAGCGAAGCATCTCGGCGCCGGAAGTTTCTAAGCAGCGGGTCGGCGACACAACTCGGTTAACAGCACAACACCAGCGCAGAGGCTCCAACCGAGATGCTTCGCTAGAGTTTCGGCGTGACCAACGTTAACTCGTCAACCCGCTCAGCATGACACCAGGTACATCGTCCATCGAACATCGAACATCAAAACTCCCCCACCTCCCCCACCCGAAACCGCTCGATGAGCACGAACGCGATCACGCAGACGGCCATCAGCAGCGTGCTCATGGCGATTGCCTGGCCGTAGTTGAGCGCGCCGGGCTGGCCGAGCAAGCGGAAGATGACCAGCGGCATGGTGGGGAACTCGGGCCGGGCGATGAGCAGCGTGGCGCCGAACTCGCCCATGCTGACCGTGAAGGCGAAGAGCGCGGCTACGATCACCGCGCGGCCGATGATGGGCAGCTCCACCTCGCGCCAGACGCGCCACGGCGATGCGCCGAGCACGGCCGCAGCCTCGCACAGGTTGGGGTTCAGGCCGCGCAAGGCCGGCAGCACGGTGCGCACCACGAACGGGAACGCCACCAGCGTGTGGGCGATAGGCACCAGGATCGGCGAGGCGCGCAGATCCAGCGGCGGCCGGCCCAGCGCCAGGATGTAGCCGAAGCCCAACGTCACCGCGGACGTGCCCAGCGGCAGTAGCACGATGGGATCGAGCCAGCGGCCAAACCGGCCCCGCTCCCGCGCCAGCAGCAGCCCGGTCAGCACGCCGATGGTGAGCGCCAACGCGGTCGTCAGCGTTGCGAAGAGCAAGCTGTTGCGGATCGCCAGCCCTGGCGAGACGTAGAAGATCGAGCTGGTGCGGTTGACGAACAGCTCCCGATAGAAGCGCAGCGGATCATCCGCCGCGAAGGAGCGCGCGGCCAGGGCGATCAGCGGACCGGCCAGGAAGAGCAGCAGGCCGACCACGGTCAGGCCGACCACGAGCACGCGGCCGGGCGTGGCGGGCGGGACCGCGGTCGTGTCGGCGGGGCGCAGCTTGAGCGGGACGGCCGCGCGAGCCTGGGCGCGGGTGTAGACGGCCATCACCACGAAGGTGAGCGCCATCTGGGCCAGGCTGAGCGCGGCCGCGTCGGGCAGGCGGAACAGAGCCACGGCTTGGCGATAGATCTCCACCTCCAACGTAGCGAAGCGCGGGCCGCCCAGCACCAGGATCACGCCGAAGCTGGTGAAGCAGAAGAGGAACACCAGCAGCGCGGCCGCGCCGACTGCGGGCATCAGCAGCGGCAGGGTGATCTCCCAGAAGACCCTTGCCCGGTTGCCGCCCAGCACGCGCGCCGCCTCGGAGAGCCGCGTGTCCAGGTTGGCCCAGAAACCGCCCACCATGCGCACCACCACGGTGGTGTTGTAAAACGCGTGGGCCAGCAGGATCAGCCAAATGGTCTGCTGGAGCTGGATCGGCGGCCGACTGAGATCGAGCCAGGCCATGAGCTGGGTGTTGAGCCAGCCGCGCGGGCCCAGCAGCGCAGTGAACGCGGCCGCAACGACCATCGCCGGCAGCACGAAGGGGATGGTGGTGAGCGCGCGCAGGATGCTCTTGCCGGGGAAGCGGTAACGCGCGAAGACGAAAGCCGCTGGCAGCCCTAGCAGCAGCGTTAGCGCGGTGGACGCGGCCGCCTGCCACGTGGTGAACCACAACGCCCGGCCGAAATACGGCTCGCGCGCCAGGTTGCCCAGCGGCAGCAGATCCCACCGGCCCTCGGCCGCGAAGCTCCGCACCACCACCGCGGCCAGGGGATAGAAGAAAAAGATCCCCAGGAAGAGGAGCGGCGGCGCATAGAAGACAAAACGAAGCAACGGACTTCGCTTCATGCTACACGCATCACGTATTACCTTCGTTTTTGGCTTGCACACCCGCGAGCATCCTGAGCGGAGTCCCGCCGCGGTATGCGGGATGTAGTCGAAGGATGCGGTGTTTGGCAGACAACCGCTCCGCATCCTTCGCCTACATTGGGGGCCCTACCCAACTCCGCTCACGCGAAGCGGCTCCGCTTCGATGATTTGATGCGGTGGTCAGTTCCATGACTCCCCCGCTCCGAGCCATCGGCGTGCGAGAAGGGTCACGCTGCACGCAGCACATCTCACCGCAACACCACGTCCGTCCATGCCTTCAGCCACCTCTCGCGGCCGGCCTCGATCTGCGCGGGCGTCATGGCCACGGGGTCGGCCGGCGCCTGGGCGTGTTGGGTGAACACGTCAGGCAGCGGCGTGCCGGCCCGGGCCGGATAAACCCACATCTGCAGCGGGATGTCGGCCTGGAAGGTCTCGCCCAGCATGAAGTCCACCCACTGCCGGGCCAGCGCCGGCTCCTTTGCGCCCTGCAGGATGCCCACGAACTCGACCTGCCGGAAGCTGTCGCCGGGGAAGAGCAGGTTGCCGGTGGGAGACTCGGCCGGCTGCGGGTCGGCGAAGAAGACCTCGGCGGCCGGGCTGGTGGCGTAGCTCACCACCAGGGGGTGATCGCCCTCCCCGCTGCCACCGCTGAACTGGCCGTAGTAGGCATCTTCCCAGCCATCGGCCACGAAGACAGCGTTCGCCCGCAGGTCGCGCCAGAAATCCAGGTAGGTGTAGCTGCCGGTTTCGCCGAACGCGGCCACCGTCGCCAGCAGGAACGCCATGCCGGGCGAGGAGGTGGCCGGGTTCTGCACGGCCAGCAACCCTTTGTAAGCCGGCGAGATCAGGTCGCGCAGGTCTTTGGGCAAGGGAATGCCGTTGTCGGCAAAGTATTCCTTGTCGTAGTTGAGCGTGACGTAGCCGAAATCAACCGGCAGCAGGCGGTTGCTGGCGTCCAGTTGGAGCTCGGCGGGGATGCCGGCCAGCGCGGGGGAGGCGTAGGGCTCGAAGATGTCGGCGGCCAGCGCGCGGCTGAGAAAGGAGTTGTCCACGCCGAAGAAGACATCAGCCAGCGGGTTGCCCTTGCTGAGGATGGCCTTGTTCAGCGCCAGGCCCGTGTCGCCCGACTTCAGGAACTGCACCCGGCAGCCGCACCCCGCCTGGAATGCGTCCACGACCTCCTGGCTGACGCTGAAGCTGTCGTGGGTCATCACGGTCAGTGTTTTTGCACCGGGCGCGACAGTGGGCGCCGCGGTCGGCGCAGGCGCGACCGTCGGCGCCTCGGTCGGGGCCGCGGTGGGCGCGGGCGTCGGCCCGACGGGAACCGGACAGCCGGCCAGCAATATAACCGCAAGGAACGGCAACAGAATGGATGTAACGCGTTTCATGTTTTCAACACCTCCCCACAAGGTAAGAACCCTGGAATCGAGGCTGGGCGAAGCCTCTTTTAGGATCAGCCGGTCTCTCCCATCAAGCAACTAACCGGCTGAAGCCTCGATTCCGGCCCGCACAAATGGACTTCTGGAGTCGAGGCTGTGCGAAGCCTCCTTTAGGATCAGCCGGTGACTTGCACAACCAGCAACGAACCTTGGCGCAGCGCGATCTCGGCCTCCTCAGCCACAAACACATTGCTGACCCCGCGGCCGCGGCCGAGAAGTAGCGTCTCATCCCGCAGCGGATAGGCCAGGCCGCGCGTGGTGACGCCGGCCGCGTCCCCGCCCAGCGGCAGCAGGGTCAGCAGGTCGCCGGCCGCGCCGCGCAAGGCCAGGCTGCCCGGCCCACGGAGCAGGCGCACGGTCTCCGGCCCGTCAGCGATGACCACGTCCAGCCCGGCCAGGGCGGGCCGCGCCAGCAGCAGCACGTTGGCCAGCAAGTGATCGGTCCGGCCGCCCAGCGCCGCGCAGATGACGATCTGCCGGGCGCCCTCGGCCAGGGCGTGGGCCAGCGCCAGATCCAGGTCGGTGTCATCCTTGGCGGCCGGCGCGGTGATGACCGGCGCACCAGACGCGTGCAAGGCGGCCGCGTCCTCAGCCGGCAGCGAGTCCAGGTCGCCCACCAGCAGGTGCACCGGCCAGCCCCAGACCCGCGCGTGCCGCGCGCCCAGGTCGGCCGCGACGACGCGATCGCCGGGAGCGGGGGCAAGATTCTGGGGCCGCCGGCCGGCTGGGCTGCCCGCAATCAGGAAGTGTGTCATAGCACGATCGCTCGACCAAAGCGGCATCCTTCGACTGCGCCGGGGGCATCCTGAGCGGCGCAGTCGAAGGACCCCGGCTCCGCTCAGGATACCGTTCACTCGCCGGCTCGGGATGCCTTCATTACCTGAAAAACAAGACGGACGGCCCTGGCGGGCCGTCCGTCGTCTCATCGTGTCTGTCCCTACGCCGGCATTACCCGTCAGGTTCATGGGGTCATTGGCATGTAGGGCCAACCTCTCAGCCAGGCTCTCCTAGCTCCCCCTGGTATGCTGTTAGTGTAGCACAACTCGCGGAAAAGTGTCAAAAGCTGCACCTCACCCCCTGCCCCCTCTCCTTACAGGAGAGGGGAAGTTCACCCCCTCCC
>DAOUAT010000404.1:0-5827 GCA_034433275.1 Anaerolineae bacterium
TGATAGCGTCAATCGCGGCTTGGCGCACGCGCGGGTCGGTGGTCAGCCCCAGGTAGTTGTTAGAGCCGCACATGATCAGCCGGTGGCCGCGGAAAACGGCTTCGGTGCCTTCGTTTTCGGTCAACGGGATGAAGTAGGGGTAATAACCGGCCGCAATGGCCTCCTTGGCATCGGTGTAACCGTAGCATTTCTCGAAGATATCCATGAGTGCTCCTGTGTGTAAGATGGGACCGCCTTAGTTTGGTCCGTGGCTTGTGTTGGAAGTGAGATGTGATAGGTGATGCGTGCGTGCAGACGTATGTCACATCAAGTAGCCGTGCGCGGCATACCAGCGATAAGCGCGTTCGGCGGCCCCGCGGAAGGGCAAGAGCGGATAACCCAGCTCGCGCACGGCCTTGCTGGCATCATAGAAGACGTAACGAGCGGCCAGGCGGAGCTGTTCGCCGCTGACCACCGGCGGCCGTGGGGTGATGCGGTTGAACGCGTCGACGCCCAGCGCGGCCGGCCCGAGCAGCCAGCCGGGGATCGTCCAGCGCGGCGGGGGCTGGCCCGCGATCGCGCAGAGGGTGGCGGCGATCTGCTGGTTGGTCAGATTCTCGCCGCCCAGGATGTAGCGTTCGCCGGTGCGGCCCCGTTCGGCCGCCGCGATGTGTCCGTACACGACCGCGTCTATATCGGCCAGGCACACGCCGCCCGGCGGCACGGCCAGGATCGGCCGCTTCGCGAACTCCAGCACCATGCTGCTGGAGATCAGGTAGTGGTCGCCGGGGCCGATCACCGCGACCGGGTTGACGATCACGGCATCCAGCCCGCGATCCACGGCCCGGTAGACCTCCTGTTCGGCCCGGCGCTTGCTGTCAGCATAGGCCCAACGTGCGCTGAACGCATCGAAGGACGTGGTTTCGTCGGCAGGCAGGCCATCACCGCGCACGCCGATCGCGGCGACCGACGAGGTGTGGACCACGCGCGACACGCCGGCCCGCAGGCAGGCTTCCATCACCACCCGCGTGCCATCTACGTTGACCCGGTAGACCTGATCCCGTTGGGCGCGCCAATACGATGACAGGGCGGCGACGTGATACACTACGTCACAGCCGCGCACGGCCTGGGCCACGGCGTCCGGTTCCAGGATATCGCCCAAGACGTGCTCGACGTCGGGTAGATCCGCCAGCATCAGCGTGCGGGAGCTGGCCCGGCGCAGGACGCGCACCCGATGGCCGCGGCGCACCAACTCAGCCGTGAGCTGCGACCCGATAAACCCCGTCGCCCCCGTAACAAGAACCTTCATTCCCCCATATCCTCATCAGTTCCCTGAGTTCCCACAGTTCCCTGAGTTCCCTCAATTTCTTGTGTTCCCTCAGTTCCGCATCAAAGTCTTTTCTCATACACCCGATACGTCTTGTATTTCTTGCCCCCCAACCGCTCAATGATCTGATTCATCATAGTATTGTTTTCCAGGATCCACGAGGCTTCCATGCGCGTATAGCCGCGCTTCAGCGCCTCTTTGGCGGTTTCCAGATAAAAGATGGCATCCGCTCCCCGGCCACGATATTCCTCCAACATGCCCATGATCACCAGCCGGATCTGCGTGGTCTTGCGTTTGTGCCAGAGGAACTTCAGCAGGCCAAACGGCCACATGTGGCCCCCGCCGGACCGTTTCAACGCCTGGTGCAGATCGGGCAGGCCCAGCGAGATGCCGGCCGGCTTGCCGTCCGCGGTCTCGGCGATGAAGATCAGGTTGGGATCCAGCACCGGTTTGAGGTTGGCCGCCAGGTGATCGATCTCGTGCTCGGTCATGGGCACCGCGCCCCAGTTCTTTTGCCACGCCCGGTTATACACCTCTTTGATCTTGGCCACGTCCTGGTCAAAGTGGCGCATATCCACCTTGCGCACGCGCAGCCCTTGCTTTTGCAACGATTTCTCGGCCACGCGGAACAGTTTTTCGGGCGCGCTCTTCAGGTCGGCCTCGATATCGAAGATCCAGGCGAAGACATCCATGGCCTTGCTGTAGCCGCAGCCTTCGATCAACGTGGGGTAATAGCGCGGGTTGTAGGTCATCATCACCATGGGCGGCTCGTCGAAACCCTCGATCAGCGTGCCGATCTCTTCGTTGATGGAGGGGTTCAGCGGCCCGCGGATGATCGTCATGCCCTGGCCGGCCACCCAGGTTTCGGCCGCGCCCAGCAGGGCGGCCGCGACTTCGGGGTCATCCACGCACTCGAAAAAGCCGAAGGAGCCGGCCAGCTCGTCGTGGGCGCGGTTGTGGTTATCATCCACGACCGCGGCGATGGTCCCCACAAGCTGGCCGTCGCGCCGCGCCAGGAAGAGCTGGTAGCGCGCGTGCTCGAAAAAGGGATTCTTGCCTGGTGTAAGCAGGGCGGTGCGTTCTTCGATGAGCGGCGGCACCCAGTTCGGGTCGTCCCGGTAGAGCTTGAAAGAGAATTTGACGAACGCCAACAAGCCTTTTTTGTCTGTGACTGGCTCGATGATGATCTCCATGGCTTGATCCTTTGCTTCACGGGATAGCTCTCACACGACGGTCGTCGCCCGACGGCCTTGACGCTTCCACCGATCGCTGCGCCCGTTTGAGCATCAGGTCGAGGATCGGATGGTGCAGGTCGCCCAGCAGTCCGATCAACCGGGAGGCGGCGGAGGCTTCGAAGCCAGGCGTGATGGTGTAACGCCGCCGGGCTATGCCACGCAGCGTGGCGCGCGCCACGTCCTCGGCTGTCAAAACCACACCGGAGCCCAAGGCGCGCGTCTCCAGCGGCTTGAATTGATTTTCGTAAGCCAGTTGGGGCGTATCGGTGTCGGGGGGGTAGACGATGGAGACGTGGATGCCATAGGGTCGCAGTTCTGCTCGCAACACATCGGAAAGGCCGCGCACGGCGTACTTGGAGGGGGCGTAGGCTGCATAGCCGAACACGCCCATGAACCCGGCCACGGAGCTGATGTTGACGATGTGCCCCGAGCGCCGCGCGATCAAGCCCGGCACGGCTGCTTTGATCACGTGCAGCGTGCCGAAATAGTTGACCGCCATGGCCTCACGGAACCACGCCAGATCCAGTGTGTGGAAATAACCGGGATGCACCGTTCCCGCGGAATTCACAACGATATCCGGCGCCCCAGCCGCCTCAACGACCTGTGCGACGGCTTGTGCGGCCTGGTCGGGGTCCGCGACATCCGCCGGGATGATAGCTACGCGTTGATCTGTATGGGCGCAGCACGTGCGGATCTGATCTTGCGCCGCCTGGAGACGTGACAGGTCGCGCGCTACTAGCCAGATGTGCGCCTCGGCTGCGGCCAATAATTTCGCCGTGGCCAGGCCGATGCCGCTCGATCCGCCGGTGATGAGGACGTGCAGATTTTTGAAATTCATTGGGATAAAGCCATGAAGCCGGCAGCGTCGTACTGGCACGACGCACCAGGCAATAAATGTAGCGACATTCTAGCACAGCGAGGGCCGCAGAGCAAATGAATCTCAGTCTGCGACTACCTTTTCCAACAGAGCAATCGCCAACGCCTTTGTGTCCAGCGCATACGCGTGCTCGATCACCGGGCCGACGCACGCCGGGCAGCCGCTTTCGCACGGGCACGCCTGCGCCAGATCGTAGGCCGCGGCCAGCAGGTCAGGGACGGCGGCACACAACTGCTCGGCGTAGCCCACGCCTCCCGGCGCGGTCTCATAAAGTGTGATGGAGGGTAGGCCGCTGAGGGGGTCTTGCGGCTCAGTCACCACGCCCAGGTCGCGCGGGTCGCACATCAGGAAGATCGGGGCCACGCCGGCCAGCAGCGCCGCGACCCCGCCCAGGCCCGAGCGGGTGCGCACGGCGGTCTCCGCGCGGTGGTGGCACGATGAACAGAGGGTCACCAGGTTGGGCAGTCGGTTGGCGACCTGCCAGGCCAGGGCCGCGGGCAGCCCCTCGCGCAGGCTGGCGTCGGCCACGAAGGCGCGAAACGGGATCTTATGATGGACGTCGTGTTGCCGGCCAACCTGCTCGGCCGCGCCGCAGCCCTGGCAGCGGAACCCATCGCGCTGGCGGGCCGCGTTGCGCTGCGCCGGCCAGTTGGCGCCGTACTCGTTTGGGTCCGAGAGCCACGCGCCTGTCGCTTTGAGATTATCAATCAGCCCCTGCGAGAGGGTGAGCCAGCACGCCTGCGTCTCCAGCGTCTGTTCCGGCAGGTCAATCTCGCCGAAGCCCAGCAGTTCGTTGCTGCCGCGGCGCATGATCTTATAACCGGAGGCCTTGCGGATCACGCGGACGTCGCCCCAGGCGACCGGGATGTTCGATGTACGATCTACGATGGACGATGTTAGAGGTTGAAGATCGTCCGTTGCCGGAGGGTAGCGGCCAAGCGTGGTCAGAACTTCGATCCCCTCCCCGATGACCGGCCGGGTGTAGTAGTCGGCGGCCATTGGCCGGACGTGGGCGACGCCGGCATCCAGGTCCAGGCGTTCCACCACGTAGGTTGCGCCCTCGTGCAGGTAGATCGCGCCCTGGTAGAGGAAGAGGATCACGCTTGGCCGGTCTACTTCGCCGATGACCTGGGGCCGGCCGGCGGCGTCCACAGCTTGGATGACGACTCGATCCGGGCCGGTGCTGCGCAGGCTCAGCGCGCTGGCCGGGCTGCCGTCGCCGGCCCAGTAGTAGCGGTCGCCGGAGCGGTAGAGCTGGCCAGCCGCGGTCAGGTCGTCGAGGAGGTCAGTCACAAAGCGCGCGTGTTGTCCATCTGGAATCGAGGCTTCAGCCGGGTTCTCGCGTTGACCACCAGACCGGCTAAAGCCTCGATTCCCTCCGGGAAGGAATTCCTCCTCCGCCCGGATCGGCAGCTCGGCCGCGGCGCAGGCCAGGTGGCCGGCCAGGATGATCTCGTTGTCGGGGTTGATGCGCGCGTGCTCCGGGCTGCGGCCCAGCAGCCAGCCGGGATGGGCGATGATGTACTGGTCCAGCGGCTCGGCGCCGGCCACCAGCAGCCCGACGGCCGCGCCCTGCCGCCGGCCCGCGCGGCCCATCTGCTGGCGGGCGCCGGCCACCGTGCCGGGATACCCGGCCAGCACCGCCGCGCCCATCTGGCCGATGTCAATCCCTAGCTCCAACGCCGTTGTCGCCACCACCCCGCGCACCGCGCCCTCGCGCAGGCCGCGTTCGATGGCGCGGCGCTCTTCCGGCAAGTAACCGCTGCGATACCCGCGAACGCTGGACGCCTTGCGGTTCGTCGCCAGTGCGTGCGGCGCGAGGTTTTGAGTTCCCTCAGTTCCTACCAGTTCCCTGCTTTCCCGTAGTTGCGTCAAAATCAATTCCGTCAACAGCCGCGTCTGCGCAAAGACGATGGTCTGCACATCGTGGGCCAGGAAGTGTGCGGCCAGGTCGGCGGCTTCGGCGGTGGTGCTCCGGCGGAGGCCCAGGGCCGGATCGATCAGCGGCGGGTTGTAGAAGAGCACGTGCCGCTCGCCCTGGGGCGCGCCGTCCTGCTCCGGGCCGATCGCCGTGACGGGCGCTTCGGTCAACCGCTCGGCCAGGTCGCCGGGGTTGGCGATGGTGGCGGAGGCGAGGATGAACTGGGGCGTCGCACCATAGAACCGACAGACCCGCTGCAGCCGGCGCAGCACGTTCGCCACGTGCGAGCCGAATACCCCGCGGTAGATGTGCATCTCGTCAATCACCACGGCGGCCAAGTTGGCGAAGAAGCCGGCCCAGCGCGGGTGCTGCGGCAGGATGCCGGTGTGCAGCATGTCGGGGTTGGAGAGGATGATCCGCGCGCCGTCGCGGATCTTGCCGCGCTGCGCGCTAGGGGTGTCGCCGTCGTAAGTTGCAAGGGGTATGGG
>DAOUAT010000405.1:0-2698 GCA_034433275.1 Anaerolineae bacterium
CGGCTTCGACCTGGGCGCTTCCGACCTGAAGGTGTCGGCTGTGATGGACGGCGAGCCGCTCTTCAGCGAGGAGATCGTCTGGGAGCCGGTGGAGCAGCCCGACCCTGACTACCACATCTCGCGCATCCGCGCCGCGCTGCAATTGGCGCAGTCGAAGCTGCCGCGGCTCGATGCCATCGGCGGCAGCTCCGCGGGCATCTACGTCGCCAACCGGCCCATGGTCGCTTCGCTGTTCCGCGGGGTGCCGGCCGAACGCTATGCCGAGATCCGGACCATGTTCCTGCGCCTGCGGGAGGAGTTCGGCGTGCCGCTGGAAGTGATCAACGATGGCGACGTCACCGCGCTGGCCGGCGCGATGTCGCTGGAGGACGACGGCGTGCTGGGCATCGCGCTGGGGTCCAGCGAGGCCGCGGGCTACGTGGACCTGCGCGGCGCGATCACCGGCTGGCTGAACGAGTTGGCCTTTGCGCCGGTGGACTACAGCCCCGCCGCGCCCGCGGACGAATGGTCGGGCGACATTGGCGTGGGGTCGCAGTACTTCTCGCAGCAGTGCGTCTTCCGCCTGGCCCCGACCGTCGGCATTGAGCTGCCCGCGGGCGCAACCAAGGCCGAGAAGCTGAAGCACGTGCAAGGGTACCTGGAGGCCGGCCACACCGGCGCGCGGCAGATCTGGGAGAGCATCGGTGTTTACCTGGGCTACGGCCTGGCGCACTACGCCAGCTTATACGACCTCAAGCACGTGCTGATCCTGGGTCGCGTCACCTCCGGGTCGGGCGGGCCCATCATCCTGGATGGCGCGCAAGCGGTGCTGGCAGCCGAGTTCCCGGCGCTGGCCGAGCGCATCCACATCCAATTGCCGGACGAGAAAAGCCGCCGCGTGGGGCAATCCATCGCGGCCGCGAGTTTGCCGGCGGTGAAATGACCCGATGCCCCGGTTGGAAACCGCGGCAACCGTTGCCAAGTCGGCCTACGCCGACTGCCCTAAAGTCCACGTAGGTGGACTTCGCAAAGGTAGCTGCGACTTACAGTCGCCCGGAGACAGGAGCATCATCATACGTTACATCCACGGCGCGGCGCTATACACGCCCGAAACCATCCTCGAAAACGCCGCCGTCCTGATTGACGGCGGCCGCCTCATCGCGGTTGATACGGCGGACGCGCTGCCTTGCCCGGCCGGCGCGGAGGTTGTTGACGCGACCGGTTTGCTGCTGGCGCCCGGCTTCATTGACCTCCAGTTCAACGGCGGTTTCGGCGACGACTTCACCGACGACCCGGCGACCATCTGGCGCGTGGCCGAGAAGCTGCCGCGCTACGGCGTAACCAGCTTCCTGCCCACCATCATCACCTCGCCTGCGGACAAGGTGGCGCTCGGTCAGCAGGTGGTGACAACCGGCCGGCCGGCCGGTTTCCGAGGCGCCGATCCGCTGGGCCTGCACGTGGAAGGGCCGTTCCTGAACCTCAAGAAAAAGGGCGCGCATAATCCCGCCTATCTGCGGCCGCCCAGCCTGGAGGCTGCGGCCGGATGGTCGCTGGAGATGGGCGTGCGCCTGGTCTCGCTGGCGCCGGAGCTGCCCGGAGCGCTCGAGGTGATCGTCGCGCTGTCCGACCGCGGGGTGCTGGTGAGCGCCGCGCACAGCATGGCGACTTACGACGAAGCCATCACCGGCTTTGACGCAGGCATCCGCTACGGCACGCACCTGTTCAACGCCATGCCGACCCTGGGTCATCGCGACCCCGGCCTGCCCGGCGCGCTGCTGGCCGACGACCGCATCACCGTTGGGATCATTGCGGACGGCATCCACGTCCACCCCGCGCTGGTGAAGCTGGTTTGGCGGATGCTGGGCCCCGGCCGGCTGAACCTGGTGACCGACGCAATGGCTGCGCTGGGCATGGCTGCCGGCGTTCACCTGCTGGGCGACTTCGCGGTCACCGTGGACGAGACCAGCGCGCGGCTGGCCGATGGCACCCTGGCCGGCAGCATCCTGGCGCTGGATCAGGCGCTGCGCAACCTGATCGCGTTCACCGGCTGCACGCTGAGCGACGCGCTGGCGACGATCACCACGACGCCGGCCCGAGCCCTGGGCCTCGACCATGAGCGCGGCCGCATTGCCCCCGGCTACACCGCCGACCTGCTGCTGCTGACTCCGGATCTGCGGGTGCGTGCGACCATGGTGGCGGGAGAGGTGGTTTACACGGCGCCACAAGATTGACAAGGAATCGAGCCCGTGCGAAGCCTCCTTTAGGATCAGGCGGTTTGGCGCGTGATGCGCGTGACCGGCTAAAGCCTCGAGTCCAGCACCGATGGGCCGTTGACCGCAGTCCGTCATTCGTCATTTGTCATTCGTCATTCGTCATTCGTCATTCGTCATCAGAAAGGTGTTCCATGCTTGACCTGAAAACCACCCATGTCTACCGCGAGATCCACGAGCAACCGGCCGTGCTGGCGCGGCTGTTGCAGGCGGAGCGCCCCACGGCCGAGGCGCTGGCCGCCGAGATGAAACGCCGGGCGGTCCAGTACGTGGTGATCGCCGGCCGCGGCACCAGCGACAACGCGGGCCGCTATGCCCAATACCTGCTGGGCGCGGCCAACCGGCTCTACGTTGGTCTGGCTACACCCAGCCTGTTCACCATCTACGACGCGCCGCCCAGATTCGGCAACGCGCTGGTGCTCGGCATCAGCCAGAGCGGCAAGAGCCCC
>DAOUAT010000406.1:0-3382 GCA_034433275.1 Anaerolineae bacterium
TTCTCCGACACCTACACCTTGTCTGCTTCGCGTTATGGGTACCAGACGACGGTGATCCCTGGCGTGGTGGCGACGACGGGCGCGACGACGACGCAGAACATCGCGTTGACGCCGGCAGCGTACTACGAAGTCTCCGGTCAGGTAACAGACGCGACGACCGGTTGGCCGCTCTACGCGCACATCAGCATCACCGGCGATCCATTCAATCCTATCGCACCCGCCAACAGTGTGTGGACTGACCCCGCGACCGGTGAGTACAGCGTTATGCTGGCCGAGGGAATCACGTACACGTTCAAAGTAGCGGCGTGGGCGCCCGGGTATGGAGCTGCCACCGGCCTTGTCGGTCCGTTGACCACAGACACCACTGCAGACTTTGGCTTGTATGCCGATCTGGTTTCATGTTCGGCACCGGGCTATACCCCAATCTTCACTTTCCGCGATGATTTCGAAAGTGGCTACGGCAACTGGACGATGGGTGGCTTGTGGAATGCCGAGAACCAATCGAATACCTGTGGTTCGAAGGTGGCTCCGTTCCCCAGCCCCGACGATGCCGTCTACTATGGCAATGATATCACCTGCAATTACAATGTAGGTTACACCACTGGGTCACTGACCATGCGTACTCCGGTAGCGATACCGGCCCAAGGTGGTGTTCTCACGTACTCAAGTTTCGAGCAGACTGAGTGCGGCGGCAATTGCAACTATGACAAGCGCTATACCGAAATTTCTACGAATGGCGGTACTAGCTGGACTGTCCTGGCTGAAGGCGAGTATGAAGGGAGCTGGCACAAACGCACATTTGACTTGATGCCCTACGCCAACAAAAATGTGCTCTTCCGCTTCCGCTTCGACTCCAAGGATGGTTATGTCAATGCCTACTTTGGCTGGATGCTTGACAACGTTGGCATTGCCACCGGCTGTGCAGCCCCCACCGACGGTGGGCTCGTCGTCGGTAACGTCTACGACGAAAACTACCCCACCATGGCTCTCAATGGCGCGACCGTCGCCAATGCAGCAGGTTATGCGACCGAGTCCGTGCCTACACCGCTGGATGCTGCCGTGGATGACGGCTTCTACACCATCTTCGCGCCCTCGGGCACGCAGACCTTCACTGCCACGACCACAGGCGGCTATGGCGCCGATGTGGTTGACGTGACCGTGGTGGACGGCGATACCGTGGCGCAGGACTTCCTCGTACCGGCCGGTCTTTTGCGTGTTGCACCTGCGGGACTGGACGTGACCGTGGAGCTAGGTTACGTGGATACCCGGACCCTGAATCTGACCAACGTGGGCAATGTGGGTGCAGCCTTTGAAATCGCCGAGAAGGAAACCGGCTTTGCACCCATTGGCCCGTTCGAAAAGGCCACTTTCCTGATCGGCTCGCTCGATCAGAGTTACGGTCCTACTGCCCCCAAAGAGAGCCCCAGCCCATCTGGAGTGCAACCCTATGACGCTGGCGACTTGATTCAGACCTGGCCTTCGGGCCGGGCAGCGGCGTGGGGTATCGCCTACAACGGTCTGGATGAGACGGTGTGGGTCGGCGACGGCTGGGGCAACGAAGATGCAATCTTCGAATATGAACCCGACGGCACGCCGACTGGCGTCTCGCAGAGCTACACCTGGAGTCCCGCCTACGGTCCTGCGGACGCGGCTTTCAACTGGAATACCGGCATGTTGTGGATGATGGACGTCGGTGGCGACAACTGCATCCACGAGATCGATCCGTCAACGGGCGTAACGGGCAATACTATCTGCCCCGGTTTTGCGATATCGCAGCGTGGCCTGGCCTACGATCCGACCACCGACACCTACTTCGCCGGCAGTTGGAACGATCAGATGATCCACCGCTTCGACGCGAATGGCAATATGCTGGCCGATGTCAATGTGGGATTGTCCATTTCTGGCCTGGCTTACAACCCCGATACGCAACACCTGTTCGTCCAGACCAACGGTGGCGCCGCCGACGCGTATGTGCTGGATGTCGCCAATAACTACGCGTTGATCGGGCAATTCCACGTCGGCTCCCTGGCCGGCGGTGCTGGCCTGGAAATCGGTTGCGATGGCAGCCTGTGGGCGGTAGACCAGAGCAACGAACTGGTCTATCAGGTCGAGTCTGGTGAGGAGGCCTCGGTTTGTGGCCAGGACGTCCCCTGGCTCAGCGAAAACCCTGTGGCCGGCGTGGTGGCTGCGAACGGCTCTCGGAACATAACCGTGAACTTCGATGCCGCCTATGTGGATCAGCCTGGCGAGTATCACGCCGACCTGATCTTCAAGAACGATACACCCTACGGCAGGTTCAACGTCCCGGTGACGATGACGGTCGCGGCCCCCACATCGTGGGGCAAACTCACGGGAACCGTCACCAGCCTGGGTGTCTGTGATGCCAACCCGGCCCCGCTGAAAGAGGCCGAGGTATGGGTAGAAAGCGCGACGACCGGCCGGACCTGGTTGGTGACCACCGGCGCAGACGGTGTGTACCACCTGTGGATGGATCAGGCGCACAGCCCGCTGACGATCACCGTGACCGCCCCCGACCATTTCGGCCAGGTCAGCGGTGTGATCGTGAGGCAAGGTCAGGCGACCGTCGTAGACTTTGGCCTGCGGCTACTCAAGCCATGCCTCAGCTACAACCCTGCCGACTTCGACGTGACGCTGCCGATGGGCGACAACACCGTCGAACCGCTGACCCTGCACAACACCGGCGCGGGTGATGCGGAATTCGAGTTGGTGGAAGTCGCTGGTGGCTTCATGCCGATGCACTCCTCTGTCCAAATGCTGTTGGCCTCGCAGTTGCACCCGGCGCCCCAACGCCCGGCAAACTACGATCCCAATGCCAAGACGACTGAGGGCATCCTGTCGTCCGCTGGCACGCCTGCGTTGGGCATTCTCGCCGCAGGTGACGTGCTGGCACAGTGGAATACCGGCTTGATGCTGCCGTGGGGAACCGGCTATAGCATGGGCGAAGATACCGTCTGGTTCAGCGATCCCTATGCCAGCCTGGACTACGAGTTCGCGACCAATGGCACGCCGACCGGACGCACGGTCTCGACTTCTTTTGGAGGCTACTGGGCTGCCGATATCGCTTACAACCCCAACACCGGCATGTTCTGGCAGGTGAACGTTGGCGGCGATAACTGCATCTACGAGTGGAATCCGGCGTCTGGCGCGACAGGCAATAAGATCTGCGGCTCAGGCTGGACGTGGACATCGCAACGCGGCCTGGCCTATGACCCAACGACCAACACCTTCTTCGTCGGCGGCTGGAACGACTACACTCTCTATCGCATCGATAACACCGGCGCGGTGGTTCAGCAGTGGGCGCTAGGGCTAGGCATCTCTGGTCTGGCCTACAACCGCGAGGCTGGCTATCTGTTCATCATCG
>DAOUAT010000407.1:0-5423 GCA_034433275.1 Anaerolineae bacterium
GTGCTGGCCCGAAAAACATCGCCTAACCCAGCGCAAACAGCAACTGCTGGCGGTGCAACCCTACACATCAGTCAAGACGCCAAATACTCAGCTGGGAGCATTTGGAATTCCTGTGCGCAGGACGCAGGCGCGCTGCTGGTCATGGATGTTGAGTTGGTGGCAAGGTTGCGCGCAACCAAGATGGCGCAACGCTCACTCACCAGGGACGCGGGCGTGGCCGGGGAGGCAAAGCGCCCAGGTCATAGCTTTTCTGTGTTGTGGAAGCGAAACACCGTGAAAACAGCCCCCGCCACCACTGACCACAGCACGGCCACGATCCGCTCATCCAGCCGCCGGATCTGCTGGACGCCGTGCAGCAGGATGCCACCCACGGCCTCGGGGTGCTCGATGTGGCAAGTCACAAAATGGCGCATCCGCGCCGGCAGCGCAGCCGCAAGCTGATCGGGTCATAAACGGCGTTGTCGTCTTTGTCACTTTGACAGCGATGAAGCTCAATGGTACAGTCTGAGCCACTTTGATACCGTTGGAGTTTCAATGATTTTGTAAGGAGATGGGCAATGGCAACGGTGCGAGAAGGCAATCAGGCCGTCCTGCTGGTGGTGGACGTGCAAGCGGACGTGATGCGCGAGGCGTGGGACGCCGCTCGCGTGATCAAGAACATCACGCGGGCCGTGGCGCGCGCCCGCGCCCAGAGTGTCCCGGTGATCTGGGTGCAGCACGCCGACGATGAACTGGTCTTCGGGAGTCCGGGCTGGCAGTGGGCGTCGGGTTTGGGGCCGGCCGAGGGCGAGCCGTTGATCCACAAGCACTTCAACTCGTCGTTCGAGCAGACCACGCTCGAAGAGCACCTGGCGCGACTAGGCGCGGCCCACATCGTTCTGGCCGGCGCGGCCACCAACTGGTGCATCCGCGCCACGGCATACGCCGCGCTGGATCGCGGCTACGACCTGACCCTCGTCGCGGACGCCCATACGACCGGCACGATGGAACTCGAGAATGGCATGAGACTTGAGGCCGCCAACATCGTTCAGGAACTTAACATCGCGATGACGTGGGTGAGCTATCCGGGCCGCAAGAACGGCGCTGCGCCGGCCGAGGCGGTTGACTTCACCATCTAATCGCGCCGCGCCAGCACGATCACGCGGTGCTCATCGGCCAGAGGCGCGGGGGCGCCGGGATACGTGGGCCAGCGCGCCGCCACCGTGAACCCCGCCCCCGCCAGCGCGGCCAGGTAAGCCTCGACCGGCCGCATCCGCAACCGATGTTCCACCGCAAAACGTTCCACGCGCCGCGCCCGGCTCACCTTGAACGCCTGGCGCATGGTCCAGATGCCCGTCCCCCGGTCGAAGCTGTGCGCCTCCTGCACGGTGACAGACCCCCACGGCGCAGCGAAACGACTCGTTTGCAGCGGCAGTCCCTCCTCGCCCAACGTGCGGGGGTAATCGAAGACGTCTATGACCAGCCGGCCGCCGGGGCGCAGGCTCCAGTGAAAGCCGGCCAGCGCCGCGGCCAGATCGGCATCGGCCAGCAGATAGGCCAGGGGCGACTCCAGGCACAGGATCCCGTCGAACGCGGCCGTAAACGGCAGGGTGCGCAGGTCGCCGCGGATGACCCGGCCGGGCTGGCCCGCGGCCGCCAGCTTGGCCTGCGCGATCTGCGCCATGCGCGGGTCGGCGTCCAGCCCGGTCACCGCGTAGCCCCGCGCCGCCAACCCCGCCAGGTGCGCGCCCGTGCCGCAGCCGGCATCCAGCAGCCGGGCCGGCGGCGGCCCGAAGATGTGCTCCAGGAACGCGGCCTGCGCAGCGCGGAACGCGGGGTCGTCGTATAGCGCGTCGTAGACATCGGCGAAGCCGCTCGGCTCAGACCGCGGGCTGGCTGCCACGGTACGCTTCCGGGGTGTCAATATCCTGCAGGATCTCCGGCGTCGGCCAATCCACCCAGGCGATCTCGTCCGCGTGGGCCTGGATCACCGGCCGCGCGCCGATGTCCCCGCGCAACGCCGCGAACTCGGGGAAGGTGGCCCGGTCGAACAGCACCGGGTTGCCGCGCTGGCCGGCGTGCCGCGGGGCCACGACCGGCGCGAGGGTCTCCCGGTGGCGTTGGATCAGGGCTGAGAGCAGATCAGGGGTGACGCCGGGCTGGTCGGCGAGGAGAAAGAGGACCGCAGAGACCTCACCCCCAACCCCCTCTCCTGCCAGGCGAGGGGGCGCTTTCACGGCGTTCAACCCGGCCAGCACGCTGCGGCTCTGCCCCGCGGCCCAATCGGACACGGGGACGATTTGCAGAGCGGACTCTCTGACTGTGGCCTGTGTCGCGATGGGTGAAGAATCGTTGCCCTGGACTTGAGGCCTCAGCCGGTTTGGTGTGCCGTGCGAGAAACCGGCTAAAGCCTCGATTCCGGAGTGGGTGGGGAGTATGTTCAGGGCAGCACCCTCCATGAGCGCAGCCGTTACCCGCTCCGCCTCCGCGCCCACAGTCGCCGCGACGCGGGCGATGTCGGGGCAGGCCAGCGCCTGGGCGGCCACGTGGGCCACCAGGGGCGCGCCGCGCCAGGGGAGCACCTGTTTCAGGCCCCCGAAGCGCCGCGCCTCTCCGGCCGCCAGCACGACCGCGCCGACGCGGCCCCAGACCTCGCGCACCGGGTCGGGCTCGGCCACGGCGGCGATGAGCACGTTGTCCACTTGCGGGTGCGCCAGCAACAGCCGGGCGATCTGCCGGGCCGCAGACAACCGCTCATCGGTGACCTTGTTCAGGATGGGGACGAGGCGGCCGCGCGGGGGCAGCCCCTTGGCCCCGCCGTCGGGGTGCGCCAGCACGTCCGCGATCAGCTCCGGCGTCACCGGGTCGCCCAGGGTCGCGCCGGTCAGTGCAGCCACCAGACCCGGCCGGTGGACGTGTGCTTCGTCCAGCGGCTGGCCCAATACATCCAGCCCGACCAGGGGCGCGAGGATGGTGGCGCTGGCCGGGATGACCGGCTCGTGCGCCGCGGGCGCCTTGAACGGCAGCCGCCGCGAGCCATCGGCCTCCACGATCACGGCGTCAACCGCGGGGTTGGCCGCAACCCGGTCAATCAGCTCCGGCGGCGCGCCCGCCACCTTGTCCTGCTCGACTACCGTGCCGCCAGCGATCAGCACGTGGCCGTGATCGGCCAGCACGGCCGGGAGTTGGGCCAGCAGCGCGCCCGCGCCCTCCAGGATCAACCGCGCCGGCGCGCGGGCCATCTGGGCCACGAAGATCTTGGTGGTCATGGTGGTGACGACGCGGCGATCCGCGGCGCGCAGCTCGTCGGCCAGGCGAAACATGGCGGTGGTTTTGCCGCCGCCGCCGGTCAGGGCGACGACGTCTTTGGGGCGGATGCGTAGCGCGGTTGAGAGTAACATTGGCTTTGTTCCACACACAGTAATCAGGATGCTCCGTTATGGCTCAAGTGCTGCGGCGCAGCCCCTTCGGGTAATGGCTCTTCAGCCGGCCGCCGACCCGTTTGCCCCAGCCCAGCGGGAAGCCGTCCACGGCGACCAGCGTCCAGCCATCCTCGCCGGGGCTGGTCAGCGTTTCGCCGCGCAGGTAAGCAGCCAGCTCCGGCGCATCAGCGGGGAGATCACAGGCGCGACGGGCGTCTTCTGGCCGCAACGCCAGGGCCAGGGCGTGCGACGGCTCGAAGCGATCCTTTCTGATCGTGCCCAGCCACCAGCCGGGGTGCAGATAGCGCAGCCCCGTCAGGTCGGGCAGGCCGGTCGGGAGCGCGTACAGGTAGGAACCGACCAGGGTTAGATCCGCTGAAAATAGCGCGTCTGGAATCGAGCCTTTAGGCGGTCTGGCGCCCCAATGCGAACGACCGGCTGAGGCCTCGATTCCAGTTCGGGCCGATGAAAAACCAACATCTGGACTAGAGCCTTCAGGCGGTTCGACGCCCTGATGCGAACGACCGGCTGAAGCCTCGATTCCGGTTCGGGCCGATGAAAAACCAACATCTGGACTAGAGCCTTCAGGCGGTTCGACGCCCTGATGCAAGCGACCGGCTGAAGCCTCGATTCCAGAACGATCGGCGTTCAGGCGGAGTGCCATTGCACAGAATGCACGGTAGGCATCCTCGGCCGGTTTGGGCAGCTTCGCCGGCCGCCAGGGCTTGGGTGGCGGATCGGCGGGCGCGCCCGCCGACCGTTCCAGCACAGCGATGAAGTGTCCCTCGCCCGGCGCCAGGTGGGGCCACAGACGGACGGCGCGGGCGAGGCCAGACGCAAGATCGTCCCCCACGCCGACCCAATCCGGCCGGCCGGGCGAGAAACCGGGGTGCTGCAGCGGCTGAATCAACGCGAAGTCAGAGTGGTCGGCCAGGAAACGGGCCACGGTCCCCTCGTTCTCCTCCGGGTTAAAGGTGCAGGTGGCATAGACCAACCGGCCGCCGGGGCGGACCAGCCGCGCGGCGTGCTCCAGGATGCCGTCCTGGCGCAGCGCGCACCCGCGCACCAGCTCCGGCGCCCACTCGCGGCGCGCGGCCTCGCCCTTGCGCATCATCCCCTCGCCGGAGCAGGGCGCGTCCACCAGCACCCGGTCGAAGAAGCCGGGGAACCGCTCGGCCAACCGTTCCGGCGTCTCGTTGGCGATGGCGACGTTCCGCGCCCCCCAACGCTCCAGGTTGCCGGCCAACTCCCAGGCGCGTTGCGGGTGGATCTCGTTGGCGACCAGCAAGCCCTGGTTCGCCATCAAGCTGGCGATGTGCGTCGCCTTGCCGCCGGGCGCGGCCGCCAGGTCGAGCACGCGCTCGTCCGGCTGCGGATCGAGCAGCTCGGCCGCGGCCATCGCTGACGGGTCTTGCAAGTAGTAGAGGCCGGCGGCGTGGTAGGGGTGTTTGCCGGGACCTACCCCCCCAGCCCCCCTCCTTGCAGATTCACCTACCCCCCCACCCCCCCTCCCTGCCAGGGAAGGGGGAGGTTCGCGCCCCTCTCCTCGCAGGAGAGGGGTTGGGGGTGAGGTCGTGAACCCGGCCGGGCACCACGGTATTGGTGCCAACGCAAAAGGCGCCAGCGCACAGAAGGCATCCACGCCAATCTTCAGCGTGTTCACCCGCAGCCCGATGCTGGTCGGCGCGTCATAACTGGTGAGGAACGCGGGGAACTCGTCGCCGAGCAGCGCAGCCATGCGCTCTAGAAACGGTTGGGGAAGTTCCGATTGCGCAGCGCGTGGTGCGTCCCTAAGGGATGCTTCGCGATGGTGCGTGGTGCGTGACTCTGCCATCTGCTATCAGCTATCCGCTATCCGCTGTCAGCCATCCGTTATCCGCTGTCAGCCATCCGCTACACCGCCATCGCGCACCCGTCCGCGCGCGGGTCGCTGCCGCCGCACAGCACACCGCTAACGGGATCGCGCAGGATGATCTGCCCGCGGCCGAAGATGGCGCGCTCGTAGCCGCTGACGACGCCGAC
>DAOUAT010000408.1:0-6380 GCA_034433275.1 Anaerolineae bacterium
AATAACAAGCTTTGTGCCGCCGATGACCGGCGCCCGGCCCCTGGTGGTTGCCGTGGCCGGGAACGCGATCTGGTATACCGCCAGCAGCACGTTGGGCGCCGCAGGGACCACAACCTTCGGCCGGCTCGAGCCTGCGGTAGCCGAGGGAAGCGCCATCCCTGTGACCACAAGCACTGATCTACTCATTCCTAGCCCCACATGTGGGCCGATAACCGGCACGGCAGGCAACTTGGAAACCACGACCGGCGCCCTATCGTGGATCACAACCTTCTGGACCGGCGTCACCGCAGGCAACGGCTGGAGCATCTATGGACTACCTGCCGGTGGCAGGCCCTACGGCCTCACCGTGGTAGGTGATGCGCCATGGATCATCGATCAGGCGCGGCGCAAACTCGCCCGGCTCGGCGAGGGACCGATCCAAACCATCTTCCTACCGCTGATCGTCAAGTGATCAGGCCGAAAGGCATCTGACATGCACCCACGCAAACGCTTATTCACTGCCCTGCTGGTCGCGGCCCTGGCCGTGGCCGCGGCCGGCTTCGCCGCGCGCGCCGCGACCCTGGTCGGGGGCGAGGCCAGCCTGGGCGGCCTCAACGAACTCCCCGATGTCAACGCCGGCGCGGGCCTGCTGGTGGTGTCAGGCAACCAGGAGGTCTGGCGGATCGATCCGACGACCGGCGCCTACACCGTCTACGCCGGCCTGGCATCAGTCGTTGACGCCCGGCCCGACGCTGCGGGGAACATCTGGCTTGCAAACTGGTCCGACGCGACGTTGGTGCGCATCAACCAGGCCGGCGTGGCCACCAGTTGGCCGCTGCCGGCGGATGCACAGAACCTGCTGGGCGTGGCGTTCGACGCCGCCGGTCGGGTCTGGGTCACCGACACCTACTCCCCAAACCTGTTCCGTCTCGACCCGGCCAATGGTCAACGCTGCACCTATGTCCTGCCGGGCGAAAGCCAACCGGAGTACATCATCCACCACAACGGCCTGTTGTGGCTGGGGGATGGGTGGACAGGTAACGTCATGCGGCTGAACCCGGACACCGGCGCCCTCACCTGGTGGGACGTGGATCCCCTGGCCTGGCCTGAAGGTTTGGTGGTGGATGCAGCAGGTGACATCTGGTTCACCGATTATCTTATGGGACTGCTGCGCCGGCTGAGCCCCACCACCAACCGCCTGACGCAGTACGCGCCGCCGACCGGCATGGCCACCGGCATGATCGCGCTGGTGGACGGCCGCATCTGGTACACCGACGAAGGGCTCGGCGCGGTCGGCATCCTTGATCCTGCGCTGGCGACCGGCGAGACCGTGACCGTGACATCCGGGAGCGCCACCCTGCAGCCGGAATGTCGGACGGTGACCCCGTCTCAAGCGAACCTGACCACCCGCCAGGGCACGTTGGCGTTCACATACCTGGCTGTGCCCCCCCTGACGAACGCGAACGGCTGGACCGTGTACAAGCTCCCGGCCGGCAGCTCGCCCTGGGGCATCGCGCAGATCGGGGACGCCCTGTGGATCGCGGACGGCGGCCGCCAGACACTGCTGCGCGTGGCCGAGGGGCCTGATCCCACCGCAACGCCGACCCCGACGCCCACTGCGACGCCGACGCAGACTGCGACGCCAACGCCAACCGCGACGCCGACCGCGACGGACGAGGTGACGCGGACGCCCACCGCGACCGCCACGGCGACGCGGGAGCCCGCGTTCTGGGTCTTCCTGCCGCTGATCACGCGGTAACCATCCGCGCGGAAAGACCTGACAGGTTTCCCCCAAACCTGTCAGGTCTGCGCGCGCTGTTCTCAGGTGATTCTAAGGTGAAACTCCTGGACGATATGGTATACTGTCAGGCTGTATGGTGCCGCACGTTGGCGCGGCCCGGTGAATCACAGACAGCGACGAAACCTGCCACACACTATCGCACGGCGGTGACCCATGCGCGTTTGACAGGGTCTTTGCATCGGCTGTATACTCAGTTGTGATTCATCGGATCCCCCGCCGATGCCGGCAGCGACGAAGCCGCCGCGGGCAGACGCGCACGGGCCCGGGCCAGGGTCCCGTAATATCGTTCATAAGCTTCAGCAGCTATCATACTGTGGAGGAGTTCACCATGAAGACAACAACCACTAATGAAACCGACGCGCTAACGCAGCCGGCCCGCAAACCCTGGCAGCCGCCGGCCATCGTGCTGGAGCGCTCGCTGGAGGTCGTGGCGCAGGATGGGCCACCGAAGGGGCCCATGGGCGCGCCAGGGGGGTTCTTGGGGCCGTTGGGCACCTCGGGTAATCAAGGCACGTGCGGACCTGTTATCCCTGGGTGACCGAACAGGAATTACTTCTTTGGTGCAGCAGGAATTCGTCTAAGCCAGCAATTAGCTATCAAGATCACGTGAATCGTTGTGTGTAGGTAGTGAACGAGGAGATGGAGATGCGAAGATCTGTGGGATGGCATTTCGCATACAGTGCATTCTGCATGGCGGCGCTCTTGGTTGTCGTCTTGCATCCGGCAGCACAGGCAATGCCCACCCCGGCGAACAGCTTCACTGACGCTGACTTGGTCGTGCATACCCCGCACTATGAGCTGGCCGGATCCGGCATCAGCGTGCCGGGATACGCAGCAGAAACCGCGCCGGGACACCCCATACTGCCGGTCTACGGCACATTGGTGGAACTGCCCTCCACAGGGAACTGGGAGGTCGCCTACCAGGCGGTTGGGAGCCGCGTCCTCGATCAGCGCGTCGCTCTGCCCTCGGTGCCTGTGCCTGCGCCCTCCTTCGACGGGCCGGAGAGTTGGACGCTGTGGCCCGAGGAGGCGTTCTCGGCCGCGGCGCCGGTGGTCGAGCGGCCCGACCCCGCCGTTTACGGGACGGACGCCTTCCACCCCGCGTCCCTGGTCGCAGCCGGCGAGGTCGTATGGCAGGACGGCGTGCGCCTGCTGCCGCTGCGCGTCTACCCCTTCCAATACAACCCCGTGGCCGGCCTGCTGCGCTACCACCCCGAGATCCGCATCCAGGTCAAGATCACCGGTGCAAGCGACGCGGTGCAGGCTGAGTCCGTTGGCGCAGCCGCGCCAGACGCCATCGTGGCGGCGCCCCAGGCCCTCAGCGGCTCCGGCGGCACGCTGCGCATCCGCACGGCTGCGGCGGGCATGTATCGCCTGACCTATAACGAGTTGATCGCCAAGGGCGTGCCTGCAGATGCCAGCACCGCGGGCTTTGCCATGACCTACCTGGGCCTGCCGGTGGACATCCATGTGCTGGATGCCAACAGCAACGGCCTCTTCAATAATGGCGACTTGGTCATCTTCTACGCCGAGGCGGCCAACGACCGGTACAACAAGAACAACGTCTACTTCCTCTCCTATGGTGGCGCGGGGGGCGGCCGCATGGCGCTGCGGTACGCGACGCCGGAGAACGCGCCGGTGTTGACTACCGTCATCCGGACGACGCGGGTCGAGAAAGACACCGCGTACTACAGCTCATACCCCATTGCGCCGACCGCAGATCACTTCTTCGATGGCCCTATCACGGTCTCGACCTCGACGCCGGTCAGCACGTTGACCTACACCCTGAGCCTGGTGGACCCGGTGACGACGGAGAACGTCGCCTTCCGGGGCCGGTTCTACGGCGGCCAGGATCAGGGGGCCAACCCCGACCAGTCGCTGCAGGTGCTCCTGAACGGCCAGGCCCTGGGCACGTTCCAGTGGCAGGGGCGCACCGGCTACGACGCCCTGGCGACCGCGCCGGCCACCAGCCTGAGCACCACGTCCAACGCGCTGGCGTTCCAGGCCGCGCTGGCGCAGCTGCCGGGCCTGACGGGCTATTGGGCCTACGTGGATTGGGTCGAGCTGGACTACCCCAGCCAGGCCACCGCGCAGGGGGATCGGCTCGCCATCAAGGGGCTGGACGTGGCTGGCACGGCCGCCGAAGTGCGGACGACCGGCTTCAGCACGCGCCAGGTGACGGTCTACGACGTGCGGGATCCCAGGCATCCGGCCCTGATCGGCAACACAGCGAGCGTTGGCGCCAGCGCGCCCTACGGCCTGACCTTCTGGGATACGTGGCCAACCGGTGCGCCGCCGCCCAGCTACTTTCTGGCGGCCCAGGCCGGCCTGATCGCGCCGGCCGCGATCGAGGTTGCACCGCTGCCCGCGTGGAACACGCCGGCCAACACTTACGACTACATCGCGATCGTCCACAGCTCGCTGGCGGCCGCGATCCAGCCTCTGCTGGATCACCGCGCCGCGGCGAGCCTGCGCGTGGCGAAAGTGGACGTCCAGGACATCTACGACCTGTACAGCGGCGGGCTGGTGAACCCGGAGGCGATCCGGAGCTTCCTGTCGTACGCGTACCACAACTGGAACGCGGGCGGCCCCCGGCCGCGCTACGTGCTGCTGGTGGGCGATGGCCACTATGACTTCAAGAACGTCACTAATACCCCGCAGCTCAACCTGATCCCGCCCTACCTGGTTCCCGTTGATCCCTGGTTGGGCGAGACCGCGGCCGACAATCGCTACGTCAGCTTCGATGGGCCGGACGACTTCATGCCCGAGATGGCCATCGGTCGCATCCCCGCGCAGACCGCGGCCGAAGTGACCGCGGCGGTGAACAAGATCCTGGCTTATGAAAATCCTTCCCTGACCCCAGATGGCGCGTGGCAGAACATGGTCACCTTTGTGGCGGATCGCGCCAATGATCCCGCGGGCAACTTCCAGGCTATCAGCGACGAAGTGCGGCTCAACTGGCTGCCGACAACGTACAACAACCGTCATATCTACTGGCAAACAGATTACACAGTAGCGTACCCGAACATGAATGACGCCATTAAGGTCGCATTCAATGACAGCATAATGCTGCAGTGGTTTGGCCATGCGTCGCGGTTCTTGTGGGGGAGCACCCAGGTGTTCAGCTTTTACTCCGTACCCAACATCCCAACGGGTGCAACCAGCACACAGCAGCAGTGGCCTTTCAGCATCGATTACTCATGCTGGACCGGTTATTTCATGAACCTGTTCAATTCTGGCGGTTACTACCGAACCGTGGGTGAAGCATTGCTGTTGACTCCCGGCAAGGGTTCGGTCGCCGTCCTGGCGCCCAGCGGGCAGCACGTGGGCTCCGCGCTGTTGATCCTGAACCAGGTGCTGGTCAAATCGGTGTTCCAGGATCGGATCCTGCCGGTGGGCGATGCGGTGAACGCGGCCAAGTCGTACTATTACGCCAACGCCAGCGCCTGGTACGACGTGATTGACACCTCGGTGCTGTTCGGCGACCCGGCCATGCCGTTGCGTCTGCCGGCCCCGCCGGCCACGCCCACACCAACCGCGACGCCGGTGACGCCCACGGCGACGCCGACGAACACACCGGTCCCACCAACAATCACACCGACGGCCACGCCGGTCACGCCGACGGTTGCGACGCCGACCGCCACGCGCACGCCCAGAAAGGTCACGGCGACGCCTGTGGTGGCCACAGCGACACCCACGCGCACGGCGACACCCACGGCTGTTGGCCCTACGGCCACGCCAACCGTCACGCCGGCAGCAGGCAGCATCCTGCACGTGGGCGACCTGGGCATTAGCAAGGCGACCGTCAAGAACGGTTGGACCGCGACGGTGACGATCCTGGTGCACGACCAGAACCACGCGGCCGTGGGTGGCGCCACCGTGAGCGGGAGCTGGAGCGGCCCCTACACCGGCACCAGCTCGTGCACGACAAACACGGACGGCGCCTGCAGTGTCACGGTCACCATCAGAAAAGCCGGCACGGAGACCTTCACCGTCACCAACCTGGCCCGGGCGGGGTACGGGTATGCGCCGTCCAGCAACCACGTCACGTCCGTCAGCATCGCGGGGCCCTGAGGGCACAAGGGCCGCTGAGGCAGCCCCGCATGCGTTGGCAGGAGAGCACATCCCCTGCCAACGCATACACGGAGAGCGTATACCGATGTCCAAAACGTATACGAGCAAGTCCATCGTCCTCCTGCTCGCCATCGGCCTGCTGGCCGTGGGCGGGCTCGCGCAGGCGCGCGAGGCGCCGCCCCAGGAGCCGGCCGGGCCGAACGCGGCGCCCAACCCGCCGCAGGTCTACATCTCCCAGAGCGGCCCGGCCATCCACCTCGACTGGGAACACACCGACCAAACCACGTCCATCTACCAGGTGTGGCGCAGCGAGAACCCCTCCTTCGACCCCAACGCGGGCCAGGGCACGCTGATTGACGCTTACACCTTCCCCAAGGAGCTGTTCGGCCTGGGCAGCCCCTTCACCTTCGTGGATAACGGGGTGTGCGGCACGTACACGTGGCCGGGGTTCATGGGCGGCTGCCGCTACCCGCAAAACCCGACCGCGGCCGTGGTGGGCGACCCGACCCACAACTACACCTGGGTC
>DAOUAT010000409.1:0-8399 GCA_034433275.1 Anaerolineae bacterium
CCGGGCGCGCGCGGCCGCGCTGGGGGGGCAGATTCGGGCCGAGGATGGCGTCGGGGCAGTAGTGCGCGTGCTCGGGGAATCAGGCTCGCACCAATGACCCAAGAAGATTCCGGTCTGCGGTGAGTAGGGCGAAGCGAGTGATCGCGCAAGCCCGCCAGTTAGCGCAGGAAATGGGGGGATAACCATGCAATGGCGCATCAAACACATCTTCAACTTCCCGCCGGAGAAGCCCTGGGCGCGCGGTTACGTCAACTTCGGCTTCCACGGCCGGAGCGGCGCGCTGTACTTCCTCCACTACAACGAGCACTGGCTGGGCCGCCTGACCGCCGAGGATGAGTGGCTTTGGACGGCCGGCGCCGTGGACAAGGGTCTGAGCCGCGCCCACATCCCGTTCGATATCAAACACCCGCACTACGTCACCGAACTGCCGGACAACTCACTGCTGGTCTCCAGCAACGGCGCCAACCAGATCTTCCGCCTCCGGCCTGCGGAACGCGCGGTCGAGCTGTTCGCCAACACCGGCCGGCTCGGCTTGCGGGACATCGGCAACTGTGTCTACGATGAGGCCGACAGCGTGTGGGCGCACGAGATCGAAGGCTGCCGGGTCTGGCAGCTCGACCTCGCCGGCCGGCCCCTGCGCGTCCTGGGCCGCGGCGAGCCCGGCTTCCAGCGGGAGGCCGTGCCGTTCGAGGCGGCCCGCTTCAACTGGATCTACGACCTGCGCCTGGGACCGGACGGCGACCTCTACGTCCTGGACAGCAAGAACTACTGTGTGCGGCGGATCGAGGTTGACCGGGGCGTCGTCTCACTGGTCGCCGGAACCGGCGAGCCAGGCCCCGCGGCCGAAAACGTCCCTGCGCTGACGGCAACCTTCGGCAGTGACCCGAGCGCGCGCTTCGATGGGCCGTTCGCGCTATCGCTGGACGAGGCGGGCAACGTCTTCGTTGGCGACACGTATAACCATGTGGTGCGCATGGTGGAGCGGGCCACCGGGATCATCTCGACCATCGCCGGGAAGCGGGAGGCCGAGCCGGGCATCCGCAACGATCCGGCCGAGACCGATCCGCTCAAGCTCAACCTGCCGCTGATTTGCAGCATGGACTATCATGCCGACTGCCTCTTCGTCCCCGATTGGAGCGATGACCTGATCGTGTTGGAGAAGCAGTAAATTCATGCATAGCGATCATCGGCACCGCGTTGAAGGATCGCACCTTTGCGAACTCCCCCCCCGCTGCCAGCGGGTGGAGAACCGACATGCAGTTCGTGACCCTGCCGGCGCGGGGCTGGCGGATGCACTGTGAGCACCGTTGTGGGTGATATGAACACCAACCCCAAACCCCTGGGCATCAAGAACTACGGCTCCATCCCCCACCTGCCGGGCAGCCGGCTGGGGCCGGGGGATCACGCCTGTCACGCCGGCCAGGCGCAGATCGCGACCGAGAAGGCGCGGGATCGGCACGACGAGATCTTCGTCCAGGAGAAACTGGACGGCTCCAACGTCGGTGTGGCGCGGCTGGGCGACTGGGTGTACGCGCTGACGCGCGCCGGCTACAAGGCGACGCTCTCGCCCTACCCCCAACATCACGCGTTCGCCCGGTGGGTCGGGCAGAATCAGGCGCGGTTCCTGGCCGTCCTGGCCGAAGGTGAGCGGCTGTGCGGCGAATGGCTGCTGCAAGCGCACGGCACCCGCTATGCGTTGCGGCACGAACCCTTCGTCGCGTTCGATCTGATGGTCGGCGCGCAGCGACTCCCCTATGACGCGTTCATGGCGCGCTGCGCGGCCGGCGGCTTCGTGACGCCCCACTTGCTCCACCGCGGCGGGCCGCTCGCCATTGCCGCGGCCATGACCGCCCTGGGGACGAACGGCTGCCACGGCGCGCTGGATCCCGTCGAAGGCGCAGTCTGGCGCGTGGAGCGCGATGCACTGGCCCATCCCGGTGGCGGCTCGGCCAGGCGCCGGCAGGTAGATTTCCTGGTCAAATACGTGCGGCCAGACAAGGTGGATGGTTGTTATCTGCCCGAAATCTCCGGTTTGCCGCCGGTCTACAACTGGAGTCCAGATTGATCACTTCTGTGAGGCAAGCATAAGCCGTTCCATATCGCAGTTCATTCCTTCTTGCGCTGAAACGCCCGGCACACCTGGAGGGCTCGCCATGAGAATTCGGGAGACCTTATGACCACAGCAACGGAAAAAGCACAGGCTTATCTGCGACATCTCTGCGTCGAGATCCCCAACCGCCGCACCGGCAGCCCCGGCAACCGGGAGGCCACGACGTTCTTCGCCGACATCGCCCGGTCACATGGGTTTGCGATCGCCGCTCCCGTCTTCGACTGCGTAGACTGGGAGCAAGCGGGCGTGAGCCTTGAGGTGGGTGACAAGGCTTTCGAGGCCTTCGCCAGCCCCTATGCGGCAGGCTGTCGCGTCGAGGCGGCGCTTGCCCAGGTCTCGACCGTCGAGGAGCTGGAAGCGGCGGAGGCCTCCGGCAAGATCCTGCTGCTGACGGGCGACCTGACCCGAGAGCAGCTGATGCCCAAGAACTTCCCCTTCTACAACCCCGAGGAGCATCAACGGATCATCCGGGCGCTGGAGAGGCAAGCGCCGGCCGCCATCATCGCGGCCACCACGCGCGATCCGGCGATGATGGGCGGCGGCGTTTATCCCTTCCCCCTCTTCGTGGACGGCGATTTCGCCATCCCCTCGGTGTACATGACGGCCGAGGAAGGCAGCCGGCTCGCCGGCCACGTGGGTCAGAGGGTCGCGTTGGAAAGCCGGGCGGCGCGCATCCCGGCCACCGGCTGCAACGTCATCGCCAGCAAGGACGGCCGCTCAGGGCGGCGGATTGTGACCTTCGCCCACATAGATGCCTGGCTGGACACGCCGGGCGCGGGCGATAACGCCAGCGGCACGGTCGTGCTGCTGTTGCTGGCCGAGCTGCTGGCCGACTATGCCGGCGGCCTGGGCATCGAACTCGTGGCGATGAACGGCGAGGATTACTACTCGAACCCCGGCGAGCAGCAATGGCTCGCCCTGAACGCCGGCCGCTTCAGCGACATTCTGCTGGGGATCAACGTGGATGATGTGGGCTACTACCGAGGCAAGGTGGGCTACTCGCTGTACAACTGCCCGGCCGCCGTGGCCGAGGTCATCCAGCAGACCTTCGCCGCCTACGATGGCCTGGTCGCTGGCGAGCCCTGGTATCAGGGGGACCATGGGCTCTTCCTGATCAACGAGATCCCCGCGCTGGCGCTCACGTCGGATCAATTGGCGGAACTGATGGGCGGGATCACGCACACGCCCAAGGATACGCCCGCGGTCGTGGATGTCGCCAGGCTGGCTGAGGTCGCGTGCGCGCTCCAGGATCTGATACTGAGCCTTGACCAACTGGCCGCGGCCGGGAAGGTCTGACAGGAGGCGCGGGTGATCGGCTCAACGGACGTTATTCCCGGCCTGCGCGATCCCGTTCCGGCGCTGCTGGCGGCCGGCGACGTCGCGCTGACCTACTTCGTGCGCCGTGACCTGCTGGGCGAGCCGGTAGGACCGGTTTCCGTGCTGTGGGAGCTGCCCGAGCCGCAGCGGCTCCTGCGCCGACAGCAGACGGATGGCTCGTGGCGCTACCCCGGCGGCAACCCGGCGTCCACGCCGGGCAGCAACTACGCCGTGCTGGAGACCTTCCGCAGCCTGGGCATCCTGGTCGAGAAATTCGGCTTCGACAGCACCCACCCGGCGATAGGGGCTGCTGCGGAATACATCTTCTCGTGCCAGACCGCCGAGGGCGATATCCGCGGCATCCTGGGCAACCAATACATGCCCTACTACCATGCCGCGATCCTCGAGCTGCTGATCAAGGCCGGCTACGCCGAGGACGCGCGGGTGCTGCGCGGCCTGGAGTGGCTCCTGGCGCAGCGCCAGGCCGACGGCGGCTGGATCGTGCCGGTGCAAGCCGTGCCGGCGAAGAAGCGCACACGTGACATGTGGCCCGGACCGGCCATCCCGCCGGACCGGGCGCGGCCGTTCTCGCACCTGGCGACCGGCATGGTGCTGCGCGCGTTTGCCGCGCATCCCGCCTACCGGCGCCACCCGGCCGCGCTGGCGGCCGCGGGTTTGCTCAAGGGCCGCTTCTTCCTGGCCGACAAGTACGGCGACCGCCAGGCGCCCGCGTACTGGTTGAAGTTCCAATACCCCTTCTGGTGGACCAACCTGCTGACCGGCCTGGACACCCTGGCGCGCCTGGGCTTTGGGGTCGCTGACGCAGATATCTGCCGCGGCCTGGACTGGTTCGCCGCCAACCAGGGGCCGGATGGCCTGTGGGAACACGGCTACGGGGTCGGCAAAGGGGCGCGTGCGCTGCGCTTCTGGGTGGCCCTGGCGGTCGGCCGGGTCTTCCGGGGCTTCCGCCGCAACACGGAAGCTGGCAGCAAACTGCCGTCGGGAAGCGTGGCCTGTGGGCGAGAATCGCCAGGCGCGGCAGGTTGGTAGATTGGTAAAACGGAGGTTCCTGTGTTCGAGCTACCTGAGACCAGCACGCTGGCCCGGCAGATCAACGAGACGGTGGCCGGCAAAACTGTCCGCAGCGGGACGCTGGGCAACGCACCGCACAAATTCGTCTGGTATAACCGCACCCACGAGGAGTTCGCCGAACTGGTCGCAGGCAGGACAGTCGGCGGGGCGCGCGCCCAGGGCCGCTGGCTGACCATCCCGCTGGCGCCGGATTACGTCCTGCTGCTGGGGGAGTGCGGGGGCCGGCTGCTGTATCATCCGCCGGGCGCGCACTTGCCGGAGAAGTATCACCTGTGGCTGACTTTCGCTGACGGCGCCGCACTCACGGCGCTGACCCAGATGTGGGGGGCGTTCGAGATCTACGAGGCCGGGCAGGAGCAGGAACGCCAGTACATCAAGGGGATGCGCCCCACCCCGGTCGAGCCGGCCTTCACCTTCGACTACTTCGCGGCCTTGCTTGCCGAGCTGGCGCCAGACGAGAAGCGCAGCGTCAAAGCGTTGCTCACGCAAGAGCAGCTCATCCCCGGCCTGGGCAACGCCATTGCGCAGGACATCATGTTCCGCGCCGGGCTGCACCCCAAACATCCCATCGGCCAGCTCAGCGCCGGGCAACACCGCGCGCTCTACGACGCCATCGGCGCCACCGTGGCTGCGGCCATCACCCAGGGCGGCCGCTATGACGAGTTCGACCTATACAACCGGCCCGGCGGCTATCGGCGGCTGATGGATAGCCGGGCTGCCGGCCAGCCGTGCCCGACCTGCGGCACGATCATCGAAAAGATCCAGTACCTGGGCGGCGCATGTTACTTCTGTCCGCGCTGCCAGGTATGAGCAGAGGAGGTTTCCCTGTCCCAACATTCCTGCTCATCTCGTGGCCGCTCCTGGCGCTCTCGCTCGTCCCGTTGGCGCTCGGCCTGCGGCAACTGCGACGGGCGCGGCGAGATCAGCAGGCGGCGGCCGGAGGCGGGCCTGCTGCCATTCGAGCAGACGGCCGACCGGGTGACGACCGGGATCTACCGCACCATCCGCCACCCCATGTACAGCTCGCTGCTCCTGCTGGCGTGGGGCGTCTTCTGGAAAGCGCCGTCATGGACCGGCGCGGCGCTGGTCGCCGCCGCCACCGGCTGCCTATTCGCCACCGCCAGGGCCGAAGAGCGGGAGAACCTCCGCTTCTTCGGATCAGCCTACGCCGCGTACATGCGACAGACCAGACGGTTCATCCCGTTCCTGTTTTGAACGCCGAAGTGAGACAAACATGGGCCATGCCATCGCGCTGGTGACGCTGGTCGTCCGCAACTACGACGAGGCCATCGCCTTTTTCACCGAAGCCTTGCACTTCGCGGTGCTCGAAGACACACCTTTGGGCGACGGCAAGCGCTGGGTCGTGGTCACGGCGGCCGGTGGCCGCGGCGCGGCCCTGCTGCTGGCGCAGGCTGCCACCCCTGAGCAGGCAGCGCGCATCGGCGACCAGACCGGCGGCCGCGTCGCCCTGTTCCTGCACACCGACGACTTTTGGGCCGACTACCACCACATGCTGGCCCAGGGCGTCCGCTTCGCCGAGGCGCCACGAGAGGAACGCTACGGCACAGTGGGCGTGTTCTATGATCTCTACGGCAACAAGTGGGACCTGGTGCAGCCCAGCGACCACGATCCGCTCCTGGCCCGACACGCCAACAGGAGTTCCCGTGTGCCAGACGATCTATCAAGTTGATGCCTTCACCGACCGGCCCTTTGCCGGCGACGCGGCGGCCGTGTGCGTCCTGCCTGAGCCCGCGACCGACGCCTGGGTGCAGGCCGTCGCGGCCGAAATGAACCTCTCGAAGACCGCGGTCCTGGTGCGGAGTTGCGCGTTAGCTATGATCGCATCAAGACGCTGATCCGTGAAGCGTCTGAGTGGTCAGGTGAGGACCGGATCGGCGGAGCGATCGCGGTCATCGCGCACACGGCCTATCATCTGTTCATGCGCGCAGCGCTGTTGGAGTGCCTGCGCCGGATGCAGACGGCCGGGATGAACCGCGTCTGCGTCTCGACCGGGGAGACGAACACCCCGGCTCGGCGGCTCTACGAGTCGGTGGGCTTCAGGGTCGTGAATCGCTATCTCGATTATGTGAAGTCAGTCAAAAAGTAGACGTGCCGCGGCGCCAGTCCAAACATCCGCCTAGCTCAGGCACGCGCACTCCAAGCAAGAAGTATCGTGCCAGATCGGAGACGAACCCAAAATGGCCACGCAACCCGTGAGCGCAACCTTTGAGACGATCGCCCCACCCAACCGGGCAGCCTGGCGCGCGTGGCTGGCCGAGCACCACGCCGACTCGCCCGGCGTCTGGCTGATCATCCACAAAAAGACCAGCCCCGAGCCCGGCCTGCTGTACGAAGAGGCGGTGGAAGAAGCGCTCTGTTTCGGCTGGATTGACAGCAAGACGATCACGCTGGATGCGACGCGCTTCCGGCAGATCTTCACCCCGCGCAAACCGCGGGGCACATGGGCGAAGAGCAACAAGGAACGGGTCGCGCGGCTGATCGCGCAGGGGCTGATGGCGCCCGCCGGCCTTGCGGCGATCGATCTCGCCCAGGCGAACGGCGCCTGGACGGCCCTGGATGCCAGCGATGAAGGAAACGTGCCCGACGACCTTGCCAGCGCGCTGGCCGCGCAGCCCGCGGCCGAACAGCATTGGCGCGGCTTCAGCGCGTCGGTGCGCAAGGGCATCCTGTACTGGATCACCTCGGCGAAGCGGCCCGAGACGCGCGCCCGGCGCGTCGCGCGCACGGTGGAGCTGGCCGCGCAGAACATTCGGGTGATGTTCGACCAGCCTTGAACTCTGCACATTGAGCAAAAGACGGGGGACGGAGTCATCTCACGTCAGCGTGAGAGAACGCCCGCGTCTGACAACCGGATGGGCGCTATTCCGCGACAGGTTGCACGCACGAAGCTGTCCAGTTATAATGGATACCGTTAAACTGTTGGTCTTGGTGAGCAGATGAGGCCGCGGCTCCCCAAATCTTGGAGACCGCGGCTTTTCCGCATTTACCACACCGATATCGCAAATGCTCCCCTTTGGGAGCAGCCCCGGCGTAGCCGCAACGAAAGGACGCCTTGCACTCATGGCAGACAAGAACGGCAACTCCGCCGCCAATCTCGGTTTCGAAGATAAGCTTTGGAAGGCGGCTGATGCGCTGCGCAGCAACATGGACGCGGCCGAGTACAAGCACGTTGTGCTGGGGCTGATCTTCCTCAAATATATCTCCGACGCGTTCGAGGAACGGCACTCTCAGCTTGAAGCCGAGGTGGCCCAGGGCGCAGATCCCGAAGACCCCGATGAATACCGGGCTGAGAACATCTTTTGGGTGCCGAAGGAGGCCCGCTGGGCCACCCTCTTGGCGAGCGCGAAGCTGCCGGCCATCGGCAAGACCGTGGACGACGCCATGCTCGCCATCGAGCGCGACAACCCCTCGCTCAAGGGTGTGTTGCCCAAAGACTATGCTCATCCACGATTGGACAAGCAGCGCCTGGGCCAGCTCATTGACCTGATCGGCGCCATCGGGCTGGGCGACAAAGAGAACCGCTCCAAGGATATCCTGGGCCGCGTCTACGAGTATTTCCTGTCGCAGTTCGCCAGCGCCGAGGGCAAGAAGGGCGGCCAGTTCTACACCCCGCGCTGCATCGTGCGGCTGCTGGTGGAGATGCTGGCGCCCTACCGGGGCCGGGTCTACGATCCGTGCTGCGGTTCGGGCGGCATGTTCATGCAGTCGGAGAAGTTCGTCGCCGAGCACGGCGGCCGCACCGGCGACATCAGCATCTACGGCCAGGAGTCGAACCACACCACCTGGCGGCTGGCGAAGATGAACCTGGCGATCCGCGGCATTGACGGCAACCTGGGGCCGGAGCACGCCGACAGCTTCC
>DAOUAT010000410.1:0-10002 GCA_034433275.1 Anaerolineae bacterium
GGTGAGCGGCCAACAACACCTGTCGGCCCCGTGTGGGCCGAGTAAACCAGGCGGATGCTGCCGCAATTGACGATGATAAAACGCAGAAAGATAATTGAAGTAGAGGAGACATCATGGGTCTATTCAGGAAATTGATGGGTGGTAGAGATGAGGCGCCGGTCGCCGACGGCAAGCCGGTGGTCGAGCCGCTGCACCTGACGGGTGACCAGTTCGACAACATGATTTTGAAGTCAGAACTACCGGCCGTGGTGGATTTCTGGGCTGAGTGGTGCGGGCCATGTCGCGCGGTCGCGCCCGCGGTCACTGCCCTGGCCACCGAATATGATGGCCGCGCGGTTGTGGCGAAGCTGAACGCCGATGACTATCCGGAGATCTTGACGCGCTACGGCATCATGGGCATCCCGACTCTGATCTTCTTCAAGAACGGCCAGGAAGTAGATCGCCAGGTGGGTATGGCCAGTTACAACGCGCTGAAGAACAAATTGGAGCGCGCGCTAGGGTAAGAGCCGATTCCGAAAAGGGTAGCACAGCCTCGCGTGGGTGCTCTGGACGGGCGCAAGGCCCTCTGCCACAGGTTATTTGGATAGGCGCCAGGCCCCGCCTGTGCAACACCGACCCGGCCAGATCATCTGCCGGGTCGGTGCGCGTAACCTTCATCTCGGGCGCGCATCAAAAGGAGTGACCTACGGACACATTACCGCTCAACGAAAGCGCGCTGGTCGCTGCCGCCAAAGCCGGCCAACAAGCGGCTTTCGCGGAGATCGTGGAACGCCATTCGGGCGCCATCTACAACCTGGCCCTGCGCATGATGGGCAACCCGCAGGAAGCCGAAGAGGTGATGCAGGAGGCATTCATCAGCGCGTTCCGTGCGCTGCCGCGCTTCGAGGGGCGCAGCCAACTGGGCACCTGGCTGTATCGCATCGCTTACAACGCGGCCCTGATGCGCTTGCGCCGGCGCCGGGCGCCCACGTTTTCGCTCGATGAGCCGTGGGAGACCGACGACGGTGAGCTGGTGCCGCGGCAGTTCGTTGATTGGACGGCCGTGCCGGACAGCATGCTGCTGAACAAGGAGCTGCGGGGCGTGTTGGAGACCGCGTTGGCAGCGCTGTCGCCATCTCTGCGCAGCGTGTTCGTCTTGCGGGACATCGAGGGGCTTTCCACGGCCGAGACCGCCGAAGCCCTGGAGCTGACGGAAACCAATGTCAAGGTGCGGCTGCACCGCGCGCGCTTGGCGCTGCGCGAGAAACTGAGCGCCTATTTCGGCCCTGTGGCGCAGCGGATGACAGGAAAGGATGGGTCGCCCCGTGCTGTGTAAAGAGATGCTGGCCTCGCTGTCGGGCTATATTGACGGTGAGTTGGAGTCCCAGTTGTGCGCCGAGATCGATCACCATATGGCCCAGTGCGGCGATTGTCGCGTCGTGGTGGACACGTTGCGCAAGACAGTTACCCTGTACCGCCAACATGGTCACGCCAACCTGCCTGGCGACGCTAAGGCCCGGCTGTACACCGTGTTGAATCTGTCACCTAGGGCCTGACCTTGCCTACCGGCCTGATTTGCCAAATCAACGACCTGTAGTATAATAACTTTTGTTCGGGCGGTTAGCTCAGCTGGCTAGAGCGCAGCGTTGACATCGCTGAGGTCGTAGGTTCAAGCCCTATACCGCCCATCTGAATCGCACAAAGCGTAGACCGGGACGAGTAGGTGGCGCAGGAGCGCCAGAGAACGCGGGCCAACGGCTGGAAGCCCGCTTCGCTGAAGCCCATCGAAAACCCCCCGAGAGCGGATGCCGGAAAGCGGAAGCGAGTATGACGTCCCGGGTAGCCCCGTTAGCGGCTTGCGAGATGGCGCGACCGATAGGCAGCGCCAACTTGGGTGGAACCGCGAGCTCCTCGCCCCAATGGGTGAGGAGCTTTTTGTTTCGTCACTGTCGGAAAGGGGGTGATCGTCATGACCGGCGCGACGACCGCCGATCCGGACACTGACAGGCGCGTTTGTGGCATGCGTGGGTCAGGCGATTTTCTGACCAATCCACCAGCTTACCAGTCACCAATCTGCCCAACTCAAGGAGGGCCATATGGCCATTCAAGCTGAACCCAAGCAGGAGAGCGAGCTTCTGCACAAGCTGCGCCACTCCGCCGCGCACGTGATGGCGGAAGCTGTGTTGCAAATCTATCCCCATGCCAAGATCGCCATCGGACCGGCGATTGACACGGGGTTCTACTACGATTTTGACCTGGGGCCGGATGAACATGGCCGGCCGAGCACGTTTACGCCGGAAGATCTCGCCGAGATCGAAAAACGTATGCGTCAGATCATCGCGGGCAAACATGCCTTCGCGTATCGGGAGGTGAGCCCAGATGAGGCGCGGCAGATCTTCGCGGATCAGCCGTACAAGCTGGACCTGATTGATGGCCTGGTGAGGGGCGGCGCGGACGAATACGGCAATGAGACGGTCGGCCCGGTCGTGATTAGCACCTATCGGCACGACACCTTCGAGGATCTCTGCCGCGGGCCACACCTGGAGCACACGGGGCAGATCCCGCCGGACGCGTTTAAGCTGATGACGGTGGCAGGCGCGTACTGGCGTGGGGACGAGCACAACCCGATGTTGCAACGCATCTATGGCACGGCCTGGCGCAACAAGAAGGACATGGCCGATTATCTTCAGATGTTGGAAGAGGCCAAGAAGCGCGATCACCGCAAGCTGGGCAAAGACCTGGAGATCTTCATCTTTGACGACGAGGTGGGGCCCGGGCTGCCGCTCTGGCTGCCGAACGGCGGCGTGATGATCGAAGAACTGGAGAAGCTGGCGAAAGAGATGGAACTGAAGGCCGGCTATGTCCGCGTCCGCACGCCACATCTGGCGAAGGAAGACCTTTTCCTCCATAGCGGCCACCTGCCCTACTACGCCGAGAGCATGTACCCGCCGATGGAGTTGGAGGGAGTCCGCTATTATGTCAAACCCATGAACTGCCCGATGCACCACAAAATCTTCGGCAGCCGGCCCCACAGCTACCGCGATCTGCCGCTGCGCCTGGCCGAATACGGGACGTGCTACCGATATGAGAAGAGCGGCGAGCTGTTCGGCCTGATGCGAGTGCGCTCGATGCAGATGAACGATTCGCACATCTACTGCGCCGAGGAGCAGTTCGAGCAGGAGTTCATGGGGGTCGTCAACCTCTATCTTGCCTACTTCAAGCTGTTCGGCATCGCGAAGTACGTGATGCGGTTCAGCACGCACCACAAGCGCGGCCTGGGCAAGAAGTACGTGGATAACGAGCGGCTGTGGCTGAAGACCGAAGATATGGTGCGCCGGGCCATGGATAACGGCGGGGTGCATTACGTCGAGGTCGCCGACGAGGCCGCCTTCTACGGCCCGAAGATTGATGTGCAGGTTTGGAGCGCCATCGGCCGCGAGTTCACCCTGGCGACGAACCAGGTGGATTTCGCCCAACCCAGCCGCTTCAACCTGGTCTTCACCAACCGGGAAGGCGCGGAAGAGACGCCGTTGTGCATCCACCGCGCCCCGCTCAGCACGCACGAGCGGCTGATCGGGTTCCTGATCGAGCACTACGCCGGCAACTTCCCGGTCTGGCTGGCGCCAGAGCAGGTGCGGGTGATCCCCATCACCGACGCCCACAACGCGTACGCGGCCGAGATCGCTGACAAACTGGGGAGCCTGGGGGTGCGCGTCAAAGCAGATGCGGCCGCGGAACGCATGAATGCGAAGATCCGTAACGCACAACTAATGAAGGTGCCCTACATGCTGGTGGTGGGTGATCAAGAGGCGGCAGCCAACACAATATCCCTGCGCAGGCGTGACGGCTCGCGGCAGGACGGGCTGGCGCTGGATCTGTTTGTGGCAGCGGTGACGGAGCGGATCGCAACGCGCGCACATGCGTTGTAGCCCGGCTCTGCCAACCGTGGTGCAAGATAGAGACCAAGTCTTTTTGACACCTGCCCGCCGTTATGATATAGTTGCCTTTCGATGCGGTCGGGTTGGTCCCGGCCCATGTGTGGGGTTGGCCTTTATCCAGCTTGACGCTGGCCCAGCAGAAACAGAGGGAAACGAGTATTACTACCGTAACGACTAAAGCTTTCCGCGTGAATCAGCAGATTCGGGTGCGCGAGGTGCGGTTGATTGATGAGGAGAACCAGCAGCTTGGCATCCTCCCGATTCAAGACGCTTTGCGCCTGGCGTATGAGCGCAATCTCGATCTGGTCGAGGTTGCGCCTAATGCTGTGCCGCCCGTCTGCCGTTTGCTCGATTTCGGCAAGTTCCAGTACGAGCGGCAGAAGAAGGAGCGCGAGGCGCGTAAGGCGCAGAAGGTCATCGAGATCAAGGAGATCCGCCTTCGCCCGCGCACTGGCGAGCACGATCTGGACACGAAAGTGCGGCAGGCCCTGGCGTTTCTCGATGAAGGCAGCAAGGTGAAGGTGGCTGTACGGTTTCGCGGCCGGGAGATCACCCACCCCGAGATTGCGCGTGAGCAGTTGGAAGAGTTTGTCGCCAAGGTTGGTGGGGCCGCGGTGGTCGAAGTCCAACCGGCTATGGAAGGCAAAAACCTGTTTCTCTTGCTCAGTCCCAGCCCCAGCGGCAAGAAGGCTGCGGCAGACTGAGCCGACAATTCGATTGCGTGGAACGTAGAACGTAAAACGCACGGTTGGCGGTAGGCATTAGCCCCTGCGTTTTACGTTTTATTCTGTTTTGGAGGATGACCGTGCCGAAGCTCAAGACTCATAAGTCCACGGCCAAGCGGTTCCGCCGCACGGGCACCGGCAAGCTGGTGGCGATGCACCAGGGCCGGGGGCACCTGCGCCGCCGCAAGGCCAAACGCACGCTGCTCAAGTACCGCGAGATCAAGGTCCTTGAGGCCAACGCCGCGGACAAGCGTGTGAAGCAACTTGCTCCATTCATTGATTGAGCAAGCCGTACCGTCAGTGCGCCTGCAGCGGGTGCTGCCCGGCGCCGATGGCCACCATGAAGTGCCGGCATGATCCGGCCGCCATTACGAGGAGAATCAGATGCCACGAGCTAAGGGCGGGGTCGTCCTCCGCCGACGTCACAACAAGATTCTGAAGCTTACCAAGGGCCAACGCATGTCGCGCCGCCTGCTATGGCGCCGCGCCAACGAGGGCATGCTGAAGTCCCTGTTCTACGCGACCCGCGACCGCCGCAACCGCAAGCGGGATATGCGCGGCCTGTGGATCGCCCGCATCAACGCGGCGGCCCGCCTCAACGGCATTTCCTACAGCCGGCTGATGCACGCGCTGAAGCTGTCGGACATCACCCTGGATCGCAAGATCCTGGCCGACCTGGCCGTGCGCGATCCCCATGCCTTCACGCGCGTCGTCGAGGTCGCGAAGGCTGCTCTGTAAGAGTCTATCCGCGAGGGTCAGGGACAGCGAACGCCGCTGACCTGGCCCTCGTCGGTGCGCACGTCCTCGACCTCACCTACTCCCTGCCGAACACCCAGGCGCGCAGCCGGGGCTTCATGGCCGGCCTGCGTGCCATCTTGCCCGAAGCCGGGCTGGTGCTGTCCATCAACGGTGGCTCGGCGCAGCAGTCGGCCTATCGGCTCACCCAGGCGGCGTTCGATGTCCATCCGGAGATCAGCCTGATCTTCGGCATCAACGACAGCACCGCGTCGGGCGCGATCCAGGCCTGCGCCGACCGCGAAGTTGCGCCGGATAGCCTGGAGGTGGTGCCCTTCGGGTTGGAAGGCGACACCCTACGCGACTCGTTGATGAGCTGTGACTACTGCCGGGCCGGGCTGGCGATGTTTCCCGAGATCGTCGGGCCAACCTGCATCGAGGCTGCGATCCTGGCCTACAACGATCAGCCCTTTCCCCCTCACTTGTTGACCCCCCACGCGGTTCTGACTCCCGATAACCTGACCGCGTATTACCGCAAGACTGACAGCGGCTGGGCGTTGGACTGGGAGCGAGTGGCCCGCAACCTGGCGCTGCCGCTGCCGCTCAACCGCACCGCCTCCGGCATCACCGCCGAGTTCGGCCTGTCGCACACCAACCTGACCGAGGTCGCCATCGAGCAGGCGATGATCCGCGCCGCGCGCGAAGTGGTCGTCCTGGCCGACCATACCAAGTTCGGGTAGGAGTCCATCGCCCAGGTTGCGCCGTTGCCGGTCGTCAAACAGGTGATCAGCGACAACGCGCTCCCCGCAGAGACCCGGCTGGAGTTGAGTAAATCGGGGATCGACGTTATCATCGCACCGACGTGAAGGTGTTTTCAAAGGAGATGCTCTCGTGACGATTGCCCCCGATCTTTCCGATACCATGCTCGCCTGGCCCCTCTACGGCGCCGGGCTGGAAAACTTGGGCCGGGAGGGCCGCCCTGTGCGCTGGCCCACGCCCCGCCCCGCGCCCGATCAGATCCTGGTCCGCTCCGATGCGGTCGGCCTCTGTTACTCCGACGTCAAGGTGATCCGCCAGGGCGGCGCCCACCCGCGGCTCTACGGCCGTGACCTGGCGCGGCGGCCCGCGGTGCAGGGGCACGAGGTCGCCCTGACCGTCGTCGAGGTCGGCGAGGCGTGGCGGGATCGCTTCCAGCCCGGCCAACGCTTCGCGCTCCAGGCCGACATCTACTACCGCGGCCGTAACCTGGCCTACGGCTATGTCTTCCCCGGTGGCCTGGCGCAGTATAGCCTGCTCGGCCCGGCCGCGCTGGCCGGCGATGAGGGGTGCTACGCCATCCCGGTTCCCGACGGGCTGGGCTACGCCGAGGTCGCGCTGACCGAGCCGTGGGCCTGCGTCGAGGCGGCCTACGCGCCGCGGCGCCGGGTGAGCGTCAAGCCGGGCGGCACGCTCTGGCTGCTGGGCCGGCCGGGGTTGACTGCGGACTACCACCTGGGCCTGGCGTTCGCGGGCGGGCCGCCGGCGCGCGTCATCGTCACTGACGCGCCCGACGCGCTGCACCGCGAGCTGCACGCGGCGGGTGTGCCGCACGCGATCCGCGACGGCGTCGTCCCGGCCAATTACCCCGCGCTGGCCGAGGCAGAAACGGCCGCCGGCTTCGACGACATCATCATCCTGGAACCCGATGTTGACCGGCTGGAGGCCGCCAGCCGCGTGATCGCGACCGCAGGCGTTGTCGCGTTGCTCGGCGACCGGCCGCTGGCCCGGCCGGTCGCGGTGGACGTCGGGCGCATCCACTACGATTACGTCGTCTACCTGGGCAAGCCCGGCCCCGACATCGGCGCGGCCTACGGCGCGACGTGCAACCGGTCGGAGATCCGTCCCGGCGGCGTCGCCTGGATCATCGGCGGCGGCGGGCCGATGGGGCGCATGCACCTGCAGCGGATGCTCGAGATGCCCGCCGGCCCGGCGCAGATCGTCGTGGCCGAAACCAACGTCGTCCGCAACGCCGACCTGGCGGCCACGTTCGGGCCGCTGGCGCGGGCGCGCGGGATCGTGCTGACGGTCCTCAACCCCAAGCAGATGCCCGCGGCCGAGTTCACCGCGGCCTTACAGACCGCGCACGGCGGCCGCGGCTTCGATGATATAGTCGTCATCGTCGCCAGCGTGCCGGCGATCGAGGCGGCGCTGCCGCAATTGGCGTGCGACGGGATGCTGGTGATCTTCGGCGGGCTGGCGCGGGGGACGACCGCGCAGCTCGACCTGTCGCAGCTCTACCTGGGCTGCGTGCAGATCACCGGCTCGGCCGGCTCCACCATCCACGACCAGGCGTCAGTGCTGGGCAAGGTCGCGGTCGGGCGCCTCGCCACCGCGAGCGCGGTCGCCGCGATCGGCGGGCTAGACGCGGCGCGCGATGGCATGCAAGGGCTGATGGACGGCCGCTTCCCCGGCAAGATGGTGATCTACCCGCAGGCCGAGGCGTTCCCCCTCACCGCGCTGGCCGACCTCAAGTCCGCTGCGCCGGCGGTCTACGATCTGCTGGCGCCCGGCGGCTGGACGCGCGCGGCGGAGGCGGAGTTCTTGCGGCGGTACGCGGGTGAGACATACAGTTGAGCGAAGCACCCTGAGCGGAGGGCCGCAGCCCGCAGTCGAAGGGTGCGGAGCAGTCTTCAGGGCAAGGCCGCATCCTTCGACTACGCCCCGCGCACTGATGCGGGGCTCCGCTCAGGATGCTGGATCTCTTAAGGTGATCTCTCATGAAACACGCCATCGTCTTCGGCGCCGGAAACATTGGCCGCGGGTTCATGGGGCAACTGTTCAGCGAATCGGGCTACCATGTCACCTTCGTGGACGTTGACCGCCCGCTGCTCGACGCGCTGAACAGCCGCGGCCGCTACACCATCCGGCTGGTGACCAACGAGCGCACGGAGGAAGTGACCGTCGGCCCCATCGCCGCGCTGCACTCCGGCGACCTGGATGCGGTGGCCGAGGCGGTGGGCCGGGCCGAGATCGGCGCGACTGCGGTGGGTGCGGGGAGCCTCAAACACATCGCGCCGGCCGTGGCGCGAGGGATCACGCGGCGGGCGCAGTTCGGCGTTGCCACGCCGTTCAATCTGATCCTGTGCGAGAACCTGCACGGCGCGGCCGCGCTCTTCCGGGGCCTGGTCGAGGCGACCCTGCCGGCGAAACATCACGCGTTCATGGCGGAACACATCGGCTTCGTGGACACCGTCATCGCACGCATGGTGCCGCCGCTGACGCCGGAGCTGCGGGCGCAGGACCCCAGCCTGATCCTGGTGGAGCCTTACAAGGAGCTGCCCGTAGATCGGGAAGGCTTCTTGGGCGAGCCGCCGGCGATCGTCGGCATGATCCCGTTCGCGCCCTTCTCCTTCTTCACCGACCGCAAGCTGTACATCCACAACGCCGGCCACGCGGTGTTGGGCTACCTGGGCTACCTGGCCGGCTACGAGTATGGCTACCAGGCGCTGGCCGACGACGAGATCTACTTTCAGGCGCGCGGCGCGATGGAGGAATCGGCGCTTGCGCTCACCCGCCAGCACCACCCCGCGCCGGGCGCGCTGCTCGCTAACATCGAAGACCTGCTCCACCGCTTCGGCAACCGCGCCCTGGGCGACACCATCCTGCGCCTGGGCCGCGACCCGATCCGCAAGTTGGCCCCCTCCGACCGGCTGGTCGGCGCGGCGCGCGCCGTTTTGACGTACGGCGTGACGCCTGCCCATCTCGCCACCGGCATCGCGGCCGCCCTCCACTTCGGTCACCCGGCCGACCCGATAAGCGTTGAGTTGCAAGCGCGCATCCGTGCGCGTGGGCTGGACGCCGTGTTGGCCGACGTTTGTGGGATCGGCCCTGGCGAACCCTTGCACGCGCTGGTCAGCGCGCGCTACCGGCAGCTGGGCCGATGATTGCACTCAGGTCAGTGATTCGGGACATTCTTTGTCGCCTTAAGTCTGCCGCGCTTGCTGTTGCCCCAACCGGAGATGTACCCCGCACACCTCTGCAATTGCACAAGACGTTGAATGGGTGTATGATAGCGGTGTAAATTCGCTGTATCATACGCCTCAGCGAAAGCCAAATCATGACCAAACGCCGAGAAAGGAGGCTGTCCTGTTGCGGTCTCACCGGCCGTAGAATTGCGCCCCTGGGGCGCTCATGCATCACACAGAAAGGGATGGGCCCATATGGCTGCCGAAGTGATCTTTCGCATCTTAGGACTTATTATTTTCGGTATTATCGGGTGGTTGGCAGGCACGATCTGGGCGGGCACCTCCGAGCTGAATTCAACGTCGTTGCGTTACATCCTGCCCCTCACCGCCGGCGGGGCGCTGCTCGGTGTAATTGTCGCGCCGTGGCTGACCACGCGACCCGCGGCCTGGCTGCGCCGCGCCATTCGCGAGATGACCGCGGCGCAACTGCTGGCCGGGATCATCGGATTGATCTTGGGCCTGGTGATCGCTGCGTTGGCGGCGTTGCCGTTGTCTTCCTTGCCATTTCCTTTTAACAGCATCCTGCCCACCATCGTCGCAGTGCTCTTTGGCTACCTGGGCGTCATGGTGATGGTGTTGCGCCAGCGAGAGATTTTCGCGCTGTTCCGTCGGCGCGGAGTG
>DAOUAT010000411.1:0-4064 GCA_034433275.1 Anaerolineae bacterium
CGGATGTCTGCGCGGATGGCTTCAAGGTGGACGAGAATGGCAAGGGCCTGGCCGGCTGGACCATCACCGCCCAATCGGAAGCCGACCCGACGCTGAGCATGACCACGGTGACCGACGCGCACGGCTACTATCGCTTCAATGGCCTGACCCTGGGCAACTGGGTCTTCACTGAGGAGCACAAGACAGGTTGGACGGCGCTCACCCCAGACATGTTCAAGGTGAACATCGCCGCCGCCAAACTGTGTACGCGCGTTCCGACGTTCCGCAACCAGTCGCCGCGCGGCTGTATTGATGGCTACAAGCGCGACGATCTCCAGGTCGGACTGCCCGGCTGGAAGGTGTGGCTGAGGCCGGTTGCCGGCGGTGCAGCGGTCTCTGCGACCACCGATGGCACCGGTTACTTCAAGTTCGGCAACCTGCCTGTGGGCAAGTACGAAGTGTGGGAGGAGCTTCAGCCTGGCTGGCTCCCGATGACGCCGACCAAGAACGTGTATGAGGTCGTGCCCACTGACCAGCCGGCGTGCATCCCGGTTGAGTTCATCAACAAGCAGAAGCCGCGCGACATCTGCATTGATGGCTACAAGCTGGACTACTACAACCAAAAGGTGGGCCTGCCCGGCTGGCCGGTGACCCTGAAGAACCTGGCCACGGGCGTCGAGCAAAACGCCACTACTGACGGCCTGGGTTACTTCCGCTTCGGCAACCTGGATCCTGGCCGCTACCAGGTCAAGGTGACCGAGCTGGCGGGCTGGCTGCCTGTTGGGCCGCTGACCAAGGAAGTCACCGTCACTTGGCCGCCGAGGCTGGAGTGTGTGACAGTCAAGTTCTACGACCGCCAGAAGCATCAACCCCCGCCCCCGGTGCCCAGCCCGTGCGCCTATTGGCACATCGTGAGGCCGGGGCAGACCTTGAGCGGCCTGGCAGCTTTCTACCGGGTTTCGGTGACCGATATCATGCGGCTGAACAAGATTACCAACCCGGACAAGATCTACATCGGTCAGAAGCTGTGCATCCCGCCCGACCCGTGAGCCGGGCGCGATAGCTCCTGAGTAAACGCAGTAGCCGGCGTTCGGATGAGCGCCGGCTACGTTGTTAAGCCTTAAGCGGTGCGAGTCGCATGGGCCAGGAAATGCAGCAAGCTGCGACGTCCGACGCTATCCCGCGGCCACGTCCCCGATCATGGACCACGGCCCCGCCCACGTGATTCGCACTTGCGCCAGCTTACCGCGCCAGTCGGCGGCATCGGCGAAGAAGACCAGTTTGTTCGTTCGCGTGCGGCCCCGCCATTTGCCCTTGTGCAACTCCTCCACCAGCACCTCGACCGTTTCGCCCAGCAGTCCGCGGTTGATCTCGCCGACCACGTGCGCCTGGAGCGCGTCCAGGGCGTCCCAGCGGCGCTTTTTCTCTTCCGGCGGCACGTCGTCGGCCGTGCGGCGGGCGCTGACGGTGCCGGGGCGCGGGGAGTACATCGCCAGGTGCGCTTTGTCTAGTTTGAGCTCGGCCAGCAGGTCGTAGGTGCGCTGAAATTGCTCGGCCGCTTCGCCGGGGAAGCCGACGATGATGTCGGTGTGGACGGCCGCGCCGGGGATCATTTGGCGGATGTGGTCCACCAGCCGGCGGTAGTCGTCGGCGGTGTAGCCGCGTTTCATGGCCGCCAGCACTTCGTCATCCCCGGCCTGGGCGGGCACCTCGATCTGCTCGCAGACCTTGGGCAGTTCGGCCACGGCCCGCAAGATGCGGTCGGTCATGTAGTTGGGGTGGCTAGTGAGGAAGCGAATGCGCCACAACCCATTCACCTCATGCACGGCTCGGAGCAAATCGGCCAGATCGGGCCGTTCGCCGGGAAAGTCCTTGCCGTAGCGGTCCACGATCTGGCCCAGCAGCGTGACTTCGCGCACGCCCTGTGCGACCAGCCCCTCGACCTCAGCCACGATCTCGGCCAGCGGCCGGGAGCGCTCGACCCCGCGGCGGGAGGGGATGATGCAGAAGGTGCACGCGTGGGAGCAGCCGTAGACGATGGGCACGTTGGCTGCCACCGGCGCCTGGCCGCTGAGGGAGAGGTGGCGGACGCTTTGGATAATTGTGGATTGCGGATTGTGGATTGCGGATTGTGGCGCGGCTGTGTTGCTTGCTCCTAATCCGATATCTAATCCGAAATCTGAAATCCCAAATCCGAATTCATCCACCAGCCCGATGGCCGCGGCTTCGGGGCTGGCAGCGTCCTGGAACGCGTGCCGCGCCGCGGTCAATTCCGCCTCGATCCCCTTTCCCTCAACCTCAACCTTATCCTGAACCTCAACCTCAGCCTTATCCTCCGTCAAGAAGCTCACCAGCGGGCCGGGATCTGAGGGCGGCATAAACACGTCCACGAACGGGAAACGCTCCTGCAGGGCCCGGTTCGGCTTGATCCCGACCAGACAGCCCATCAGCGCGATGACCCGGTTGGGGTGGCGATCCTTGAGCGGTTTCAGTGACCACAGCCGGCCCACGGCGCGGTCTTCGGCGCTCTGGCGCACCACGCAGGTGTTGAGCACGATCACATCGGCCTGCCGCGGCTCGTCGGTGGGCGCGTAGCCCAGCGCGTCGAGCTCGGCGGCCACGCGGCCCGAATCGGCCTCGTTCATCTGGCAGCCGATGGTCCAGATATGGTAACGTTTGTCTTTACTCACGGTCAATCAACTCTCGTTTTGTTTCTGTGCCTGGCTTGCACGGTGTTTGGTATCCCATTCTGTCATGCTGAGCGGGTCAACCACAGCTGCTGCAACACGGCGAGTAACCAGCGAAGCATCTCGTCCTGGCTTTAGGGTTGGCGCTGCCGCCGAGATGCTTCGCTAGATGGTCTCCGCGATGAGAGTATCGTTACCGACCCGCTCAGCATGACAGTTGGGTGCAGTCAGATACAATTTGAACACACCCCCTTCATCTCGCCGGCCGCAGCTCCCCATCCACCAGGCGATACACCGCCCGGCCGGGGAAGTCGGCGATGAGCGCCGCGTCCTTCTCCGGCCCTTCCACCGTCGGATAGAGCACATCGTCCTCCAGCAGCGGGTCCATCTGCGCCAGGAACGCGCCGTAGTCGCGCCAGTGTTCGCCGCTGACGAAGACCAGGGCGTTGTGGATGTCGGCTTCGACCACCGGAGCCAGCATGGCGCGGCCGCTGCCGTAAAGCGCCTGCACTTGGGCCAGCCGGCCGGGCAGGTTGATGCCCAGGTTGGTGATCAGCATCACGCCGACCACCCCCACGAGCACCGGGCGGAGCCAGCGCCGCGCGGCTCCCCAATCCCACAGCCGAAGCAGGCCGACGGCGGCGGCGATCCACAGCACGGCGAAGCCCTCGAAGTAGTAGCGCGGCCCCCACAGCCGCACCGGCGAGCCGATCCAGTAGAAGAGGTAGACGATGACCAGGGCGACGAAGGGGGTGATGAGCAGCCACTCGCGCCAGGCTATCCTAAAGACACGTAAGCATCCTGAGCGGGTCTGCGAGCCAAACTGCTTAACGAATAGCGACCAGTCGAAGGATGCGACCTTATCCGAAAGACCGCTCCGCATCCTTCGACTACGGGCTGTGGCCCTTCGCTCAGGATGCTCTGCTACATTTGTGTGCTGCTCAGGGTGCTCCGCTGCGTTGATGTGTGGCGGTTGCAGCGTCAGCGCCACCACCACCGGCGCCCAGCTCAGCCCCGGCCAGCCGAGGACGTCGGTGGCCGCGTGGCGCAGGTCCTGGCGCAGGTTCAGCCAGGCATAGTACGGCGAGTGCCCGCCCGGCATCCAGCCGATGCCCGGCCCGAAGCCGACTTTGTCGTAAGGCCACCACAACACGTAGGGGTTCAGCAGCGGGTCGCCGGTGACGGCCCACTGGTAGAGCGGCAGCAGGGCAGCCACCGCGCCGCCGGCCAGCGCCATCAGCAGGTAATTGGGCCAGCCCCGCTGGCGGCGCAGCGCGATCTGCGCCAGGCTGTAGCTCACGAAGGGGATCGCGTAGCCGATCGCAGTCAGCGAGCGCGTGAGGAACGCCAGGCCGAGCGCGACGCCGCTGCCGACCGCGATCCAACGGTCGGCCCGGC
>DAOUAT010000412.1:0-2875 GCA_034433275.1 Anaerolineae bacterium
TGCCGGGGTCAGCGCGTTGATGTTGGGGGGCGACCACGGGTTCGGGAAGCTGCTGGGGGTGGATTCACCCGGCGGCGGCGACCGGCAGTGGTTCGTGCCACTGTTCCAGGCGACCACCGAATGGCAGCACTACACCATGTTCTCGTTGGCCCATCTGCTCGACATCGTGAACCTGCAAATCCTGGCCGCGCCCGTCGTGCTCTCGGGCCTGGCGCTGACCGCAGCGCTGGCGTGGCGCCGCCTGCCGCGCCACGACCAGACGTTCGTCTTTTTGCTGTGGGCCGCCGGGGCGTATTTCGTGTTCACCCTGATCTGGAACGCGGACTATGGCGGGCAGAAGGATTGGGACCTGTTCGCGCCCGCAGTCGTGCCGGCCGCGCTGCTGCTGGCCTACGTCCTGCCGCGCGCTTTGCCGGAACGGGCCGCGTTGCGCGCGGCCGGCTGGGCGCTGATCGCGGCGCAAGCATTCCACACGGCGGCCTGGATCTACCGGAACACACTGACAGGGTAACATGCACCCAAATAAGCGCAACCTGCTGTGCGCGCTGCGCCACGAGACGCCCGATCATGTCCCCTATACCGGTGAAGGCGCGTTCGCCCTGGTGGATTATCCGGGCCGCAAACCGCCGCGCGCCGGGCTCGACGCCTGGGGCGTCACCTGGGCGCCGCTGCCCGAAGACTATCGGCCGGGCGCCGGCGAGCCGGCCGAGTCGTATCCCGCGGCGCCCGCGGCCGGCTCTCTGACCGAGCTCCTGACGCAAGCGGCCCCTGAGCCGCCGCCGGCTGCAGCGTTCGCCGCGGCCCTGGCCCCCATCGCACCTGACGACTGTCTGGCTATCGGCGAGCATCCGGTCGGGCTGTTGGATCGCTTTTCATCGCTGCTGGGGACGGAGCACGCCCTGCTGGCCCTGGCCCGCGATGCGGAGGCGTGCCGGCCCGCCCTGGAGCGAATCGCAGATCACCATGTCGCCATCGCGCGGGCCTACCTGGCCGCGGGCGCCGAGGCTGGCTGGCTGGCCGACGATTACGCGGGCGCCGGAGGCCCGTTTCTCAACCCGCGGCTATGGCGCCGCGTGATCTTGCCGGGCCTGGCGCGCATCATCGCGGTCTACCACGCGGCGAGCGCGCCGGTCTTCTTTCACACCTGCGGCCGGGCCGAGGCGTTCATCCCTGATCTGCTCGCTGCGGGGGTGACGGCTTTCAACCTGGAGAGTGACCTGTGCGACCTGCCGGCCCTGAAGGCGCAATACGGCGCGGCCACCGCGCAACGCCCCTTTGGGATCGGCTTCTACGGCGGCGTGCCCACCCGCACGCTGCTGGAAGGGACGCCCGACGATGTGGCGGAAGCGGTCCGTCTGGCGGTCGCTAACCTGGGTCGGGCTGGGGGCCTGGTGCTGGCCCCTGATCAACCGCTGTTGTACCCGGCCGCAAACAGCGAGGCGTTCTTTGCCGCAGCCCGGCGCTATGGCCGCGGCTCGGGGCCGTAGCCCCGAGCCAGCAGGGAGGAACCGTGTCCGAGTTACGTCGTGATCCAGTGATGGGGCGATGGGTGATCATCGCGCCCGAACGGGCAGGGCGGCCCGATCTCTCTGTGCCGGCTACGGCTGAGCGCAAACCCGCGCCGTGCGTGTTTTGCGGCGGACAAGAGAGCCGGGATCCGACCGAGATCTACGCGATCCGCACGCCGGGAACGACGCGCAACTCGCCAGGCTGGCAAGTGCGCGTGCTGCCCAACAAATACCCGGTCTTACGCATCGAGGGCAAGCTGGTGCGCGAGGGCGTAGGGATGTTCGACATGCTGTCCGGCGTCGGCGCGCACGAGGTCATCATCGAAACCCCTGATCATGCCCTGGAGCTCGCCGATCTGTCCGAACCGCAGATCGCCAACGTGATCCGCGCCTATCGCGAGCGCATGCACGACCTGGGTGGGGATGACCGCTTCAAATATGTGCTGATCTTCAAGAACCAGGGCTATCTGGCCGGCGCGACCATGAGCCATGCGCATTCGCAGCTCATCGCCACACCCGTGACGCCCAAGCGCGTCAAAGAGGAGTTGGTCGGCGCGCAGCGGTATTACGACTTCAAGCGCCGCTGCGTCTTCTGCGACATCATCAAGCAGGAGTCGAAGCTGACCCGCGAGCGGTTGGTGTTCGAGAATGACACGTTCCTGGTGATCTCACCCTTCGCCGCGCGCGTGCCTTACGAGACCTGGATCGTGCCCAAACAGCACAACTGTGATTTCGTGGCCATCAGCCAGCCCGAGTACGCCGGCCTGGCGGAAGCGTTGAAGACGGTGCTGCTGAAGATGCGCACCGCGCTGAACGACCCGCCGTTCAACTTCCTGATCCATACGGCGCCGTTCCGCCGGCCGCGCGCAGGCTACTGGGCCACCATCCAGTTTGACTACCACTGGCACCTGGAGATCATCCCCAAGCTCACCCGGCTGGCCGGCTTCGAGGAAGGTTCGGGATTCTACATCAACCCGGTGACGCCGGAAGAGGCGGCGGAGACGCTGGCGAACGCGCCGCTGGTGCGGCCGGCCGGGCCGGCGGCCAGCAGCGCATAAGGGTCGCGCCGCGACGCGGCCAACCACGCAGCAAGCTGCGACGTCCAGCCTGACGCACCGGATCACGGCTCGATATCTGCCACGGAGTCCAGGACCATGGTGGGCCGATAGGGGAAGCGCGCAACGTCGGCGCGCCGCGTGACGCCGGTCAACACCAGGATCGTCTCCAGGCCCGTTTGCACGCCGGCGATCACATCCGTATCCATGCGGTCGCCGACCATCACGGTGTTTTCCGAGTGTACGCCCAGGTGTTTCAGGGCCATGCGCATCATCAGCGGGTTGGGCTTGCCCACGAAGAACGCGCTCACG